>JAKFVP010000375.1 GCA_021732175.1 Bradyrhizobium sp.
GGCAAACACGCGATAGCGGCGTTCATCATGAAGCCGGCCCAGGGCGGAGGCGAAAAAAGCATCGTAGTCCATGTTCATGCTCCCTGCGTATTGCTAGCCTCGCCCGCATGAGGGCTTGCGGGCGAGTGCCCGATGGCCATCAGCTTTCGCCGTTCGGCTTCCGTCAAGGGGACCGCTTCGGGAGCCGCTGCCGAGCGATTCCGCATCGAAACCAGGACCATTGCCAAGCCGGCTAAGAGCGCGAGCAGCGGCGCTGCCCAGAGGATTGCCGTGTGCCAAGCCAAGCGGGGCTTCAGAAGAACGAACTCGCCATAGCGCGCTACCATGAAATCGATCACCTGGCGGTCGCTGTCTCCCGCGTTCAGCCGCTCGCGCACGAGTAAACGCAGATCGCGGGCAAGCGGCGCTTCGGAATCGTCGATCGATTGATTTTGGCAGACCATGCAGCGCAGCTCTGAGGAGATGGCGCGGGCGCGCGCCTCCAGCGCAGAATCTTGCAGGATCTCATCGACCTGAACGGCGTAGAGCGGAGATGCGGCCAACAACAATGCCGGCAGAAGCAGAAATCCAAGATTGCGAGCCATTCGATTGCCGGCCTTTCTGTAATGAAGAAGCTATTCAGCCGGTTGCGGCAACGCTCTTGCCGCAGGCCTTGGAGCACCAACTCGCAATCGTCGGTCGGACAATGACAGCGCTCCCCCCAGGACCATCACGACCGCACCGAGCCAAATCAGCAGTACCAGCGGCTTGTAATAAAGGCGTACCGTGACCGCACCGTCAGCCTTGCTGTCACCGAGAGAAAGGTAGAGTTGACTGAGTCCCCTCGTAAGCAATGCGGCCTCCGTCGTTGTCATGCCGTCCCGCGACGGGAACACGCGTTTCGACGGTTCCATGGTTGCGATCTGTAAACCGTTTCTCCGCACGGCAAAGCGCGCGGCAATCTCTCGATAGTTCGAACCCGTCCGGCTCGTGATTCCTTCGAAGGTCAGGTCATAACCGCTGACCGAAACGGTTTCGGTGGGCTTCAGCGCAATAATCCGCTCGCTATTCCAGCTCGTCTCGCAAACGATCCCCGCCAGCGTGAGGCCGAGCGCAAAGTGCGCCAGCACCGTACCCCATACTGACCGCGGGAGCCCCGCCGCGCGACGCCTGATGGTCGCGAGCGACATGCTGCGAAAAGCAACGCGTTCGGCGACGTCAGAGAGCGCGCCTGCCATCACGAACATCGCAAGCCCGATACCGAACGGAGCCAGCACCGGCTTGATACCGGCGGCGGCAAACGTCGCGGCAACGCCGACCAGCGCGACAGCGCCGGCCGCAAGCAACCGCTGCACGACCCCATAGATATCACCGCGCTTCCACGCGAGCAACGGCCCGAACGGAACCGCGAGAAGCAGCGGCACGAACAGCGGCCCGAACGTGACATTGAAGAATGGCGCACCGACGGAAATCTTGTCGCCGGTGAGGACCTCCAGAATGAGCGGGTAAAGTGTGCCGACAAATACGGTCGCGCATGCAGTCGACAAGAGCAAATTGTTCAATACCAGCGAGCCTTCACGGGAAATCGGTGCGAACAATCCACCCTGCTTGAGCAGTGGCGCGCGCATGGCAAACAAGGCGAGACTTCCGCCTATAAAGACAACAAGTATGAGGAGAATGAAGACGCCACGCCCCGGATCGGTCGAAAAGGTGTGAACCGACGTGAGAACTCCCGAGCGGACCAGGAATGTACCAACTAGCGACAGAGAAAAGGTCAGGATCGCAAGCAGGATAGTCCAGACCTTGAGCACGTTGCGCTTTTCCATAACCACGGCGGAATGGAGCAACGCAGTCCCCGAAAGCCATGGCATCAGAGAAGCGTTCTCAACCGGATCCCAGAACCACCAGCCGCCCCAGCCCAGCTCGTAGTAGGCCCAGTAAGAGCCCATGGCGACGCCAAGGGTCAAACACATCCAGGCAACCAGAATCCACGGACGCACCCACCGCGCCCAGGCCGCATCAATGCGGCCTTCGAGAAGTGCGGCGACTGCAAAGGAAAAGGTAACTGAGAATCCGACATAGCCGAGATACAGGAGTGGCGGATGCACGGCCAAACCAAGATCTTGCAGGATCGGATTGAGGTCGCGGCCCTCGGCGGGCATCTCGACCAGGCGCCTGAACGGGTTGGAGGTCAGGAGAATGAAGAGATAGAAGGCTGTGGCGACCCAAGACTGGACGGCCAGCATCTTTGCCTTCAGGGAAGTCGGAAGAGTAACGCCGAAGATTGCGACCAAGGCGCCAAAAGCGGAAAGAATAAGCACCCACAGCAACATCGACCCTTCGTGGTTGCCCCAAAGGCTGGTGACCTTGTAAAGCAAGGGCATCTGTGAATGCGAATTCTCGAATACGTTCTGAACGGAGAAATCCGACGTAACGTAGCAGACGGTGAGCAAACCATAGGCCAGGGCAACGAAGCCGAACTGCGCGAGCGCGGTAGAATCCGCAAGCCTCATCAGGCCGACGTCGCCGGCGCGCGCACCAATCACCGGCGAGACTGACTGGACCAGTGCTAGCGCGAGCGCCAGGACAAGGGCGTAGTGACCAAGTTCCGCGATCATTGCGATTTTCTTCCTCTGCTCACCGTGCACCCATCTTGATTCCGACCTGATGCCAGAAATCGTTTGCTTGTCGAGACAAGCCCCCGCTGCTTTTGCGTCACGATCCCCCCAAGCCCAACTCTTTGGTCAGTTCGTCGATACGGCGAAGATTGTCACGGTTGTCGGCAAGTGCCGTGCGAGCGCTTGCGGCTGCGGCCAATGCCTTGTCGCGCTGACCGAGTACTGCGTAAGATCTGATCAAGCGCAGCCATCCGTCAACGTCGGAACTATTTTCGGTCAACCGCTGGGCAAGTCGGGCGACCATGCCTTCGACCATCACGTTCCGATCGGAAGACGTCATCTTCGAGGCGGCGGCAATGTCCTCTTCATTCGGTCCCGGCTGCGGCTTGCCCGCAGCTAGCGCCGGTGCCGACCGGCCTGAATCGGCGTCGGCAGCTTCCGTTCCAGCCTCAAGGGCCCGCAGGCTGTCGTTGAACTGCTGCAGTCTCTCTGGATTGTTGGCCAGCGCCGCACGAGCATCAACAATAGCGGCGGCCACCCTGTCGGCCTTTCGCAATACCCGGTAGGAGCGCACCAATTGAATCCAGCCGGCCACGTCAGATCCGTCTTTCTTCAGACGCCCCGCCAGGCGCTCGACCATCGCATCTATGGCGCTTCCGTCGTGATCAGGCAGCGGCGCTCCTCCGGCTCGTGCCGGCTCCTTTTCGTCGATCCGCGCCAAGGCATTCTTGATCAGGGGCAGATATTCCGCGCCGGCCGGCGCCGAATCGATCAGAGCGCGCCATCGTCGCTCAGCCTCATCTCTGCGGCCCTCCTGCTTGGCGCTGAGACCGAGATAATATTGCGCCATGACATCGCGGCCGTCGGCAGCTTCGGCACGAATAAAGAGGTCTTTTGCCTCCGGCGTTACGACGCCGCCGGATGCCAAAAAAATGGCTTCGCCGAGATCTCCGAGCCGAGCGGCGTCGGGACCCAGGATCTCAAGGGCATTGCGACGCGCCTTCACCGCATCATCAAAACGACCCAAGCGAATATAGACCGGCGCCAGCACTTCCCAGCCACGCCCGCCGCGCGGATTTTTCTCAAGGAAAGCTTCGACCTTGGCGACCGTTTGCTCGATGCCCTCTGGCAAGGATTGACCGCCCGCTTCCGCCTCCATCGAAACCGGGGCGATATTTGGCGACCCCAGCTTGAGATAGAGCGCACCGGTTCCGAGCGGCAACATCAGCACCACGGCTGCCAGTGTTGCGCGGCTATAAGACCGCGCAACGGCGGGCACCGCTGCCTGCCCCTCGACCGCCTCCGACGCAGCTATCAGACGACGTGAAACCTCGATACGCGCTGCTGCGGCCTCGGCCGTGCCAATCAGTTCCGCTGCTTCGTCGCGATCCACTTCGTCAAGTTGATCACGGTAAACCGCTATATCGCTTCCTAATCGGGCGGAGTGCCGTCCCCGTGCGAGCGGCCACCACACGGCGAAAATCGCGCCCGCTGTCATCAACGCGAAAAGCGACCATAGAACCATATCGTGCGCCCGCCCTACCCCCACGCAGCCGGCCTGCGCGCTTTCTTTGCTATCAGCCGGGTCAGAACCTGCTTTTGATATAGATCAGGGTCGGACAGGCAGGCAAGGGCGGGATGACACCCGTCCTTGCCGCCAGGCCCGGATTCTACCACGCCCACGCCACGGCTGCACCGAGCAGGCGAACGTTGTAGTTGGGATAGTTCCACCCATCGACTGTTAGTACGCGACCTGAGCCTGGTTGGACATGTGGGGTCAGCCCCAACTGGTTCTGCTGCAGCAGGTATTCGTCATTCCCGCCAGATGAGCGTCGGCAAGACGGCGAGATTGCGGAACACGTCGACGTCCATCTGGAACTTGGCCTGGGCGTGATCGCTGTCATTGAGATAGAATTGCCGATATGCCGGCGAGTAATTCGCCGAGTTCGGCCAGCCGGTCAGATTGGTTATGGCCCTAGGCACGGGCCACTGGAAGATGCCGACGTTTCCGAGGTAGTCGTAGTTGCCGGCGCGGCGCTCGCTATAAGTCCCGCTGGCGCGAAGGGTGAGCCACCTTTCCGGCTTCCAGTCGGCGTAGACCTTTGCGCTGTTCGGTCGTGGAGCCGGCGTCGAACCTCGTGAAATCGCAGCGCTCGTAGTTGTAGGCGGAGCCGATATTGACCGAATTGATCGGCCTCCAGGTCACTCCGCAGCACCGGCGAGCGCTCCCCAGACACACATGCCACTTAGCTAGAAGAAGCTTTCGACATCCGATCGCGATACGATTCGCGCCTGGATTCGGGAAAGGGCAAAGGACAGCTGGGCGCCAGGGAGCCCGCAACTCTTGCTCGGCGTTTCCTCCCCAGCGAGAAACCAAGGCAAGTGTTTGCACAAATTTTGACCGTGACATTTGCGCAATAGATAAGTGCGTCGCGACACGGCTAGCCTTTCCTTGAACTTGGACCTTGCCAGGGAAGGATCGACCATGGCGCATCGCACGCTGGTTCTGTTGTCTTTATCGGCAATTGTCGGCACTGCCACCGTTGCAACCCTCCCAGGCGATGCATTCGCCAAGAAAGCGGTCGCTGCGTCCAAGGCTGCGGCGCCTGGCCCCGTGGCAGTCCCCAACAGCAATATCCCCGCCGACCGGGGGCCGCGCTGCTTTGACTCGCTGATCAGGTATCCTTCCCCGCCCTGTTACTAGCAAGCCGAACGGCGGGCCGAGAATCGTTCGATGCAGACTTCACGCATACCATTGTGAAGGCTTCATTCTCGAAGCTGCTTTCTTTCACCGCCAGAGAGTCCGAGCATTTTCCAGGCCAGCCGATAAACTCACCTGAACTTCGGTAAGCCTCCAGCCAGCTTCCACTCCATTCTCGGTCCTGCTAGAACGGAGCGTCCTTACTAACGACAAACCGAAATGGCCGCTGGACTCGCCAATGTACGAATGGATCAAGGCGTTGCATGTGATTGCCATCATCGCATGGATGGCGGGCCTGCTCTATCTGCCGCGGCTGTTTGTTTATCACTGCGGAGCAGAGCCTGGATCGAAGCAGTCCGAGACCTTCAAGGTGATGGAGAGGCGTCTGCTGAAGGCGATCGTCAATCCGGCGATGATCATCTCGTGGCTAACGGGGCTCTACCTTGCTGCTGCAGGTCATTGGTATTCTTCACCCTGGTTTCTCGCGAAATGCGCCCTTGTGCTGGCCCTGTCGGGAGTCCACCTGGCGCTTGCGCGATGGGTCAAGGATTTTGCGGCCGACCGCAATACCAAGGGCCAGACGTTCTACCGATTTGCAAATGAGGTGCCCACAATTCTGATGATCGGCATAGTGACTTTCGTGATCATCAAGCCATTTTGACCGACGGGTGTGATTTAAAGCCTTCGCCGGCAACCCGAAAAATTACCGTCGCTCTCAGCATCCGCCCGCACCCCGCTCTGGTTGCTCAGAGCCCGGGTAGCTGACTCTAGAGGCGCGACCGTCCAAACGCGCGAACGATCGCACCGACTTTCGCCCCAACGGGATAATCAATACTTCGCGACAACCGCTGCCGACGGACCAAATCTGTAGTTCACCCAACCCAGAATATATTGTCGGTGAAGGGCGAGCTGAACGTGCAATTTCTGACGATTGTCGTCGGCGCCGCCCTGGCCACAACGGTGGTAACCGTTCCAGTCGTCCCCCACCAACTTGCCGAGGTCCATGAAGGTACTCCAACTTCACGAACCAGTTTTGATCGTATGCGGCCTCCACGCCGCCTCCGACGGTCCAGCCGAGTCCTATATGCGACCAAGAGCCAAACAACGGACCAACAAACAGGGGAGTCGAGGACAACTCGCCGCAGAAACTACCGAAGGCCAAGCCGCCCGTCGCGTAAACGAGAAGCTGGTCCGCCGGCAGATATCCGACACGCCTGGTCAGTGGTGAACCAGTTCAATCTATAATCCACGGAATCCGCCGTAGATCCCGGCGGACATCCAACAGGTAGACGTCGGAAGACTTGTGCTCGTTCGTCCCCTGCACGTCGCCTTCAAGTCCGACTAGCCAGCGAATTATATCCGAGCTGCGCACCCGCATCCACGCCGTCGAGGTTGGCGCGCCCGAACAGGGGTACAGGGACAAGCCGCGTTACGACTCCCGCAGTGGTCGAGGCTCCCGTTACAGTCCCATCCGCGGTCTGGCCGCCGAGACTGTAGCCCAGATTGAGTCCCAGATAGGGTCTTGTCCAATCGAAAACTACCGCAGCGGCAACCGGCGCCTTAACCGGCAGATCTGCTGCCAAGGCGCTTCCCGCCGCCAGCATTGAAGTAAGCAAGGCACCTGTGAATGGGAATGCCTCCATGATTCTCGCCTCCGCGACTAGCTGTAATGAGAATTCTTAGTCATCCGCTGAAGTCTCTCATGCCGATTTGGACAACAGTCGGATTTTCGTATTTGAGACAGTCCAAAATGCGAATCGATCTCAATTGGATGATTGACCTCGATCAACATCAGACGGCGCCGTTTTGATAATCTTAGCTCGGTACCATTAGCAATGGAGTGCATCAGCATCGTAGCGCCAGTTAGCCGCAATGACCGCCGGGGCATACGTTCGGGTCTCGGCCTAGCGGCTTCATCGCGAGCGGTCGCCGGGCGCGGCTTAGGGGTTGCATCAGTTAGGCAAAACTCCAATTAGCCGCGTCCGGACGTGCACCGCTAATTGAACTGTAATCGCTGCCGAAGGGACCATACATGGCGCGATACCAATTCGATAATTCTTTTGGAAACGAAGAGGATGGATTTGCTCCGTCCGCGTTCGCCTGCCCCACAACGGGACTTGCGATTGGGATTTACGAGCTCTTCCACAATGCTTCCGACAACGAATACGAATTGATCGCCTGTCCAGCCTGCACCGGACAGCATCTTATCCATCGAAAGACAGGGAAGACTTTCAGCCAAGCCCCGCAATAGCGTGTGCGGCTCGTTATCGCGTGTGTCCAATCGACCGGATTCCGGCTTCACCATAATCGCTAACGTTCGCGTAGTGTGCGTCCGCGTAAGTGCTCATCGATAATAGCCAGACGGACGGTGCCAATGGTGTCACAATACTTGACTAAACCGGTTCGTTCGCTGTTCAAGGTTTGCAGTGAATTGCATCCCGACTATGAGCGTCCGAAGGACTGCTATCTGTGCGGTCATATGCCGATCTGCCGGAGCGAAGCGCATCAAGTTTATCGGAAAACGGATTGCAAAAACAATCGCCCAGAGATTTTCGATCGCGGGAGCCGGTCTGACTATCAGGTCAATCAGCGCGATTATAGGCAGTTTCGAACCTAACCTGAGTCGCACCATCCGCCGCAAGAAGGCCTGGGCCTAGTCTTGCCAAGCAAAAGTTCGAGACGTGCTTTTTCGCTTGCGCTGGGCAGTCCTTGAGCGGCGCACCTCCGCCTAGCTGCGCCCGTCACACGCTCGCCCGCGACATTAACTCCGATCAAACATAGCCTTGACGATCGCGGCGATACAATTCTTGCGCGTCTCCCCTCTGGGGCACCCCTACAGCGACCGCGGGTGAAAGCACCTATGCTGGCATCCTGCGAATGGTGAGGGCAGCCCAGACTGCAAAGTCACCGTTCATCCGTATAGCGGACCGATATGCGCTCCTGCTGTTGCCGGTGACACTGCTCATGGCAGCCGGCGCATGATTGTACGCCGGTGATCCCGTCCGCGGCCTTGCCGTGCTGGTTGCGGCGACGCCGTGCTCCTTGATTCTGGCAGCTCCCGTTGCGTTTATTTCGGGAATAGCGCGAGCCGCGAAGCGCGGGATCCTGGTGAAAGGGAGCGGTGCCCTCGAAGCGCTTGCGCAAACCCATACGGTTATGTTTGACAAAACCGGTACGCTGACGATCGGCGGCGCGCGCCTCGTTGCGATAGAAGCCGCCCCGAACCGACGCACCGACGATATCCTGCATCTCGCCCTTCCCTTGAACAGGCATCGCATCACGTCATCGCTGCGGCAATCGTCGAGGCCGCATTGGCAGAGGGCCTCCGGCCCTGCGTCCCGTCAGACATCCGCGAATCCATGGGCGCCGGTCTCGAGGGCGTGGTCGCCGAGCATTCGATCCGGGTCGGATCGCATAACTGGGTGAATGGAGCCGGCAAGCCCGAGGCGTGGGCGGTTCGAGCCCTGAGGCGCGCGGCATGGCGCTCCGCACTCTGCGTGTTTGTCGCCGTCGATGGACATACGATCGGCGCTCTGTTGCTCGCGGACGAGCTTCGGCGAGAAACTCCGCGTGCCCTTCAGGCACTTCGCGCGGCAGGCATAACGCGGATTGTAATGGTGACAGGTGACCGAGTCGAGGCATCGGAAACGATCGGTGCGGCGCTCGATCTTGATGCGGTCCTTGCCGACCGCGAGCCGGCCGACAAGGACGATGCGGTAGTGACTGAGCAGCGCCAAGATGTCACGGTTATGGTAGGTGACGGCATCAATGACGCGCCTGCGTTGACGGCTGCGAACGTGGGCATCGCGCTCGGTGCGCGGGGCGCGAGCGCCTCTTCAGAAGCGGCTGATATCGTCATCCTAGTTGACCGCCTCGATCGGGTTTCGGATGCCATCGGTATTGCGAAGCGTACCCGCTCGATCGCGTTACAGAGTATTGTTTCGGGAATGGCGTTGTCCGCCGTCGCCATGGCTTTCGCCGCGATCGGGTGGCTGCCGCCGGTCGCCGGTGCGCTGACGCAGGAAGCCATCGATGTCGCCGCTATCCTCAACGCCTTGCGTGCATTGAATCCCGGCCAGACCAACGGCCGCCGAATGGTGCCCGCCGCCGCCGCGGACTCCCTTCACGCGGATCACGAGCAGTTGCAACCGGCACTCGATCGCCTAAGGGAAATCGCCGACGCGCTGGACCATGCAGGCGGGATCGACGCAGTCGCCATGATTTCGGAAGCGAATCGGATCGTGGCGAACAAGATCGTGACCCATGAGCGGAACGACGAAAGTATGGTCTATCCGCGCGTCGCAAAATACCTGGCCGACCGGCAGAGCCTTGGAGCCATGAGCCAAGCGCATCGCGAAATTATTCATCTCTCGCGCCTTCTGCGACGTCTCACAGACGGGCTGAGCACTGAATGTGCCGACCCGTACCTGATCAGGGACGCACAGCGGATCATCGAATCGATCGATGCGCTTGTACGCATCCATAACGCCCAAGAGGAAGATATTTATGAGTACGCGATAGGCGCGTAGTGTTGGCCTCTCGTAAAAGCGGCATCAGCGATGCGTCGATCGTTCTGCCTCTGCCTCCTGCTCCAGCTGCAAGATATACTTTCGCACGATCTCGAATCTCTCTTCGACAGCCTCACTGAAGAGCGGGTCACTCTGATCCGCCAACCGCGAAGCGATCTCGTCCCAGTCCGCAGATTTCAGAGCGCTGATCGCGGCCGGAAGGAAGACTCGCTCTTCCATGGCCATATGACGCCGCTCCTGCTCGATAAAGTCGCGAATGATGTCGTTGACAGTTTGGCGCAGGAATTCCTGATCTGCGAGTACACTCTCGACCGCATGCGCGACCCGTCGTAAACGTTCGGCGCCCCGCCGGTGATCGGCCGCGAGATCGCCGATCTTCGCGGCGGCGGCGGAATCGCGCACCTTCAGCTTCTCGAATACCCTGTCTTCCAGCGGGTGGTGGTAGACGTCGGGGTAGACCTGGAAATAAGCGATAACCGCATGGACTACCTCGTAGTCAGGGCGCTCTCCCCGCGCGAAGACATCGAGCTCCCGTTCAAGAACGAGAAGCAACTTTTCGATGTTGCGATGTTCCTGGCGCAAGATGTCGACAACCATTGCGCCCTCCTGCTTCTCCAAAAATAATCGCAAATATCGCGTCGTAAGACATTGCGATAGATCAACAGGATCGTCGGCTTGGCGATGACGGCGCGAGCGAACACGTCTGTGCGTGCGGGCGACAGTGCTACTGGGCTACCATCACGCCTTCATCGAATCGCGCCAGGACAGATGCTGCAGCCTGATGATGTTGTGATGCTCCGGCCCCCGGGTTGACGACCGGGGCGCCTCCCGCTCAGCCTCTGCGCAAAGGGATGCTCAGGTACTCGTCGTTCTCTCGCCACCGATCAACATGGCCTAAGGCGTTTGCCGAATGCAAAGAAGCATGCATATGCATGACCGAGGCAAATTCACGTTCGTGTCGAGCTCTCATACGACTTCAGGCACCATTTCGATCGCGCCGCACGGGCATTCCTGGGCGCAAATGCCGCAACCCTTGCAATAGTCGAGATTGATCTGAAAACCGTTGCCCGGTCCGAGCTTGATCACGGCATTGTCCGGGCATACCCCGTAGCAATTGTCGCACTCGAAGCAGTTTCCGCAGCTGAGGCAGCGGCGCGCCTCGTAAAGCGCATTGCTTTCATCGAGCCCCCTTACGACCTCCTCAAAGGTCGAAGTCCGGCGTACGGTTTCGAGGATCGGTTGCAGGGTCTTTGGTGCCTCGCCGTAGTACCAACTATTTAGCTTGTCCATGGTGGCGACCTCGTGCTTGGGAGCCGGCACGTGGGTTTTGCCGCGTAGCCAAGCATCGATATGCCGGGCTGCCTTCTTGCCGTGGCCAACGGCCACCGTGACGGTGCGCTCGGAGGGCACCATGTCGCCACCGGCGAAAATGCCCGCCATGCCTGTCATCATATTCGGGCCGACGTGTACCACGCCATCCTTCACTTCAAGTCCGGGTACTCCCTGCAGCAGCGAGAGATCGACGTCCTGACCAAGCGCGAGCACCACGGAATCCGCCTGCAGCGTCTCGAATTCGCCGGTCGGCCGCGGAAAGCCCGTCTCGTCGAGTTGCATCTTCTCGACCGTGATCGATCCGGCCTCGACATTCTTGATCGTCGAGAGCCACTTCATCATCACGCCCTCCTCCAGCGCCTCCTCCAGCTCAAAATCATACGCGGGCATTTTCTCGCGGGTCCGACGATAGACGATGACAGCTTCCTCCGCGCCTAACCGTTTCGCTGTGCGGGCCACGTCCAATGCCGTGTTGCCGCCGCCATAAACCACGACCCGGCGGCCGAGCAGCGGCTTATCTTCGCCTTCCATCGAGCGCAACACCTGCACCGCATCGAGAATCCTTGCGGCTTCGCCGGCTGGAATATAAGCACGCTTGGCAATGTGGGCGCCGACCGCGAGAAACGCCGCGTCGAATCCGCCCCTAGTCATCGCTTCGCTGATGTCGTTGACTTTCGCGTTGTATTCGATTTCGACACCAAGATCGGCGATGCGCTTGACCTCTGCGTCCAGCACATCGCGGGGGAGGCGATATTTCGGAATGCCGAAGCGCATCATGCCTCCGGGCAGCGGTCCGGCTTCCTTGATGGTTACGTCATGGCCGAGACGCGCCAAATGATAGGCTGCCGACAAGCCGGACGGCCCGGCACCGACCACCAGCACCTTCTTGCCTGAGGACGGGCCTGGAGCGGCCAGAGACCAGCCATTCATGATCGCAAGATCGCCGAGAAAGCGCTCGACCAAATTGATCCCAACAGAGGAATCCAGCGCTGCGCGATTACAGGCGCTTTCGCAGGGATGATAACACACGCGCCCCATCACCGCCGGCAACGGGTTATTCTCGGTCAATGTGTGCCAGGCGGCTTCATAATTTCCGCTCTCGGCATGAGCGAGCCAACCCTGGACGTCCTCGCCCGCCGGGCAAGCGTGATTGCACGGAGGCAGGCGATGCACGTACTCGGGCCGTAGCGTGCGCCAGGTACCGGTGTGGTTGATAAGCGAGGAGCCTACGTCAAGTGTAATGGCGAAGGGATGATCCATGGCCGGCCTCCTTACTCGTCCTCATCAACGGCATCGATCAGGCCGTATTCCGCGATGTTAGCATCGCAAATTGCCTGGAGCCGCACCACGCGGGGGTCTTCCTGGCCTTCTTTAAAGAGGTGCGCAAAGCGTCGTTGCAGTTTCAGATAGTCGATCACCGGAACCTGACGGCGAATTTTGCGCACCTGCGTAACTCTGCCGTGCTCGGCTTCAAAGATCGGATAGAAACCACATTCGACCGCGAGCCGGGCCACACGGATTGTGTCATGCGACGCTGCGCCCCATCCGAGCGGGCACGGGACGTCGATCTGAATGTAGCGGGCGCCACGAACGCTCATTGCCTTCGTTACCTTGCGCTCCAGGTCATGCAGGTCCGCGACGGTCGCGGTCGCGACGTAGGGAATGTTATGGGCAACCGCGATCCTTGGCACTGACTTGCCAGTACCGAACACGTTGCCCGGCTCCGGCCCCACCGCCGCGGTGGTTGCGGTGCGCGCGGTCGGCGGCGTTGCGGAAGAGCGCTGCACGCCAGTGTTCATGTATCCCTCATTATCGTAGCAGATGTAGAGAACATCATCATTGCGCTCGAACATACCTGACAGGCATTGGAAGCCGATGTCGGTGGTACCGCCATCGCCGCCCTGCGCGACGACGCGGATATCGCTACGCCTCTTCACACGCATTGCCGCCGCGACGCCGGTCGCAACCGCAGCCGCGTTTCCGAAGAGAGAATGCAGCCAGGGTAACTGCCATGACGTCTCCGGATAGGGCGTGGTGAAGACTTCAAGGCAACCGGTCGCGTTGACGGCTATCAGGTTGTTGTTGGTGGCGCGCATCGCAGCATCAATGGCATAGCGAGCGCCGAGCGCCTCGCCGCAGCCCTGGCAGGCGCGATGGCCACAGGTCAATGCATTGGAGCGGTCGCGCGAGGCTTGAACGGAACGGTCGGCTTCAGCGACCAGGCGGTTACCAACGGTGAACGTGCCTTTCTGATAATATTTGAGCTTTTGGACCGCTTCCTCCGGCGCGATTGTTGTGATGGGATTGCTCATGATTCTTGTCCTCATTCGGCGGCAGGTAGGCCCGTGGCGATTGCAAGCTGGCGCAGGATGTTTTCTGCCGTCGGCCCTGACCGCCGGTTCTTGCGCTTGCGGTGGATCTCGCGGCCGACCACTTTTTCGTTCAGGTCGAGGAAATGGGTACCTTCCCAAGGCTGCACGGCGGCCTGTCGGAAGAGATGATGGAGGGAAGCGCGCGTAATCGATCTGCCGCCGAGGCCGGCAACGGCTGAATGCAATCGAGGCGCACGCGTCAGGTTGCGGATAGCGGCGCCAATATTGTCGGCAAGTTGTCCGCCCATGCCGACAGCGACGCTCTTCTCGATAACGACGACGTCCTTTGCGCCGGCAAGCGCATTGCGCAGGGCGTCAACCGGGAACGGGCGGAAAGACACAATAGTCACGAGGCCGACGCGAATGCCATCGTCGCGCATCTCGTCGATGGTGTCCTTGATGGTGCCACAGATCGATCCCATCGCGACAACCAGGAGTTCTGCGTCCTCGGTGCGATAGGCACGCAGCAGGCCGCCCGAATTACGGCCGAACTGCCTGGCAAATTCGCCGGCGAACTCGGGAATAAGCCTGAGGGCCTGCATCTGCTTGTAGTGCGCGAGGAAGCGGACTTCGGTGAAGGCCTCCGGTCCGACCATCGCGCCGATCGAGATTGGAGACGCGGGATCAAGCACCTGGACAGGATCGTAGGGTGGGAGGTAGGCATCGACCGCTGTTTGGTCGGGAATGTCGATGCGTTCCATGGCATGAGTCAGGATAAAGCCGTCGACGCATACCATCACCGGCATCGATAGCTCTTCGGCAATCCTGAACGCCTGGATGTGCAGATCGACCGCCTCCTGATTGGTTTCGGCAAATAGCTGCAGCCATCCGGAGTCTCGCATCGACATGGCATCCGAATGGTCGTTCCAGATGTTGATGGGGGCTCCGATGGCGCGGTTGCCAAGCGTCATCACGATCGGCAGGCCGAGGCCCGAGGCATTGTAGACAGCCTCCGCCATGAACAGCAGCCCTTGCGAGGCCGTGGCGGTGTAAGCCCTGGCGCCTGCAGCGGAGGCACCAATGGCGACCGAAAGGGCTGCGAATTCGCTTTCGACATTGATGTATTCGCAATCGACCAGACTGCCCTCCTTCACCAGTTCACCCAGGCCTTCGACGATGTGAGTCTGAGGCGTTATGGGATAGGCGCAGATGACCTCAGGCCGGCACAGCGCGATGGCCTCAGCCATCGCATGCGATCCCTCGATTTGCTTGAGCATCGCCAGCTCCTCAGGCCGCCGTTGCGGCACTTTGTTGCGACAGGACGAACTCATAGGCGTCGCCAGCTGCGGCAACGTTGGCCGTACCTACTTGGCCCGGAAACGCCGCTTCGATCGCGCGCTTGACGCTATCGATATGAACAAACTGCGTGAGTGCAGCGAAGGCGCCAAGCAATGCGGCATTGGGCACCGGACGACCAACGCGTTTCAGTGCAATTTCCGTTGCCGGTACGATCACGGCGTGCCCTTTCGGCAGCCGGTCGACAGCGTTGCGAATATGAAGTTCGTCAAGGCTCTTGTTGGTATTGACGAGTAGATAGCCGTCGCTGGACAGCCCCGCAAAGACGTCAATCACCTTGAAGAGGGTAGCATCCTGCACAATCAGGCAGTCCGGTTCGATGATCGGTTCACGCAGCCTGATTTCCCGATCGGCGATGCGACAAAAGGCGACAACCGGCGCGCCGGTGCGCTCGGAACCGAAGCTTGGAAACGCTTGCGCGTGACGTCCTTCGAAAAAAGCTGTCACCGACAGCATCTCGGCGCCGGTCACAACGCCTTGCCCACCGCGTCCGTGGATTCGAACCTGGAACATGGCATTTCCTCACGGCGATGTAACCGTATGATACAGACTGCTCCCTGACGCGGCTTTCGGCCTTGCGCTTTATCAAATTCTGCCTACCGATTGCTGATTTCGGCGCTGCAACAACGTGAATGCGAGTACCCACGAACTCGAACATTGCTCGAGGCAGTCCCCATGTCTCAAACGGGTCAATTGCGCCGTTAGAGATGCACTTGGATGCCGGTACTGCTTCATGGTCAGCAAGTCGTATCCATTCCCCACCCACCTCGACACAACTAAACCAGGACAGAGACGTCGTGCCGCACCGAACCGCAGGGGCGGCATTGCGCAGCTCGCAAGCCACAACCTAGATTAGCCATAGTGGCCTACGTACTACCTCGCTGCGACAAACCGGCCTCACCCAACTGTGTGCTTCCGACCCGTCGCGCTCGCTCCCCATAGTTGAGTCATCCTGTGCAGGGTCAGTGTTTCGTCGAGGCGATGACGCTCGGATGAACTCGACCGGGCTCGTCCACCTTTGCCAACAGAGAACCGTGCGCGCGTCGCGAGTGGGCGGGTATTCATAAACCGGTTCTGTAAGCACCGATCAACTGACTTCCGCTTTGTGCCGAGAGCGACCAATTTGCTGCGCACCAACGAAATGACGCGATGGGCCAATTCCGGACTCACGCACCGCAGCAAACGACGTGCGTACGATTGCAGTGATTTTACTCGATGTGCACTTTGAGCCAGGTCAATTCTATTGGTGCTTGGGGTGTATTAATGTTTCGTGCTCGCATCGTAATTAGAGACTGCGATGAAGTTCTATCTACAGGAAGCGATGCCCGAGCGCACTTACCCGCTCACGGTGGGTTCATCGCATTGATCTTCTTGGCTCGTCAGCAGCGCGACCGCGTTTTATCCCTGCATTTTCTTTTCCAGGATTTGACTCAATACCAGGAACGATACTGGCCAAACACCGACCCAAATTCCCAACCGCTCTGCGTGGGCTTCTTGCATAGCCGCTCTTAAAGCGGGATCGCTAATACCGGCAAGGACTGGCCTTAGGACTTCAAGCTGTGGCCCAAAGTACCATACCACCCATGCGAACGGGATAGAAATTAGTCCCAACCAAAACAGGACTTGAGGTAACATTTTCATTTTTTCCTCCTTTGAAAGTGTTGCAGAGTTTAGTCATTCAGCGCGAGTGCCTTTGAATGGAGGCTCCCTACTAGATCATCTTGCTAGGCTTCTCGCTATAGTGCTGCGTCTTCTCAGTTTGACCGAACCGGAGCCGTTGCTGGAATGCCGCGGGTAGGCAGAGACAGCTCTGCCATTCGTTCCGATGAAGCTGTGGCCCGGGCAATATGAACCGATACTGTTGACCGGTACAGGTCTCACCGACAAAAAAATCCTCGCGGGTCTCACCGTCAATTGCAAAGGCCTTACTTTCGATCCCTTCGTCATCGAGAAGGCGGCGCAGCAACATCCCAATCGCTCCTCCAACGGGATAAATTGCGCTTGCATCGCCGTTCAACCGCTTGGCGACACGTGCTACATTGATTCCGCCTCCACCCGGATCCCGTCGTTGCGACACACCGCGAATTTTGTGAATCGGAACAATGCGGTCGACGGTGGTTGACACGTCAACTGAGGGGTTTGGCGTAATGGTTACAATATCCGGCATTTGAACGTCAGATCGTAACCTCATACACACTCGTCTTGGAAAACCGCTCGCCCAGAGGCGGTATACTTGCCGAGCTGTCCCGTCACACCTCTATTTCTGCACAACCGAGGAGCGGTCTGGCGAAGGATCAATGCTCTAGGGTCTACCTTTGGACCACGCGGATCCCATCACCGATTCGATCGCCTGGATGAAGAATCACTTGTGTCCCGCTCGAAAGCCCTGAAAGCACTTCCGCCGCGCGGTTGTTGCGGTGACCGATCTTCACGATGGTTGTGCGCGCACGCCCGTCGTCGACCGCAAACACGGCCCAGTCTTGGCCCTTGCGGAACAGCGCACTGACCGGCACGATTAAGGCGTCTTCCGCGCTCCAGGTGGTGACGTGGACGACGACCCTGTAGTCGTGCCCGAGCTGCGACCAGATCTCGGGTGGATCGGCAAAATCGATTGTGACGCGCACGCGCTGCTCCTCGATGCCGAGCGCGGAGACCTTGAGGAATCCTGCCGGATCGACGCGGACCACCTTGCCGCGCACGGCCGGACCTCCCCATCCATCGATCCGTGCTTCCGCACCGACCCTGGTCTGCACGGCGTCGCTGGACAGCAGGTCCGCCACGATCTCAAGATCAAGAGGATGGCCAATATCAACCAAGGGCGCTCCAGACGGCACCGGAGCTTCGCTGTCCTGAATGATCCTGAGCACGCGTCCGCTCGCCGGTGCGAGCACCCGGACGCAGCACGTCGGTTCCGCCGAATCGGTGACGCGGGCGGGATCAATCAGCCGCGCGGCAACGCTTGAGCGCAGTGCGTGCCGTACATCGATTTGAGCCTTGGCACTCGCCAGTGCGGCTTCGTTCGTCGTCATGTCGAAACGCGCCTTATCGAACGCCTGGGCCGAGATCGACTGCGTTCGAGAAAGCGTCTGTGCCCGCTGGAATTCGGTCCGATAGAACTCGAGCGCGGCTTCGAGACGCTTCACCTCGGCTTCCTGCTGTTCGATGGCGGCATCGGCGGCCTTGACCTCGGCCTCCAGCTGGTCGCGGGAGCGCACATCGATGAAGGCGGGCAGGATCGGTTGCATCAGCGCAACGACTGTTTCGTTGGCAATAACTCCGTCGCCAACATGCAACGAGGGCCCGCGCTCGCCCGTCGGATGGGAAATCCTTAAGACCTTCCCGGCCACCGGCGCGGAGACGGTGTAGATGTGGCGGACGTGCGTCTTGCCGTCGTCATCGACGGTGACCTCGATCGGACCCCTGCCGACTGCGGCGAGATCGACAGGGACCGGCCGCGGCCAAGCGAACCATGCCAGCCCTGCGGCGATGACGCCCAAAATAGCGATCCCGATGATCCGTTTGGTCCAATTCGGCGACATGCTAGTCTCGCGTCTTGAGGACCGCAACGAGGTCCAGTTTGTTGATGCGATCGCGGATGATGAAGGCGGAGGCGACAGCCGCCAGAATGACGATCGCGCTGGCGGCCACGTAAGTGGAGTGCTCGATGACGCCGCGCACGCGCATGATTTCGCCGGCCAGATTGTTTTTCATGATCCACCCGAGACCGTAGCCCATGACCCAGCCGGGCGGCTGGGCGATCAGGGTGAGGATCGCGAGTTCGAGCAGGAGAATGCGCAACACTTCGCCGCGCGTAAAACCGAGTACGCGGAGGCTCGCGAGTTCTCGCGCCTGTTCAGAGAGCGATATGCGGGCGTTATTGTAGACGACGCCGAAGGCAATGACGGCGGCAAGCCCGGTGTAGATGCTCGCCATCGTGGTGACGAGCAAGGCGACGGCCTTGCGGAAATTGGCGAGCGAGACCCGCATCAGCGCCAGCCCGCTCACCGTCGGCAGCGCCTTGATGACTGCGTAGAACTCCTCCTTCCTGTTGTCGTCGAGGCTGAGGTTGACGCTGCTGACGACGGGCGCTTCGCGCATGAGCCGTGTCAGGGCCTCCAGGTCCATCATGCCTCTGATGCCGAAATAGTCCTCCACCAGGGCAACGACCGGCAGCGTCACCGTGCGCCGCGCGCCCTCAAGCAGGTCAAGTTCGACCAAATCTCCCGCCTGGACACCGAGGATTTTTCCCAGCCATCCGGAGATGGCAAGCCCCGTTGCAGGAAGTGCGACCGGTCGCAGATCGGCATCAATGACGCGCCGGAGGTCCGCATCGGGCGAACGGCCGCTGATCATGATACGACGCTCGATGTTGCCATACCGAATCCGGACCGGCACCTCGCGAAATGGCTCTGTGGCAAGAACGCCCGGCAGTCGCGCCATCTGCAGAACGACGTTCTCGTTACGCTTCTCGACGAAGCCGACGGTCGCATCCTGCCGGTCAGCGAGGAAGTAGGTTGCATCAATCAGTTGTTCCATCGTGTCATGGGTAAAGAGCGACACGACGAGGATGGCGGTCGCGAGCGCCATCCCGAGCGTCGTAAACGATGCCCGGACGGGATGACGCGAGATGCCGCGCAGCGTCATCAGCGTCGGTTGCGATACGACACGGTCGAGCCGAACACAGGCCGGAAGGAAATGCCGATAGGTCGGAGGCGCCGGGGGCTGCATGGCGACGGCGGGAGCCAGCTTCACCACGTCGCGCAGCGCCCGCAACGCGCCCACGATGGCTGCGGCTGCACTCAGCGCGCCGGCTATGAGGTAGAGGTCCGGCGCACTCGCAAACACCAGGAACGGGAAATGGAAGAAGTCGCCGAACAGCGCGGTGACGCGCAGGCCCAGCCAGGTTCCGACGATACCGCCGAGGATGACACCCGCGAGCACAACCAGGGCAACGAATTTCACGTAGTGAAAAACGATGGCAGCGTTGCCATAACCCAGCGCCTTGAACAGGCCGATCTGCTCCCGCTCCAGCGCCACCAGCCGGCTGAGCGTGAGATTGACCAGAAAAGCGGAGACCAGGAGGAAGATCGGCGGCAACGTACGGCTCATGTTGTTGAGCATGTCGAGTTCGTGATCGAGCCAAGCATGGGAGGTCTGTTCCCGTCGACCGTAAGCCGCCTGCCCGCCGTAAGGATCGAGCAGGGCATCGAGCCGAGAAGTGACCTCGCGCTCGGAGGCGCCGGGCTGCAACTTGACAGAAACGGCCGAGAAGGCGCCGTCAAGATCATAGACGCTGGCGAGTGCCTTCTCCGACATCCAGACGATCCCGTAGCGGCGATCGTCAGGCATCAGATCGCCAGGACCAACAGTGTAGACGAATTCCGGTGACAGCGCCGTTCCGACGATCACCAGCTCGCGCTTCTTGCCGTTCAGGATCGCGGAAAAGCGCGAGCCTTCAGCGAAGCCGTGGGCACGGGCAAACGGCTCGTTGACGACGACCTCGTCGGACCGCCCTGGCTCGGGCAACCGGCCCGAGCGGACGTAGAGGCGATTGAGGCTATGGTCGCCGCTGTCGGCCAACGAAACGAAATGCCCGCTCGCCGGCTCAGCGAAGCCGGGTATATCGAGCAGCGCGAGCCTGGCGATGCGCGCATCGACGGCGGCGACGCCTGGTATCTCGGCAATCTGGCTTACCAATGCCTTTGGCGCGCGCTTCACCTGCGCGAAGACGTCGGCAAACGCATAGCGCTCGTAATAGGCGATCCGCGTTTCCTCCAGTGACCGGTGCGAGCCGACCGCAAGCACCACGGTGGCAACGCCGCCGCCGATGACAAGCGCAATGGCGAACACCTGTGCCCAGAGGCGCCGGACATCCCGCAGCAGCTTGATGTCGAGCGCCGCCATAGCGTCACCAGACCAGTGCCGCGGCCTCGCGGCGGGTTTCGTTGTGCCGGATCCTGGAAATTCTGCCGTCCGCAAAGAACATGACCCTGTCGGCGACCTCCTGGATACTGGCGTTGTGAGTGATGATGACGGTGGTGGTGCCCAGCTCGCGGTTCACGCCAAGTAGCGCCTCTATGACCCGGATGCCCGTCTTCGAATCGAGCGCCCCGGTCGGCTCGTCGCACAGCAGCACCGCCGGCCGCTTGGCGATCGCTCGCGCGATGGCGACGCGCTGCTGCTCGCCGCCGGAAAGCTGGGCGGGAAAATTCTGCATGCGATCTTCGAGCCCGACCAGCGCAAGGACATCCGCGGGGCGCATCGGGTTCTTCGCCACCTCGGTGACCAGCGCAACGTTTTCATAAGCAGTGAGGCTCGGAACCAGGTTGTAGAACTGAAAGACGAAGCCGACGTGCTCGCGGCGATATTTGGTGAGCTCGCGATCTTCGAGAACCGTCAGATCGATGTCCCGGAAGAACAGCTTGCCGCTGGTCGGCCGGTCGAGACCGCCCATGATGTTCAGCAGTGTGCTCTTGCCGCTGCCGGAAGGTCCCAGCAGCACGACCACTTCCTTTTCGGCGATCTCGAGATCGACATTGTTCAGGGCGTTGACCTTCACCTCGCCGGAGACGTAGGTCTTGGTCAGGGCCGTTGCTGTGAAGACTGGTTGGGGCATGGGCCACCCTTTCGGGGCCGACTATGCTGTGACTGCGTCGCTTCCCTGTTGATTCAAGTCAGATTGCTGCGCTGCGGTCCCTCCAAGACGAACGCTGCGATGCTGGCCGCCCAGGTCAGCGCGAACGCGAGCAGCACCTATCCGAAGTCGGAGTCAATCATAAATTGACAGTGGCCATCCAGCCGATCGATGCCACGCCTGCAACGATGGCACCGGCGATCGCCCGGTGATGACGTTGGCGAAAGGCCGTCGCCGCGAAGGTGGACGGCAAGCACGCCGTTAGCCGTGACGTCCCGCCGCTCATCACGCGCAATACATGGCCCCGCTCAATCGGTCACCTTGAGGCAAATTAACGGGAACCATTGCTGCGGCGCAAACCGATCCCCGGACCTTTGGCGCAGCAAAATTGGGCAATTAGACTTGAGGCACGTCAATTGAACATGGCCGAGTCGTGTTGGGATGCAGCATCTTAAACTCGGAGAGACGTACATGACCATCAGAAAATTGCTTGCCGCCGTCGCGGTAGCCTCGCTCGTCGCGGCGCCCGCCATGGCGCAAACCGCCAAGAAAGACACTGAGCAGAACGGCCACCATTACTCCGGCGGACCGAAGACCGAAGTGCCCCACCACATGGGCAAGAAGGAAACCACTGGCAAGACCACATCTGGCCAATCTGGTGGTCATCACTATAGCGGCGGGCCGGCCACGTCCACGCCGCATCATATGGGCGAAAAGTAGGACGCCAATAGGTCTGAGAGAGCTATCTGAGAGAGCTATAAGACGCGTTGGCTGTCTACGATAGCCAGCGCGTTTTTCTATTTGGGAGCGTTCGCTTTGAGACCAGTCGACCACACCATGATTGACGCCGCCTCGGCGTGTTTAATCGTGGTTACGAGCTTGAAGACCAGCTGCCGGTATCGAGCATGTCGCCTTGATGGTCAGGGCATCATTTCACAAATTGATTTGGCTCAACTGCCGATGACTCCTTTCATTTTATTTGGCGGAGGCAGACACTCTTTTCAACCGGGGAAGCTCGCATGAAAGCGTTCTTTATTGGCAGCGGGATCGGATCGCTCGCCGGTGCCGCCTTCCTGATCCGCGACGGTGGAATGCCAGGCAACGAGATCACGATCTACGAGAAATTCTCGATCCTCGGCGGCAGCCTTGATGGCGCTAGGCTTCAAGATGGTTCGTATTCGTTGCGAGGCGGCCGGATGCTGACCACCGACCACTATGAATGCACTTGGGATTTACTTTCGACGATTCCCTCGCTCGAGCATCCTGGCCAGACCGTGCGCGACGAGACGGTCGCGTTCAATCTGAAGCACAGAGCTCATTCCAAGGCACGACTTGTCGACCGCAATCGATTCAAGGTCAACGTGTCGACGATGGGCTTTACCATGCGCGATCGCGAAGAACTGGTCCGCCTGGCGATAACCTCGGAAGAAGAGCTCGGCAACAGCCGCATCACGGACTGGCTGTCGCCCGCCTTCTTCGAAACCAACTTCTGGTACATGTGGCAGACGACGTTCGCCTTTCAGCCCTGGCACAGCGCCGTCGAGCTCAAGCGCTACTTGCATCGGTTCATAAACGAGTTTCCGCGCATCGAGACGCTGGGCGGCGTCAAGCGGACCATCTACAACCAATACGACGCCATTGTTCGTCCGGTGGAGGCATGGCTAAAGGATCATGGCGTTCAGTTCGTCAGCGACGGGCGCGTGATCGATATGGACCTCGCGGACGAAGACGGCAAGGTCCGTGTGAATGGCCTTACGATTGACCGGAAAGGTACGAAGGTCGTCGTGACGTTGGCGGACGGCGATCTCCTGTTCTTTCAGAATGGTTCCATGACTGACGCCTCGAGCCTCGGATCCATGACGAGCCCTCCCAAGCCACTGACGAAGGCCGACAGCGACGGATGGACGCTCTGGGAGAAAATCGCGGCCGGTCGACCGGAGTTCGGCAACCCTTCTGTGTTCAATAGTTCGATTCCCGAGTCCTATTGGACTTCCTTCACGGTAACCTGTCGCGACCGGAGCTTTTTCCAACAGATGGAGGCGTTCTCGGGCAATGCCGCGGGTACGGGAGGGCTCGTCACGTTCAGGGATTCCAATTGGCTGATGTCGATCGTCCTGTACCATCAGCCGCATTTCATTCGACAGCCAAGTGATGTTGAGGTGTTCTGGGGCTATGCCCTGCATCCCGACCGGATCGGCAATTTCGTCGCCAAACCGATGTCGGAGTGCGGAGGCGCGGAAATCCTGCGCGAGCTTTGCGGTCATCTGAACTTTGACAATGCGGTCTTTCGCCAAGCGACCTGCATTCCCTGCCGAATGCCCTACATCACCAGCATGTTCATGCCGCGGCGCAGGTCTGATCGTCCGCTACCCGTACCGCCGACTTCCCGAAACCTGGCGTTCATCAGTCAGTTCGTCGAAATTCCGGACGAGGTGGTTTTCACGGTGGAGCATTCGGTGCGCGCGGCTCAGATGGCCGTCTATCAACTACTCGGTGTCAAGCGCTCCATCCCGCCGATCACGCGTCATGATAAGTTGATTAGCGTTCTGATCCATTCGCTGGAGAAGGCGTTTGCTTGATCGTGACGAAGGTGAGTTGATGGAGCCGGAAACTCCAGGCTATCGCCAGATTCCTAAGGCCGGGATATGCATAGGGGGCGGAGATTTCAACTACTTCTCGAGGACTTCCTCGGGCCTCGCTCGGCCCGTAACGCCTATCGAACATAGTCACGCCTGCGTGAGCTTCGATCGCGGATAAGCAAACGAGCAACGGCACCGCGAGATGGAGAGCGGCTTTGGTCGTCGGCATCTCTGCCTCCAGCGTGACACCCTTGCGATTGATATGGCCATGCTAAGAATAGCCCAATCGTGACCTTTTGACCGAGATCAACCTGGCTAGCTGCTGCAGGCTCAGCGGTTGAGCCAGCCGTTGCAAGGCAACCTCCCTCGGGCAAGGACGCGCAGTATCAGTGATCCCGATTCGGGACGGGCTCGTTACGCGCGGCGCTCAACTCGCCGTCCGTTGGCTGGACTATGTGATCGCGTCCCCTCGGACGCATTTCACCTATTTCCCGCATCTCGACGCCGCCTGGTTCCAGCTAGATTAGCCGATCGCCTCCCAGCCGACAAACTGCATATATGTATGCCGTCCATTAGGACCGAACAGGATGGCCGAATATTGCTGGAGTTTGCCGAACGCGTCAGAAAAAGTCGCCCGAGACGGCTCGATCGAGCAAACGATGTCGCAGAAAATCGCGCTTCCCCAATGTAGCCACCTTTCAATTATTTATGTGCCCGCAACATTCTTGCAACCTAGCGTTCAGCATTCCAATTGAATCGGCATTCCGGTAATGAGTAAATCTAAGCCAGCCATCGATCGGATTTCGCGATTTCGCGATTTCGAATTCGAATGCACGCCTCCGCGAAGCCGATCGGTCAATTGGATCGCCGATTTTGGTGCGTACTGAGGCTAAACGCGATGGCCGGAAAACTAATTCACGCGACCTCGGTGCGTCGGCTGGCTTGTATCGACCTTCAGCACCTTCGATTTGCAGTTGCTGCGGACGACTGCGGGAGCCTTCGGCAGGCAGCAGAAATATTGGGGGTTCGCCAGTCGACGCTCAGCCGATCCATCAGACAGTTTGAAGATACAATCGGAATTGTAATCTTCGGGCGCTCAAGCGGCGGCGTGGAGCCTACTCCCGCCGGCAGGAGCATCCTCCGGATGGCCAGAACGATCGTTGAAGAATTTGACGCACTGATAGCAACAGCGAGGTCAACGCGAAACGGCGATACTGGTCGGCTAGCGATTGGTTTCTGTACATCCCTTACGGCGGGCAATCTGAGAGCGTCTTTGCTCGACTTCCGGCAGAGGTTTCCGCGTATCGAACTTGCCACAGTTGAGCGACGGCGCACACGTTTGGCGAACGCACTACGCAATGGTGTGCTTGATATTCTGATTGTGACGGGGAGCGTGCCGCTGCCGAATAGCAAAGCGAAACCGCTTTGGAGCGAGCGGGTGTTCATTGTCTTACCTGAGGACCATCCGCTGGTAGCACGCGAGGTCGTCTATTGGACCGACTTGCGTGATGAGACCATCATTTTGAGCGAGTACGATCCAGGGCGCGAAATCGAGAACCTGCTCGTTTCGCAGCTTGTGTTGCCAGACGATCGTCCGAAAATCGAGCGTCACGACATCAGCCGTGGTGTTGTGAAAAGCCTCGTCACAATGAAAGTTGGCATCAGCCTTGTTCTGGAATCAGACATTGGCGCCAACATTTCGGGTCTGGTGTACCGGGAATTGCGTGATGGGGCTGGACCGAGCGTATTAGGCTATTCAGCTTATTGGCAAGACGACAATGAGAATCCCGCGCTGGAAGCTTTCCTCAAACTACTTTCTGAGCGCTACCCTTCACCCTTCTTGGGTACTCGATCGGTCGCCATAAATCGCGCCAGCATCGGCGCAACCAGTTTTGCTGGGTCAGAGATCGACTGCCCGGTTTCGCGGGCGAGCACGTCGGTGTAGGCGACGAGATCCCGGTGGACATTTGCCGGTAGATCCACGGTAAGCTTGACGGGCTTGTCATCGGCAATCGCGCCGAGCTTCAACTTGGCCACGTTTCTCTCATCCTCTGTATGGTTCAAGCACCAGATCCCGATTGACGATGACCCGCACGGGAAAACCCGGCCGCATTGTCAGGGTTGGTTGAATGTTCAGATTGCGCCGAACGACTTGTTGGCCCGTTTGGTTCAGGGAATCTCGTGCCCCCCGGCGCAGCGCCTGGATGATAGCGTTGTTGCCGTTACCAGCATCGAAGCCGGACCCGAGCTCTGTGCCGATGCCAAGCAAGGTCGACAGCAGTGCCGCTTTGAACAACTCACCCCAGTGATTGTCGACCTCGTCCTGAAGGCCGGCATTTCCAGCGGTATCGGCACCTGGCTGACGCTCGAGGACGATGGATCGGCCATTCGGCATGATCAGTCGTGTCCACACCAGGAGGACGCGCGACTGGCCGAAGGCGACCTGGCTGTCATAAATTCCGATTAGCCGCGCTCCTTGAGGCACCAACAGAGAATGGCCGGTCGGCGTATCATAAACGTTTTCAGTGACCTGTGCGGTGATCTGCCCCGGCAGATCGGAACGGATGCCGGTGATGAGGGCCGCTGATATGACCGATCCCGCCTGTAGGACGAACGGCGACGCTGGGCGTGACAGGCGATCAGGCAACGTGGTTCGGCGGTCAACAGGCGCGTTGACGAAGAGAAACTTGCGGTCCTGTCCGTTCTGCGCAAAGGATTCGTCGGAGGACAACGAAGAGTTGGCGGGCGCTTCCGGGGATGGTGCCGCGCGCGGCGGCGCCACAGGCGCAGTTGTCGACGCAAATACCTTGCTGGTCCGTGCAGCCTCAGTTTCCTGGTTTGCGCGCTGTTGCTCTGCGTCGGGGCCGATTGATCCCGATTGGCCTTCTGAGGCGACCAAGGGTCGTCCAAGGTCTCCGGGTAATGGTGGTCCAAGTCGGGGAACATCGCGGGGAATCCCGGTATAATCTTGCGGCAAAGTGCTCAGGCCATCCGCTACATTGTGACGGTCCGTGCTGTAGAGCTCGCCCGGAGCCGGCTTGTGCGGCTGGTTGCTCTTCAGCGCCCACAGCACCGCGCCGGAGATGAGCAGCAAAGCCAGGGCGGCCCCACCCGCAAGGACCTTGCGGGAAAGGCGTGTGATCCTCGGGCGCTCTGCACGCAGACGCAAAGCCTGCGTCGCGTCTTCAGGTGACTGCGTTGGTCCCGATGCTGGATTGACGCTCTCGTTTGGCGCATTGCCTGTCACGATCGTCCCCCATCGCTTCTGACAATTCTCACCTTCTGCTGCTTTTCTCCGCCGAGGCGCAACTCCGCCGCGGCGAACAAACGGTCGACGATGAGCACGTTCTTGTAGGCGCGATAATTGACGAGCTCGGGCTTGCCGTCCTGGCCAATCACAAACAACGGCGGCATTTCGCCCTGGCCGATCCCGGGCGAGAATTCGATATAGACCTTGCGGCCATCGTCATAGGCGTTGACCGGCTGCCACGGCGGGTTTTCGCCATCAATGACGTAGCGATAGCGGCGCTGATCAACCTCTGGGATGACCGGCGTTAGCGATGGCGTCTTGAGGCGGCCTGCTCGAGCTTCCGGATAGAACCAGGCGACCGACGGCATATATGGCTTTTCCCGGGAGCGCAGCTCAATCAGGTAGGTCCGTCGATCGGTGTTGACGACAAGGTTCGTCTCGATGGCGGGCCTTGTTGGCTTAACCATGATATGGACGCGCCTGGTATCGCCATTTCCACTCTCGGTGTCGCCGACAATCCAGCGCACGGTGTCGCCGGCCGCAAGCGGACCCGATCCCGTCAATTGTTCGCCAGGTTCGAGCGCGATATCCGTGATCTGGCCCGGGGCCGCGTAGATCTGATAGAGCGCGCCGGGACTGTACGGAAAGACCTGGACGGCGTTGAAATACCCTGCCCGCCGCGGTTGGACCCGGGCCGCATCGTTGGCCGTGATGATCCGGTCTGCCGGCTCTGTTGCCTCTTCATCACTCTTCTTGCCGCCGCGCGAAGGTCGCCAGGGTGGAGGGACATGCAAAGGACGCGCATGATTGTCCGGCACCGCCGGCGGATCGGGGAGCGGCGGAACATCGTCATCATAGCTAATCTGTGGTGGCTTGAAGGTCGCGCAGCCGCAAAGTGTCAGAGCAAGAAGCAAGGGTGGTACGGGGTTTCTCACTAGCCGAGCTCCTTCGACCAATTTATTGTGTTGACATAGACGCCGAGCGGATTCTTACGCAGGCGATCGGCATCGCGCGGGGTCTCGATGACGATCGAAAGGATCGCGGTCCAGCGTTCGGTCGCGAAGAGTTGGCCGTTGTCATAGCGGCGTTCGGTCCATGCGATCCGAAAGCTTTCCGGCGAGGCCCGAATGACGCTGGAGATCTCGACCGCAACCTGCGTGTTACCAAGCTTTGCAAACGGATCATTGGTTCGCGCGTAATCATTCAGCGCCGTTGCGCCGCGATCGGTCGTGAAGTCGTAAGCACGGAGCCAGTCCTGCCGCAGAATGATGGCGTCGGATGGCAGGCCTCGAACATTCTCGATGAAGCGCGCGAGATGAAACGCGATTTGCGGATCAGTCGGTTGATAGAAGGGGCTCGCTGGTGCGACTGCCTTGGCTTGACCGAGGTGGTCGACTTCGACCACCCACGGCGTGATGGCGCCCTGACTGGATTGCCACACCAGGCCGGCGGCGAGCCCTCCTGACAGCAACACGCACCCGAATGCCAACAAGCGCCAGTTTCTGGCCTGGACACGAGCCGAGCCAATGCGCTCGTCCCAGACCTGTGCAGCTCTCTGGTACGGCGTCACGGGCTCGGGCGTGCTGCCATAGTGCACGGACGGTCTTTTGAACATTAGCGCCCTCCCTCGGACAGATCCACAGAGGCTCCGCCGCCGGCACCGTCACCGCTACGGACAGCATGGGTGGCGGCGGATACGCCCTGGCTCACCGTCTGCGCCCGCTTCATGCGGCGGGCCCATGCGGGTGGAGCGCCCGCCGCTGTCGAACTATTGCCGAGTCCGGCGGCCATGCGACGCAGCGGGCTTACGATCGCGGAGCCGCCGGCCTCGGCGACACCACTCAAACCTCCAGACCGAAAAGCACTTGCCGTCCCGCTCGCAACCGCGGTTGCGGCGCGTGCACCGCCCATGACTGCGCCGCCGGCCAGACCCGCGCCGCCTGCCGCAAGACCGGCGCCGGCTGCGACGACGCCACCAGCCGCCAAGCCCGTGCCGACGGCGGCGCCGGCGCCAAGCTGCGGTCCACCGGACACGATGCCGTTGGCGATACCGGGACCGAAGATGCCGAGGCCAAGCAGGGACAATGCTCCAAGCACGAGCGCCATGGCATTGTCGATGGTCGGCTGATTACCGCCAAAGCCCGACGTGAATTGCGCAAACAACGATGAGCCAATGCCGACGATGACGGCGAGCACGAGAATCTTGACGCCAGAGGAGATCACGTTGCCCAAGACTCTCTCGGCGGCGAAGGCGGTCTTGCCGAATAGACCGAACGGGATCAGCACGAAGCCGGCGAGTGTCGTCAGTTTGAACTCAATGAGAGTGATGAAGAGCTGGATAGCCAAAATAAAGAAGGCAAGCAGCACAACGATCCAGGCAAACAGCAGAACCGCGATCTGAACGAAATTTTCGAAGAAGCTGACATAGCCCAGCAGGCCCGAGATCGAATCGAGAATTGGTCTGCCGGCATCAAGACCGACTTGCGCGATCTTCCCTGGGCGGAGGAAATCAGCCGGCGAGAGTCCGGTACCCGAAGCCTTGAGGCCCAAACCGGCGAAGCTCTCAAAGACGATACGAGCGAGCCTATTCCAATTGCCTATCAGGAAAGCAAAGATGCCGACGAACAGGGTCTTCTTGACGAGGCGTTCCAAGACGTCTTCGCCCGCACCCCATGACCAGAACAAACCCGCCAGCGTAATATCGATCGCCGCGAGCGTCGTGGCAAGAAATCCGATCTCTTCTCCCAACAGGCCGAACCCGGAATCGATGTAGCGGGTGAAGGTCTCCAGGAATTGATCAATGATGCCAGTGCCGCCCATGGATCACTCCTTTTCGGATGGCGGAGTTGGGAGAGAGCCTGGGGATGGGCGGCTTTCATCCTTGGGCCGGACGAACAAGGATCTTTCTTGAGACGCCCCATTGTCGGACGATGCTGACGGAGCCTTCTGCCGAAGGAATTGCCCCCGCTTCTCGGCCCAAACCTTTCGGCATTCGGACAGGGCGTCTTTCTGCTCGTAGGTTACGGCACGGCACTCCGCGAGCTTTGTAGCCAGCGGATCGGAGGCTTGATCGGCAGATGTGGCCGACAAGGTTTGGTTTTCGTCACCGCGCAGGCGAATAGCGCAGGCGGCAACAACAAGGACGACGAGGACCATGGCGGCCGCGGTCGGGACCCGCTTGAGGATTTTCGTGTTCATCAGTGAAACATCCGAACCATTGTCGGCTGATAGCCAGTGCCTCGCGTCAGGAAGCGATGCAGTTGTTCCCTGCCCTGGTCTTGAGCGGCGGCATGCTGGGCGGACTCCAGGTTCTGTGCGCGTCCGTGGGCCGCGACGACCGCCGTGAGATCCGCAAGTTGCTGGGCATGCAGCGCTAAGAGCTGATTGCCGGCCTGGCTCGCCTGTAAGGCACCGGTGGCACCCTGGCTGGAGGTGACCAGCGCTGACATTTGGGTACGGTTCGTGTCGAGATTGCCGACGACAGTGGCCTGCGTCCGCATGGCGTCTTGCAGGCCCGCCATCGCGTTCTGCCAACGCGCTTGCGCATTCGCGACTAGCGCCTGGTCCGAAAAACTGGATGATGCTGGCGCGTAGGTCGTCGCGAATGCACGATCGATCTGCTGGATATCGTAGGCGATGCGCTGGGCTTGGGCGAGCAGTTGCTGGGTACGCTTGATCGACTGTTCCAGTTGCAGCAAGGACGAGAACGGCAATGTGGCCAGATTCTTCGCCTGATTGATCAGCATCTGCGCCTGATTTTGCAGAGAGACGATCTGGTTGTTGATCTGTTGCAGCGCGCGAGCGGCGGTCAGCACATTCTGCGCGTAGTTGTTCGGGTCAAAGACCACCAACTGTGCAGAAGCCTGCTTGGAACCGATAAAGGCGATGAACGCAAGCACGCTGACAACAGCGAGGCGACGCAGACGTTTCATTTGGACGCTTCCAGTTCAGCAAGATGCGGGATGAGATCGGTAGCCCAGGGAATGTCGCGGGCCTTGAGCCAGTCCGACACAAAGTTGTCGCGGCCACCCTCGACCAGAACCTGCTCGATCAACGCCTGATCGGCTTTGGAGGATGTGGCAGTGAAGGCGAGAGCAACCTCGCCAAGACCGAGTTCGAATAAGCGGTTGCCGCGGCGAGACTGGCAGTAGTAGTCGCGCTTTGGCGTTGCCCGAGCCAGGATCTCGATCTGCCGGTCGTTCAGCCCAAAACGTCGATAGATCGCCATGATTTGTGGCTCGATGGCGCGATCGTTGGGCAGCAGGATGCGCGTCGGACAGCTTTCGATGATGACAGGCGCAATCGCGGAGCCATCGATGTCGGCAAGCGACTGAGTGGCGAAGATGACGGATGCGTTTTTCTTGCGCAGCGTCTTCAGCCATTCGCGGAGCCGCCCCGCAAAGTCGGCATCATCAAGGGCCAGCCACCCCTCGTCGATGATGAGCAGGGTCGGCCGGCCATCAAAGCGACCCTCGATCCGGTGGAACAGATAGGAAAGCACGGCCGGAGCAACCGCGGTCCCGATCAGCCCATCGGTCTCGAAGACCTGGACTGAGGACTCACCCAGGCGCTCGCTCTCGGCATCGAGCAAACGGTCGTAGGGCCCCCCGAGACAATAAGGCTGCAGCGCTCGCTTCAGGACATTGGACTGAAGCAGAACGGAGAGGCCTGTGAGGGTGCGCTCTCCGACCGGTGCCGAGGCAAGGGAACTGAGGGCTGACCAGAGGTGCTCCTTGGCCTCGGGAGTTACCTCGATCCGCTCACGGGCCAAAATCGAGGCGACCCAATCGGCCGCCCAACCGCGTTCCGCCGCATCATCGATCCCAGCGAGCGGCTGGAGAGAAACCGACTCGGTCGATTCCCCAGCGACCGCACCGCCAAGATCATGCCAATCCCCGCCCATGGCGGTCGCCGCTGCGCGGATCGACCCACCAAAATCGAAGGCGAAGATTTGAGATTGGGGATACCGGCGAAATTGGAGCGCCATCAGCGCCAACAGCACTGATTTGCCTGCACCGGTCGGTCCGACCACCAGGGTATGCCCGACGTCGCCAACGTGAAGCGAAAAGCGGAATGGGGTGGATCCCTCCGTCCTGGCCAGGAAAAGCGGCGGCGCCTTGAAATGGCGGTCCCTCTCCTCCCCGGCCCACACCGCGGACAGCGGAATCATGTGCGCCAGATTGAGCGTCGAGATCGGAGGCTGCCGGACGTTGGCATAGACGTGCCCCGGCAGACTGCCGAGCCAGGCTTCGACCGCATTCACCGTCTCGATCATGCACGTGAAATCCCGGCCCTGGATCACCTTTTCGACGAGGCGGAGCTTTTCGTCTGCGGTAGCGGGATCGGTGTCCCAGACCGTGATCGTCGCCGTGACGAAAACCTCGCCGATTTGATCGGAGCCCAACTCCTGGAGCGCCGCATCGGCGTCCATGGCCTTGTTGTGGGCATCGGTATCAAGAAGGGCGGAAGCTTCGTTGGTCATCACCTCCTTGAGAATTGCGGCGACTGATTTGCGTTTGGCGAACCATTGCCGCCTGATCCTGCTCAGGAGTTTTGTCGCCTCTAGCTTGTCGAGCATGATCGCACGGGTGGACCAACGATAGGCGAACGCGAGAGAATTCAGATCGTCCAGGATCCCGGGTGTCGTCGCCGTCGGAAACCCAACGACGGTCAGAACGCGCAGATGCGCTGAACCCAGCATCGGCTCAAGACCGCCGGTCAGCGGTTGATCTGCAAGCAGCGCGTCGAGATACATCGGGATCTCGGGCACCCTGACACGATGCCGCTTGGCCGATATCGTTGAATGCAGGTAAGTCAGGGTTTCCTGATCATCCAGCCAGCCGCACTCCGGCATGAAACCCTCGACGAGTTGCAGCACGCGGTTAGTCCGATCGACAAACCCGCGCAGGACTTCTCGTGCATCGGCATCGGCGGTGCGGTTGCTGCCCTCGTAAAGCAGCCGTTCCGCTTTCGCCGCGCCTTCGGCTGGCGGGAGATAAAGAAATGTCAGGAAATAGCTCGACTCGTAATGGGCGCCGGCTTCTTCGAACTGCGCTCTCCGCTCGGCGTCGACCAGGGCCGACGCCACATCCGGAAAGGTGTTGGGCGGATAAGCTCCCGCCGAATGGCGTTGAGCTTCGACAAAGATCACCCAACCCGATTCGAGGCGGCGGAGCGCGTTGTTCAGACGGCCGGCGATGGCAACGAGTTCTGCCGGGACGGCGCTATCGAGGTCAGGTCCTCGAAATTTTGCCGTGCGCTGGAACGACCCATCCTTGTTCAGGATGATCCCCTCATCGACAAGGGCCGCCCAGGGAAGAAAATCCGCAAGACGCACATTCGAATGGCGATATTCGGCAAGGTTCATCATGGGAGAACTCAGGTATTGAGGTGACCGGGAATACGGAGGTGCCGGCGAACGACTTCGACGAAGTCAGGATCGTGCTTGGCGGCCCAAACCGCGGCCATGTGACCGACGAACCAAAGCAGCAGGCCCGCGATCCAGAGGCGCAAACCGATGCCGAGCGCTGCGGCGAGCGTGCCGTTGACGATGGCGATCGACCGCGGCGCACCGCCCATGAGGATCGGCTCGGTTAGCGCGCGATGCACCGGCGCGACGTAGCCTGGGATCTGCCCATCCATCAGATCACCACTCCGCCGCCGAAGGAGAAGAACGACAAGAAGAAGCTCGAAGCAGCGAACGCAATCGACAGGCCGAACACGATCTGGATCAGCCTGCGAAAACCACCCGATGTGTCGCCAAACGCCAGCGATAGCCCTGTGACGATAATGATGATGACCGCGACAATCTTTGCGACCGGCCCCTCGACCGATTGCAGGATCTGATTGAGCGGCTGTTCCCACGGCATGTTGGAACCAGCAGCAACGGCTGGATCAACGGTCAGACAGGTGGTCGCGAGAATGCTCGTTGAAACGAGCCATCGCTCAAGCGACGTGGCGAAACTCATGATTGACCTCCCATTGCTGCAAGGCTGTAGTCACCGGAAGAGCCGAGCCCCGTAACGCTGACGAGTTCCGAGAGGCGACGATCGGTACCGCGGCCGGAAAGGACAGCGATGACGTTGATGGTCTCCGCGATCAGCGCCCGCGGCACCGTGACGACCGCCTCCTGGATAAGTTGTTCAAGCCGACGCAAGGCACCGAGCCCGGAGCCGGCGTGAATCGTCCCAATGCCGCCGGGATGGCCGGTCCCCCAGGCCTTGAGCAGGTCGAGCGCTTCGGCGCCCCGTACCTCTCCGATCGGGATTCGATCTGGCCGCAGGCGAAGCGAAGAACGCACAAGGTCCGACAGCGAAACCACGCCATCCCTAGTGCGCAGCGCTACAAGGTTCGGCGCCTTGCACTGAAGCTCCCGCGTGTCTTCGATGAGAACGATCCGATCCGAGGTCTTGGCGACTTCGGCTAGAAGTGCATTTGTGAGCGTCGTCTTACCGCTCGATGTCCCACCAGCGACCAGAATATTCCTGCGGGCGGCGACCGCATTGCGCAAAGCGCCGGCTTGGTCCGAGGTCATGATGTCAGCAGCGACGTAGTCATCAAGGCTGAACACCGCGACCGCCGGCTTGCGAATCGCGAAAGCAGGAGCCGCGACCACCGGAGGCAACAGCCCCTCGAAGCGCTCCCCCGTCTCGGGTAACTCCGCCGATACACGCGGTGCGCCGGCATGAACTTCGGCTCCAACGTGATGGGCAACCAATCGAACGATGCGTTCCCCATCAGGAGCGGACACCACTTCTCCGGTGTCCGTGAGGCCGCTCGACAGGCGGTCGATCCACAACCGGCCATCAGGATTGAGCATCACCTCGACAATCGCCGGATCGTCCAGGAAGCGCCCTATTGCCGGGCCGAGCGCCGTGCGCAGCATGCGCGCTCCGCGCGAGATCGCCTCCGACTGAATGGGATGTATTGCCACCACCGCCCCCAACCAACGAGGCCGTCCCCAAGCGACCTCAGATGGGGATGAATAGAAGAAGCAGTAAGCGGCTCAGTGCAACAAGACGGAAACTAGGTTCGTAGCCTGGCGTAGGAAAAGAAAGATCGAGAAATTCCTGGAGTCGTTATGCAGGAACTTGCGGCACGAACAATGGCTTGGGAGAACCCGAACTTGGGTCACCACTCCCTTGCCAGATGCGCCTCGATGATCGGTCCCTCAACCGGTACTGCGACAAATCCGGCTTGAGTAGCAGACCTCGAATTTTGCGGCGCGAATGAACTGTAGAGGTGTTTGACGAGAGTCCGGAGCCAAGGGATGGCAAACCACAGCAGCGCGGCCGCCTGAAGCGTGAGGCTGAGGCCGAATGCGGCTTGATAGGCGGCCGTCGGATAGTGACCATACTGAGACGGCCATTGACCGACGACGATTCCGATTCCGTATTGAACCATGAACGCCCAACCGAAATGCAGTAAGTTTAGGGCCCCATTGGCACGTGCGGCGATTTCTACGGGAAAGTATTCAGCTATAATCGCATAGCTCAACACGGTGCCGGCGCCGACAACTGATACGGCAAACCAAGGCAGGACGGATGGCACCGGCACGCGCAGAACCAGGGCGAGTTCAGCCAAGATGAATAGCCCGCCGACTGCCGCTAATAGAACCTCAGTAGCTATGCCTCGTCTGCGCAGGCGATCAGCCATCGTCCCCAGTAGGACTGCCCCAAGGCTGATTCCAATGGCCATCGTGAAGAGTTGGTTGATCAAGCTTTGCCGATCAAGTCCCTCGACGTCGGCGAGCCAGGAGGCCGCCCATAATGACTGCAGAGCCCAGGACGATCCGATGCAAGCTGCCGAAAGCGGCGCAATTCGCAGGAAACGCGGATCCGAAAAGATGGAACGCAACGTAAGCGGCTTTCCAGATGCTGCGGAGCGCTCGGGACTGGTGTCGCGTTCAGGCACGGCAAAATAAATCAAACCGGCCGTCGCAAGCGTCGCTGAAGTCAGGACCTCGAACAAGCTCCGCCAGCCAATGCAATTCAGCAACCAATCGGTTGGCGCCGTCGCGGTGACGGCCCCGAGCGACCCCAGCATGATCATGCAGCCATTGACGAATGCGATACGCTCTTTTGGAAACCAGGTAACGATGGCCTTGAGCCCGGCCATCAATGAGGCGGCAACACCAAGCCCTATCATTACGCGACCGACAAGAAGCTCGGCAAAACCCTCTGCGGTGCCAAATAGAGTGGCGCCACCGACGGCGATAACGAGCAATACGCTCTGGACCCTTCGCGGACCATAACGATCCAGGAGCACTCCTATCGGAATCTGGGCACCCGCAAAGACCAGGAAGTATACCGATGCGAGCAGCCCGGTCTGGGCAGCATCGAGCCCAAAATCCTGCGCCAGCGCCGGCGCGATCGAGGCATTGATCGTTCGAAAGAGGAAGGAAAGGAAGTAGCCGGCGGCGAAGGGCAAGAAGACAGACAAGATCAGCCGCCATTTCGCAACTGCGCGGTTCTGCGAAGCCTGTGACTTGCCCGTCAACTGCTTGTCGAAATTTGGCGGCGCCGGCGGTGGGTTCGGCTCCCGGTTCCTGGCGTCGTCACTCCGACAGAATGAGTTCGAACGGTCGTGAAAGCACGAGTTGCCAACACCCTCTGGGGCGGCAGGGTCCGAGGCATGCTCGATGTCAACGCCCTCAGAGGCCGGTTTTTGCCTGTTGGGTCCAGACTCTGAATCATGCGGCGTGTCCTCGCCTGTCGTTGGCTCCAGATCTGCGCAATCCCTGGCATTGAGACGGTCGATCGTCTCCTGCATGAGCGGTCGGCACTGCCGGACGCGTCGATCAACCTGTTCGGCCAGCACCTTGAAGCGCTCGTCGCCAAGGAGTGCCGCTTCATGCTGTCGGGATGGCGGAACCGGTGGCATGACCGCAAGGTGATATCGGGCGTGTAGCGCGATGGTCTCGGCGATCATCCGTATGTCGCCCTCCAGACGGTCGAACCTGTCGTGCAAGTTGTCGAACCGCTCTTGCACCAGATCCACAACGGATGGGGCCGGGTTCAGAAAGCGCTCAACGGCGGCCTCCACGACCATGCTCTTGCCGACGCCTGGACGATCGGTCGCAATCTCGAGCCGCTCATAGAGAGCATCGGTAATCCGCACGGTCACCTTTCGGGTTGCGGAAGAGCGACATTTGCGCGGAGACGACGCGGCCGCCTCGCCACAGCCGGCCCGCATGTCTAGTTCGCCGTGGAACTGCATGTTGTGGTTTTCCCGTTTCGCCAAGGGTACTGGTCGCAGCCGCAACATCCGCGGCTCGATGGATTGGGTGAGGAGAGTTGACGGGAACGACACAAAAGCAGCGCAAAGACTGCATCAAGCGGCGGAGTATGGCGCTCGTGTTCCGGCGTAGTAAAAGAAAGAAACGCTGACTTGTTCAGGTTGAGCCGGATTCGTTTCTCGTTCGAGCAAGGCTTCCTGTGTCGTGCGATTCGATGCTCACTTCCTTAAGGACGGTTGATCCGCCGGAGAGCCGCCGCCCCAGAGCTTCGACAAAACGGTCGTAGCGCTCGGCACCTTTGGCACGTGCCGCCGGGCTAGAATACTCCGGCAATGCTGGCGTTGACGTCAACCAGAAGCGGATGAACAGCGCGATCGTCTCTAGCGTTACGCCGTCATTGCGTTCAAGCCGCTCGAGCACTCGCACAATCCGGTCCAGCCGCTTGGCGATCGCGGCCTCCCGCCGATCAGAATCGTCAGGAGAGAGGAAGGAAGCAATCGCAGCCTCGGCAACCAGCGACTTGGACTTACCATGGCGTTCTGCGAAGGCCTCCAAGGTCTTGAATGTGTCTGAGTCGAGGTAGATGCTGAGCTGCGTCTTCTTCATCTCGCTGCGCTCAAAGACCCATCTTGTCGTCCGGATTGAGGCTTACAGAGCGTGCAATACCCTGCATCGAGCGGCTCAAAGCCGTCGCTTGCACGGCATCAGCGTCGCCGTCATCGGGCGCGGCATCAAATTCGTTCTCGGCGAGTGGCGCCTTGATCGTGACTTCCTCATGTTGCGGCAGTTCCGGCTCGCGGCGGATGCCGCCATTCGGATCGCCGGTCTTGCGCTTTAATGCCGCGAGCAAGTTGATCGAGGGCGAAATCGGCGTTCGGTCCGACCAATCGTCCGGCTTAGCGACCAAGCCGACGGGAACGGTGCGTGACGGTTTCAATATCCGGCGCTGGAACTGCGTATCCTCGTAATAGCGAACCTTGCGGGCGCGTACCGGATGCACCCCCGAAACCATCACAATAGCCTCGTTGGGCGAGAGTTGCATGACTTCCCCGGGCGTGAGCAGCGGACGAGAGGTCTCCTGACGACTGACCATCAGATGTCCAAGCCAAGGGCTCAACCGATGCCCGGCATAGTTCTTCATCGCGCGCATCTCGGTTGCAGTGCCGAGAGCATCCGACACGCGCTTGGCGGTGCGCTCGTCATTGGTCGAGAAGGAGATACGGATATGGCAATTGTCGAGAATTGCGTGGTTCGGCCCGTAGGCACGTTCGAGCTGATTCAGGCTCTGGGTAATCAAGAAGCTGCGAATGCCGTAACCTGCCATGAAGGCAAGCTGGCTCTCGAAGAAGTCGAGCCGACCGAGTGCGGCGAACTCGTCCAACATCAGAAGCAGCTTCTGTCTGTGTTGATCGGTATCGAGGCTTTCGGTCAACCGTCGTCCGATCTGGTTGAGGACGAGCCGCATCAGGGGTTTTGTGCGGGCAATGTCTGATGGCGGTACCACCAGATAGAGCGAGATGGGCCGGGATCCGTCAACGAGGTCACGGATGCGCCAGTTGCACCGTCCCGTGACCTTGGCGACGACGGGGTCGCGGTAGAGTCCCAGAAAGCTCATCGTTGTCGACAATACTCCCGAACGTTCATTTTCGCTCTTGTTGAGCAGTTCGCGTGCCGCCGATGCCACCACGGGATGAACGCGTTCCCCGAGATGCGGAGTGGCCAGCATCGCATGCAGCGTCGCCTCGATCGGGCGCGACGGGTCCGACAAGAAGTTGGCAACGCCGGCGAGCGTTTTGTCAGCCTCAGCATAGAGAACGTGCAGGATGGCGCCGACCAGCAAGGAATGACTCGTCTTCTCCCAATGATTGCGGCGCTCGAGCGCCCCTTCAGGGTCGACGAGAATGTCTGCGATATTCTGCGCGTCGCGGACCTCACAATCGCCCTTGCGGATCTCGAGCAGAGGATTGTAGGCCGCGCTCGCAGGATTGGTTGGATCGAACAAGAGCACTGAGCCGAAGCGAGCGCGCCAACCGGAGGTCAGTTGAAAATTCTCGCCCTTGATGTCGTGGACAATAGTGGAGCTCGGCCAAGTGAGCAGTGTTGGGATGACAAAGCCGACGCCCTTACCCGAGCGGGTCGGAGCAAAGCAGAGCACATGTTCGGGACCGTTGTGCCGGAGATAGCAGCCCCCAAAGCGGCCCAGCACGACGCCATCGTGTCCCAGAAGTCCTGCACGCCTGATCTCTCGCGTATCGGCCCAGCGTGCCGAGCCGTAGGTCGTGACATGCTGGGCCTCTTGCGCACGCCAGACGGAAAGCGCGATCGCGACGGCGATCGCGGCAAGCCCGCCGCTCGCGGCGATACAGGCACCTTGCATGAAGATTGTTGGCGCGTAGGCGTCGAACCTGAACCACCAGACGAAGAAGGCAACCGGCTGATAGATCGGCCATTGCCTGATCATGAACCACGCAGGCCCAAGCTGCGGTTGAAACGCGAGACGCCAGGCGGTCCACTCGGTTGCTACCCAGAGAAAGGCGAGCACGACCAACGAGACGAAAAGCAGCTGCCCCCAAAGTATTTTCGTCGCGGACATGAGCGAGAGGTGTCAGCTACCCACGGGCCAGCGCAACAGCAATTCGCTCGGCATCGCGCTTGCGCGCGCCGTAGCGTAGAGATCGGCGCATCACAGCGAAGGGCCGCGGCGGCGTCCAAAACTCCAGTCGACGCCGCCAGGACCGGCAATGCCATTCACTTGTCTGCCTAGTTCGCGTTCCAACGATGGGATCCAGGGTACGAGTTGGAAGCCAAGTCCGTTGTCGATCATGGCGAAGCGCCCCGAGGCAAGCGACAATCTTCGGCGATAAGTCCCAGAAATGGATTCACCCGTCTCCGCCGGCTGATGCACCAGCCCTGTTTCGGTAGCAAGGCCGCGACCTACTGTCTTGAGCTCGCGGTTGCGTAGAGTTCCGATCAGGTTGCGACCGAGCGTGATCTTGTCTCCGTCCCGGCTGGCAAGACCCTGCTGTGCCAGTACATCGATCCGCCGATCGAGCGCGACACAGACCTCGGCACCAAAGCCAGCGCGCGAGAGATCGGCGCCCTCGCGACTGGCCAGGCGCCGGTCGAGCCAGGTCGCGCCTTCAGCCGCCACCTGCTGGTCGAGATTAAGGTCCGAGCGGACTGCGAGCGCGATCCGATTGCGGCCCCTGGTATCCTCAAAGCGCCGCAGCTCGACGATGCCTCCGATCGGCCCATCACTGGCCAAATCGATGTCAGCGAGTTTGAGGTGATGGACCCTTCCGTCAATCCCGTCGACGACGGCGAACGCGCTACCCTTAAGCTCGTCGTCGAGCCCTCGGGCGATGAGACGACCGATCACTGGTTCGCCGTGGCGTTCGCCCTCAAGCGCCCAGGAAGATGGCGCGCGCGATGCGCCATCCTTTGCGAGTGTCTTGTGCAGCCGCTTGATGATGTCACCCCGATCGCCGAGCGCGCGCAATTTCGGCTCGGTGTCACTGGTCAGGACCCAACGCGCGGGACCGACTGGCTCGGCTAGCCCCAGCCGCTCAAGTGTTCGCATCCGACCGATCCGGATCTCGTGCAACGGGTCGCGCCCGCCGTCTTTTTCCGGACGAAGATCCAGCACCCCTTCCTTTCCGGCCGCTTCCCGGGCCAGTACACGGTCAAGCCTCGTCCAGCGTTCTGCGGTGACCTCTGCTTCGAGGCCGCGCCGGATCTCAAGCTCCGATCTCGGGCCGAGCTCACGGGTAACCAAATCGCCGGCGCGGGCGCGCAATCCTTTCGAAATATAGTCCCGACTGATAACAAGGTCAGAGCCGTCGTCCGCACGGCCTCGCACAAGGATGTGGATATGGGGATGCTCAGTATTCCAATGGTCGATGGCAACCCAGTCGAGGCGGGTAGCGAGGTCTCGCGAGGCCTGATCCATGAGTTCGCGGGTAAAGGCACGCAAGCTTCCCAACTCGCTCGCATCATCTGGCGAGACGATAAACCGGAAATGATGCCGATCGCCTTCGCAGCGCTCGGCGAAAGCCCGGCCATCTGCTTGATCTCCGGCTGCATCAAATAGCCTGCCAGGCGATCCGTCGCGGGTCACGCCATCGCGCTGGAGGTAACCGATATGGGCTCGCAGCGCGCCAGGCGACCGCATCCGGCGCACGACGCGCGCCTTGACCATGGCGCTGCGACCACGAGCCTGGAGGAGCCGCGTCGCGGCAAGGCTAGCCGCACGGCCGCGTCCAAATCTTCCGCCCCTCCTGACGCCGCTGCGCGGGACACCGCCAGCCTTTTGCGTGGCTCTGAGCGCCTGCGCCAGAAAGGATTTTGCCTTTGGCGTGCGCGTCGAGCGAATGCGCCCAGGGCGGACGCGAAAATCGTCGTTGCCAGTCATCGTATCCGTCGCAGTGTGCCAATAGCTGAGCAGGAACAGCGCGATGACAGAAATGTCAGGTTGTGCTCGATCTTCGCAATGTTCGGAGCATGCTTGAAGTTGCACGCAATTCCCATCCGACCGACCGGCCGCACCTTGCGGCTTTTATCCTGCCCTCCTCGGTCGAATCGCCTCTGGCCTCTCCCAGCTACTCTCGAACCTACGAAAATCCCCGACAGCGCGCGACGAACTGCGATTGGCGTCGTCGGCATTGCGCGGGGCTGCAACAACGCGCGTGCGGGACTGCTAGGTGAGGACTCACTGCAGAGGCTTACGCGTTGGCGTTGCAAAGAATCGAGCAGAATAGTTGCAGTTCGACTGCTAATGGCGAGCATGTTCATTCTCCGTCAGTCCATACCGGGATCGCTCGGCCGATAACGGCAGATGCAGGAATGGGTCCGAAATAGCGCCCGTCAAAAGAGTCCGCCGACTGCCAGTTCATGACAAAGATTTCGCCGGCACCAAGGGTGCGGCAGCCCTGCCAAACCGGCAGCGGCCGGCCGTGGCCATCGCGCTCTCGCGCCTGGCCCATCTCGATGCTGTCGACGGCGATTGTGAGTCCCGTTCTGCAGACGGTTTGCCCGGGCAGTGCCAGCACGTGCTTGAGCATCGGCAGGCCGCTTGGCAAATAGCCGTTAAGGGCGAGGAAGGTCGCCAGCGGCTCAGGTGGCCGAACGGCCACCAGCTCAGTGACATCCAATCTTCCGACGTCTCGCAAGCGATACAGACCGATTGGCACGCTCTCAGAGGCGTTCCAGATATACGATGGCGAAGTGTTTTCGACTGGCCACAGAGCAAGAGCTGTGGCCCCACACATGGCAAGAATGACCGCCAGCCGTTGCATCAGAATGCCACCCTTCGCCGCTGGAGCCACGCCCGGTGGCGCCCAACGGTGTAGATTCGAGGCGCTTCGTTGACTGACAGACGGTTGTGAACGTGTTGCCAATACTCCGGGGCCGCTTCGGCAGGATTGATGCCAAGTGCCTCCACCGCGTCGATCAACTGGAGAACGCGCTCAACCTTTGGCCAAGCCGACAGTCGCAGCAGACTGTCACCGCCAGGATGAACCCAAGGAACGGTCGAATAGCGTTGGCCAGGCGCTGGCGCGCGCAAGATGTCGATGCGAGACAGGACTGTTCCGAAGTCATTGGAGGTCCAACGCGCAAAGGCGAAGATGCTGCCGGGCGCGAACGAAAGGACGCGGCGGTGACGGTCAACGATCTTTTCCGAAACGGGCTTGCCGAACCGAATTCGGTTCTCGATCCGCTTCTCGAGCCACAATAGTTCAACGGTTGTAAGATCGCTCACCGGACCGCTCCGAGTTGTTGAGAGAAATTTATGGGAAATGCCAACGGCCGCGCTGTCGCCGGCGCATCGGAGGCAATGCCTCGCTTGCGGCAGAACGGCTGTGGTGAGCCGTCAGCTGGCCGGCGTAGGCAAAGGGCATTCCCGCTGACGATCGCGGTCAAGAGGCTCCGACCCGTTAGAAGGAATCCGAAGAATTCCTGGTTAGTAAAGTTACGGGAGCAGGAAGTATTGGCGCGGCAGAGCGTTAGCTCTGATTCTGGTCCTCGATAGCACGAGGATCCGGCCCCCGATGGCACGAGGGTTCTGGTCCCTGATAGCACGAGCCGATTCACAGCTTATCCCCCGCTGGAGAGGCGAGGCCACGCTTGCGCAGTCGCTGCGTCAGCGGGTCGACCGAGACAGGTGCGAAATTCAGTCGTTCTGCGCCATTCGGGTCGTGTGTGATGACGAGGCGATAACCCGGCAATGCCTGACGGCCGACGATCTGGCGCAGGTCGTAGGCAAAGTGTTTGAGCGGCGACAGGCTGCCTGACTTGGCGTGCAGGTGCACAACATCAAAACTCCAGCCGCCGTGCTGATGGCCACCGTGTTTGCGGACAAGGCGATAGAGCCAGCGTTCGAGTCCGCCGGTCAGATCGAAATACGCGCGATCAATCGTTAGCACGAGCGCTTCGTCGACAACGCCCGAGTAGAACCAATCGGGCAAGATCAGCTCCAGTCCACGCGGATGGCCGTGGGCGTCAGACGCCTCCTTCCATTCGTTGATCCAGGAAAAGCGATGCCGTCGGCGCTCCATTGGTTGGCGGATCGACGTCATGACGGTTGTCGATTGCAGCCGGTCGAGTGCAGCCTTGAGGCGATCGTAATCGCGCACGCTGGTGCCGCGACCGACGAAGGTCAGTATCTCGTAGGGCGTGGCGGCCATCAGCCGCGACGTCTTCAGGCCGGCGTCACGGGCCTCCACAATCTGCGAAGCGGCCCAGATCAAGACGTCTGCGTCCCAGATCGTCGCCATGCCATGTTCTGGCACGGCTTCGACTCGGATCGTGACCGTGCCGGCGCGGAAATCGATCGGTAAAGTTCGCTTGGATTTCGCCAACGAGAAGAACGGATAGGCCATCAGGTCTTGTGCATCGCGCGGGGCCAGGTCGCCGGGCAGCGCACGAAACAGGTCGAGCTGATCGCGCTCCGAGCGGCGCCGTCTGTGTGCAGATGAGTTGCCGTCCGACATGGTCAGCGCCGCTCCTTGCCCGCATAGGGGATCGGGGTGTGCCGCTTGGCGGGCAAGACCGCGCCGTTGCCGGGATCGCTGGTCGATGTCTTGGTACCGCGGTCAACCCAAGCTGTTAGATCATCGATGGCGTAGACGACCCTGCCGCCGAGCTTCCGATAGGTCGGGCCGGTGCCATAGGTGCGGTGTTTCTCCAGCGTCCGGCAGGACAGGCCGAGAAAGCGCGCGGCTTCTGGCGTGCGCAGGTATCGCGGCGGTAGGCCGGCGTTCGGATCGGGCATTTGCGAAGCTCCGTGATCGTCTAGAGCGCGACCGGATTGAGCCGCGCGTCGACGGTCACGGTGGCGGAGTAGCCGTGCTTAGGGGGATGCCGAAGATGAAGGGACAATTCTCGGCACCCCTTCCTTATTCCTTGCGAGGTGGCGGACGAAGCAATGCGCGATAGCCACCGCGCATCAGCGCTAAGCCGGCCTGCACCAGGCGGATGGTCCGGCTGCGCAACTCGTGAGTTTTCCAAGCGCGTTCGGGGATGCGTTTTTGGCCGAATAGCACCTCGGCGATCGCCCGATAGGAGGCGCCATCCATGCGCCCATCGAGGGCGCGCAGCGCCAAGGCTAGTCGTTCGCGCCGCTGTGCCGAAAGCTGATGAAAAGGAGGTCCTGGCGGCCGGCCGTTGATGGCGCGCCACAGCCGATGTGAGGCATGCGCGCGGATCTCGAAGTCCGGGTCGAGCGGCAGCTCGGCCGCGTAAGAGGCACCCACCTGCGGGGCCTCTTTCAGCCATAGCTGATGTTGCGCTCCCTGAATGCATAACACGGCATGCCAGCCGTCCGATGCCTGTCTAATGCTGCCCGATGCAAGCTCGGTAATCGGCAGCATCGGGACGGCGGTTTGTGCGACAGACGCGCTCCGTGCGACGGGCACCACTGTAGGACAAGCCTCGGGCGCCCAGAAGATCGTCTGTTCGTAGAAGGACCCCTTCGGGTCATGAGCGAAAGCAGACGCCCCATCTCCTTCGGAATTCGGAAGGTACTCGCCCATCCTTCGATCGAGCGTCACGGTAGGCAATTCGATAATTGGGACTTCGCCGGAGTGACTCCCAGGCGAAATCCGCCATCTCCCCTGACTTGATGGCGTGCTGATACGCTGCCGGCGAGCGCCAGTCGAACTCGGACATTGCTCTGATCCCCTGCCGTAAGGCGATTGCGACGAAATTTCTATAAAGCCTTTGGTTGTTAGGGAAGTCACCAATTGTGCATTGCGTGATGCGTGCAGGCGATCACGCTGGCAGCGGAGAAATCCATTCTCAATTGCGAATTCTAACCGACAGATTCTTGCTATTTGGTCGCACCGCCACGAAGCAATCCGCGGTAACCGTGGTCAGCCATCCATTTTGCTCGCGCCAAGTGACTATCAAACGCACTGCGAGCGCGCGACGGTTCGCGATCCGGGTCGATATGCAACACGATCCGAGCAACTTCCTTCCAGTTGGCGCCGTCGGCCTCGGCATCGAGAAGACGCCAATACGTCACCAGATGCTGTTCATCGTAGCTCGTGAGCATCGGATCATCCGGAGCTGAGTCGGCGACATCAGGATCAAGTGGCGGGGTCTGCAACCAACAACTCCTTGAGCGATTTTGGTCCCTGCGCGTAGTTATATCCACACAACTGCCATAATGTTATCAAGTCCAGCATAAAATTCCTCAGAACGATTAGCTATTCGACTAGTCGCGGTCCGCGCACGTCGCTGCTAATCGCACCTCCGCGTATTATAACACGTAGCGCCAAAATACGCGATTGCTTCCTATCCTGCGGATGGACATTCGCAAGGTCTTTGGAGCAAATGCGCGTCGATTTCGCTTGGCCCTGGGCCTAAGTCAGGAGGCCGTTGCAGAACGTATGGGCGTCGATCGCGCCTTCATCAGCAGCATGGAGCGAGGGTTGCAAAATGTGACCCTCCTTACAATGTGGCAAGTTTCTCAGGCACTTGAAATTCGACCTGCAGAATTGCTCGACGAGAAAGCCTCGAAGATCCGTTCCTGATCTTTCGCTACGAGGCGGCAAGACAGCCGAAGCGGCATGCAAATCTTCATAAAGAAGTGCCCCGCCCGAACAGGTCGGGCGGGGTTTGGCGGAGGTGAGTCTCACTCGCCGTTCTTCCGCGGCCGCGACCAGAGCAGAGTGTAGCCTTCGCCACCTTCGTCATCCAACAGGTTCGCGTAGATCGGTGCGTTGAACGAGGGATCGTCGAGCTTGAGCGAGAGGTAGTCGCGGCCCTCTTCCGAGCGCTTCGACCAGGCTGCCCCGATCTCCGCGCGGCCCACGTAGATGCGGTGGCTGGGGGCGTTGTCGTTGGACCGGTTCGTCTCGGCGACGATACGGACGCCCTTGGCCTGCAGGCTCAGAGTGACGATCTCGCCCTGGAAATCGTTGCCGACCTTCTTGAAAGAACCGATGTTAGCCATGTCACTTCTCCTGTTGTGTTTCGAGCCCGCGACCACCGCGGCCTCGATGGCGATCTAGAGGCCGAGGACGATCGGCGACGCACCCGCTTGCGGGCCATAGCGCAGCGGAGGACGTGGTTGTGGCGACTTTCTTGCCTCGCGAGGAATGGGCGCAGCCCAGGGGAAGAAAGTCACATCAACGGCGTTGCGGCTCAGATGATCGAGGCGAAGCCGGTCTTCGGCCAGATCAAGCCATCAATGAGGCCACGTGCGTACGCGTGCTGAACCGCAATTTCAGGAGAAGACGTGGCGTATCTCGGTTCTGCTGAACAAGAGGTCGGAACGGTTCAGCGTAGGAAAAGAAACAATCTGCTGCAAAGGGCGGTATCGCCTCCGAAGGAATGATCAAGAGCACGCCGGCCGTGGCAATGTGGGCCTAGCAGGAATCTGCGCGGCTTGGTCGATGCACTTCGAGGAGGACTGCACCCCTCCCCGCTCATGTCCCGATGGTCCCTCGTTCAACGAACTGATCTACGCAAACCTGTTCGACGACGAAGGCGGTGAACGGTCATCGCTCGCGCGTGGCGGCCGTAAGAATTGGCGGAGACCTCTCCACCGCCCCAACCGGCTCGAACGGGCGGGCCTCCACGAAAACGGTGAGGCGCGTCCACGCCGTGCCGGCAACGCAAACCGCACCCAGGCAAGCGAAAACCGCACGCCAGCCCGGCGAAGGCATCCCGATCTGCGAGAGGGCGTAAACCAGATGGTAGCCAGCGGCGGCGGCGGGAACAGCGAATGCGGTCGCGACCGCAGTGCGCAAGGTCAACGACCGGGTAACGGCGACGGCGATCTGACCGAGGACAAGCGTCAGCGCGCCACCCGCCGTTCCGATAAGCAGCGCACCGACGACGCCGGCGCCGCTTTGCAACGCCGTCATCCCAATGCTCAGCGCGACAAAAAACGGCAAGGCGTACACTGCGAGCGCGAAGATCGCCCAGCAGAACAAACCGATGCCGATTGTGTTGAGAACAAGCCCAAGGGCGAGCATGGTGGTGGCTCCATGTGCATAGATTTGCCAGTCGCGCCTTCCACCACCACCACGGCGCAACTTCAGACATAGGATCGAAACGAGGCGGAGTTGCGGCGCATGCAATTCCGCCTTGATCGTTTGTAGGTGAGAAGGCTCACGCGCCGCCGAACCTCCAGACGGGGATGCCGAGCCGCTTTGCTTTGTCGGCGAGGTTGTCCTGGATTCCCGTGCCCGGGAAGTGCATGACGCCGATCGGCAGCAATTCGAGCATGGCGTCGTTGCGCTTGAAGGGCGCTGCCTTGGCGTGTTTCGTCCAGTCGGGCTTGAAGGCGATTTGAGGCGCCTTGCGGCTGGTCGCCCATTTGGAAGCGATCAGTTCGGCCCCCTTGGGTGAGCCGCCGTGGATCAAGACCATGTCGGGATGCTTGGCATGAACCTTGTCGAGGCGATCCCAGATCAGATGATGGTCGTTGAAATCGAGCCCGCCGGTGAGTGCGATCTTCGGTCCCGGCGGCAACATGACTTCGGCCTCGGCTCGACGCTTGGCTGCGATGAAGTCGCGGGAGTCGATCATCGCTGCGGTCAGCGTGCGGTGATTCACCAGTGAGCCCGATCGGGGACGCCAGGACGAGCCGGTGTGAGTCTCGAAGCGCTCTGTGGCATGGTCGCGGAAGAGTTCGAGACAGTTGCGCCGCTCGATCAGCGTAATGCCTTCCGCCGTCAGACGCTCGAGTTCGACCGATCGCACTTCGGAGCCATTCTGTTCACGCTGGCTCTTCTGCTGCGCCTGTTCGTTATCGTCGAGTTGGCGCCCGATGCGGTCGACGGCACGATGGAACAGGTTGACGGTCGACCAGAGCAGATCGTCAAGGTCCGGTTCAAGCCGCGTGTCCCTCAACGTGGCGACCATGGCATCGAAGATATCGGCGACAGCGACGGCGATCATCTTGCCCTCGGGAAGCGGTCGTGGATCGGGCTGGTCGTCGAACGGGCGGTAGCCGAAGAGTTGCATTTCGGTGAGAACGACTTCGGTCGGAGATGCTGCCTGCGTCGGTTCGATATCGTCGTGGTCGGTCATGGAAGAGGTCCTTTGCCGGATCGGCCGCGCCCATCGCGGCCTTCGTGGCGATCACTCAGGCGGCGGGCGGAACGGGCCAGAACCCGAAGGGCGAAGCGGCAGCGGAGGATGGCGGAGGCCGGCTATTTTGCTTCGCGATGCAAAGCGCGCCGGCCAGGTGGCTAGTGTGTCTTCTCATCGCCTGCGCGCGGCGGAAAATAGCCGGACGCAGCCATTGCCGGCCCGGGCTGCTTGCCGTCCGATCGCCCTCTAGAAGGCCGAGGTCGCGCGCTCTTCCGGCATTGGCCTCGCCACGACCGACCTGTCGACGTCGATCGAAATACCCCGGCTATTCCGCCGCTACCGTCGATGAATGCAGGAAGTGGACGATGTCCTCCGGTACGAGTTGAAGCCGCAACGCTGCCCGGAGGGCCTCAAGACCGAAGATGTGCAGATCTTCGTTGAAGTCGCCTAGCCGAGGCGACAATGCGATCGCTTCAACGCCGGCGCCTTCCGCGCGCTGAGTAAGGGTCACCTGTACAGTATCTCCGGCAGCATCGGCATCACGAGCGATATAGAGCCGACGCAGGCCAGCTGGCAGCAACATCGCTGAGAGGTGATTGGCCGAAAGCGCTGCGGCCATGGGCAAGGTCGGCAGCACGCAACGCAGCGAGAGCATGGTCTCGATACCCTCGCCGGCTGCGAGCACGTCGTCCACCACGCCGAAGCGAACGGCGTTGCCGAGCAGGTCGCCCATGGCCCGCCGTGGCGTGTCGATCGGAGCCTTGCCGAGCCGCACGCGATCAAAGCCATCCGGATCGAGCCAGGTGCGGTGCGCGCCGGTGATCCGTCCATCGAGATTCGTGACGCAGGCTATCATCGCCGGCCAGGTTTCGGTCGGCAAATGCTCGTCCGGCCGATAGTAGCAACGTGGGTGGAAGCGGAGGCTCCCACCATGGTGAATATGGGCTATTCCGCGCCGCTGCAAATACGTCTCGACAACCGTCCCTTCAATCGAGCCGGACATCGCAAAGAGCCGACGAGCCGCCTCTTGCGACCCGGCCGGCGCAAGCGAACGAATGGGTTTCGGGGCCGGTTGCGGCTCAAGACGGGGCAGCTTCAGAAAGCGCCTCGCCTCCTCAGCAACCTCGCGGAAATCGCGCAAACCCCGGCACTGTCGGATAATGTCGAGGAGATCGCCATGTTCCCCGGTCGCGGCATCTGTCCACTTGCCGGCGCGACCCTTCGACGATCCCTGCAGTCGCACGAACAGCGAGCGGCCCGGCGTGTTATTGATGTCGCCGACTACCCAATACCGCCCCGCCCGCTTGCCATTGGACAGATAGTGCCGGCACACCGCCTCGGCCTCGCGCGCGAGACGGCCTGCTAGTTCGGAAGGCTCTCGGGACATCACGCGGCCTCCCGTTCACCAATGCGCGCCACCGGATAGCTGTCGAGCACCTTCGAAAGGATCTCCGCGCCGCTTGCGTCCGTGGGCACGAACATGCGCAGCTTCCAGGAGATGATTTCCCCAAAGAGGCCGTAAGCCCGCAGTCGATCGCGCATTGTGTCGTTGAATCCCGACAGTTCGATGCGGTATGCGCCCATCACCCGGACACGGCGCAGCTGGAGTCCCTCCGCAAGGTCGAGAATGGTCCGTCCGTCCATCAGCGCGGCGAAGGCAGCGTCCGGCGTCAGCGCGGGCGCATCCGCCGCAAGGACGTTTGCGACCCAGGCGGCAGAAACCTTGCGGCCAATGATGCGTTCGCCCGCATCAGTCTGAAGTCGATAGACCCGGGTCGATTCGTTCGGAAGCCGCTTCCAGATGGGTAGCAGCAGGCCCGCCACGACGTGGATCGTCCTTTCCGTGAACTCGGGGACCTCGGCAAGCTCCGCTAGCCAGGCCGCAGCAAAGCGTTCTTGGTCCGCCTCGGCCCAATGGCTCTCCGCCATCATGTTCAAGGGGACTTTGTGCTGCTCCATCGGCCGGATCAGGCGGACGCGCCGCTCGATCTCGCCGTCGTCGAGCATGACGCTCGCCGCCGGCACCTGCACGGCGGCTCGTCCCGAGCGCTCATTGATCAGCAGGACAGCACGACGATCGGAAAGACGATCGAGAGCGTCATCCAGGCTCACTGCATGGTTGCGCTGGCGCTGGGTGATCGTGAGTAGCCCGGTCTCGGCGCCAGTGCCGGGATGGACGTAAATCGTCCGCCGGTTGGTGACGACAAAGCTTTCGGCGCGAAGCGTTTCCAGCCCGACGTCGTAGGTACCCGACGCAACCGCGCCTTCGATCCGAGCCGTCAAGAGCTGCTCGAAAGCGGTGAACAGGACGTTCTGCAGGTCGATGGTGAGCGCGAGCAATCTGTTCAGGAAGGTCGTGATCGGCGGCAGCTCAGCCCTGAGCCCGTTGGCATCTGTCAGCTTCAGGCCGGTCGCATCCTCGAACCTTTCGAGCGAGCATCCCTCAACCTTGCCTCGCGCAAGCAGCGTATAGAGTTGACGCAAGGCATCACGCCCGTACTGGCTTTCGAGATTGTCCTCGGGCCGGAACAGACCCTGCCCTCCGGTCTGGCGTTGGCCGCGCGTAATAGCACCCAGTGTGTCGAGCCGGCGCGCAATGGTGCTGAGAAAGCGCTTTTCGGCCTTCACATCGGTTGCGATCGGCCGGAACAGCGGCGGTTGCGCCTGGTTGGTCCGGTTGGTCCGGCCGAGCCCCTGGATCGCGGCGTCGGCCTTCCAGCCGGGCTCTAGCAGGTAATGAACCCGCAAACGGCGATTTCGGGCCGACAGTTCGGCGTGGTAACTCCTCCCCGTGCCACCCGCGTCGGAGAAAACGAGGATACGCTTGACGTCGTCCATGAAGGCCGATGTCTCAGCGAGGTTCGCCGAGCCTGCGCGGTTTTCAACCACCAGCCGGTCACCCTTGCGAACGATCCGGCGCGAGCGACCGGTCACTTCGGCGACCAAGTCGGTGCCGAAGCGCTGTACGACCTGATCCAGCGCGCCGGGTACCGGCGGCAACGAGGCGAGCTTCTCGATCAAACTGTCACGGCGGGCGACGGCCTCCCGGCTCTCGACCGGCTGGCCGTCGCGATAGACAGGCCGGGAGCAGAGATTACCCTCCGAGTCGGTGAAGGGCTCGTAGAGCTGGACCGGAAAGGAATGGGCGAGATAGTCGAGCACATATTCGCGAGGGGTGATGTCGACCTGGACGTCGCTCCACTCCTCGGTCGGAATCTCGGCGAGCCGACGCTCCATCAGCGCTTCGCCTGTCGATACGATCTGGATCACGGCGGCATGACCCGCGTCGAGATCGCGCTCGATCGATCGGACCAGCGACGGCGTCTTCATCGAAGTCAGGAGATGACCGAAGAAGCGCTGTTTTGCGCTCTCAAAGGCGGATCGTGCGGCGGATTTGGCTTGGCCATTCAACGTGCCCGTCTCGCCGGTGATGTTGGCGGCCCGCATCGCGGCATCGAGATTGTTGTGAATGACGCTGAACGCATCGGCATAGGCGTCGTAGATGCGAACCTGCTCCGGCGTAAGCTGGTGCTCAACGAGGTCGTACTCGACGCCCTCATAAGAGAGCGATCGCGCCGCGTAGAGACCGAGCGCCTTGAGATCACGCGCCAGCACCTCCATGGCCGCGACGCCACCCTCCTCGATCGCTTCGACGAACTCGGCACGGGTGGCGAACGGGAAGTCAGAGCCGCCCCAAAGGCCGACGCGTTGAGCATAAGCGAGGTTGTGGACCGTGGTCGCGCCCGTCGCCGATACATAAACCACGCGAGCATTCGGCGACGCGTGCTGGAGCCTCAGGCCCGCGCGCCCCTGCTGAGAGGCCGCCTGGTCGCCGCGCTCGCCTTTACTCCCGACCGCATTCTGCATGGCGTGGCTCTCGTCGAAGACGATCACTCCGTCGAAGTCGGAGCCCAACCATTCAACGATCTGCCTGACACGCGAAAGCTTTTCGCCGCGCTCGTCGGTCCGCAGCGTGGCGTAGGTGGTAAAAAGGATACCTTCCGAGAGTCGGATCGCCGTGCCCTGGCGGAACCGAGACAGCGGCGTCACAAGCAGCCGCTCCATGCCAAGCGCGGACCAGTCGCGCTGCGCGTCCTCGATAAGCTTGTCGGACTTGCTGATCCAGACCGCACGGCGGCGGCCCTTGAGCCAGTTGTCGAGCAAGATTCCGGCGACCTGCCGCCCCTTGCCCGCGCCGGTGCCATCGCCCAAAAACCAGCCGCGGCGAAAGCGGACGGCATTCTTGGCGTCGTCACGCGCGGCAGCCACGACGTCAAAAGTCGCATCGACGGTCCAGGAACCCGCAAGAAACTCGGAATGCGCTTCGCCGGCATAGATGATACTCTCGAGCTGCGCGTCCGACAGAAGTCCATCTGCCACCAGACTCGAAAGCAGGTGCGGACGGTAGGTCGGTTTCGGTGGCGCAACGGATGCCATCGCTGCGGACTGCACGAGTTTGGTCGGATGTGCGCACGATCCGGGAATACGGATCGACTGCAATCCGTATTCCTCATAAAGCGCATCGGTCATTCGGGCGCCTTCCGGCGGCGACCATTCGACCGTCTCGTAGATCAGCTCTACTTCTGGCGCTGCGCCGCTCGAAGTGGACGATGGGCGTGGCGAAGAGACGCCGACCGATCGCGATATCGGAGGGCGCTTGGTGACGTCGACCACTACCGGCGTGACAACGGGTAGCCTCGGAGGCACCTGCTGTGTCACCCAGTCAAGCAAGGTGGCGACATCGCTCACCATGCCTGGCGAAGCAGGAAAAACCTTCGGATCTGCGGCGGGCTGCTTGTCGATCACAAGCAGCCTCGTGTCCGTCTGAGTTCCGTGCTTGGCGTAGACGGCTCCGTCGATGGCGGCAGAAAACACCACCCGCCCGCGTTCCTGGAGGCGAACGAAAGCATCGGTCCATACCGGGTTATCCGGCGCAAGGTTCTCGCCGGTGATAGCGACGAGACGACCGCCGTCGCAAAGGCGTGCCAGGGCTGAAGCGATGTGCCGGACAACCGCGTCCGACATCCGTCGATCGACATTCGCCACCGCCGAGAACGGCGGGTTCATCAGGACGACGCTCGGTACGACACTCGCATCGAGGTGGTCATCGATCTGGGCGGCGTCGAAGCGCGTGACTTTAGTATTGGCGAACAGATGGTCGAGCAGTGCCGCGCGGGCCTCGGCCAACTCGTTCAACATCAGGGCGCCGCCGGCGAGCTCCGCAAAGATGGCGAGCAAGCCGGTTCCCGCGGAGGGCTCCAGAACGCGATCAGCCGGCGTAATGCCGGCTGCGGTACATGCTGCCAGCCCAAGCGGGATCGGCGTTGAGAACTGCTGAAACGCCTGACTGTCCTCGGAGCGTCGCGTATGGGTCGGCAGACAGCTCGCGATTCTCGCAAGCATCGGCAGCATGGCAGCGGTCGAGCCAGCCTTGGCCCGGATGGCCGGGCCGAACTTGCGAAGGAACAGAATGGTTGCCGCCTCGCAGACGTCATAGGCAGTCTTCCAATTCCAGGCGCCGGCCGCGTCCGAGGCGCCGAAGGCGGCCTCCATGGCGCTTCGCAGAACGGCGGCATCAATGCGACGGCCGCGTTCGAGATCGGTCAGGAGTTGTCGGGCGGCCCTGACGGCGGCAGAGGTGAGACTTGCAGCGGCACGCATCGAGAGCGGCGCGGCGGCGGCGCCGCCGGCAAGAGATTCGGTCATGGCAGGATTTCTCGGGAGAGCGGGAACGGTCGAACCGCCCGGCGCTCTCCTTAAGACCGCGGCGATTCAAACCCTTCCCGGCCCGGCTCTACCTCTCAGCCGTCGCCAATAAAAAGGGGACCGGCGCTGTGCACCGGTCCCCAAAACTGCAGGACGGCCGGAGCCATCCCGCTCTGTGATGTCACTCAGCCGCGTCGAGCCGTTGCGGATCATCGTCGCCGGCGTTCGCCCGATCCTCCTCGTCGTCGGCAAGGAAGTCGGGCAATGGGCCCGCTTCACCCTCCTCTTCCGTTGGCGATGCGTTGGGCTCGACGAGACGCAGCGGCTCCGGCAACCAGCCCGAGCCATCGAGGAGGCGCTCGGCCTCCTTGGCCATGTCCGCCTTCTTCAGGTGGTCGATCAGTTGCGCCGAAGACTCGCCTCTTGCTTCCCGCACCGCCTCCAGAATGCGGGGTTTGGTGACCCGGCCGAGATAGTTGTCGGCAGTCGGTCTCCAGCCAGCCTGGACCATGTCGAGGCCGACAGCGCGGGCCAGCACGTCGGCCTGGTCGAGCCGCGTGCCGACGCCATGAGCGGAGACGCGGCCCTGATTGTAGCGGTTGGCCGGCTCATAGAGGGCGTTGACCGCAAATGATGTACAGTGAGCGAACAAGGACGCTTGCGCACCGCCATCGAGGGCTGTGAGCGCAACCCAGAGATCTTTTTCGTCCTTGGGCAACTGTGCCTTCCAGGACTCATGCCGCGCCTCGACGGCCTGCGCAGAGGCGCTTTCCCTCAGCCCAGGGGCTTGCGCCGGAAAAGTCGGCGTGTGCAGTCCGATCTCAAGGCAGCTTCCGGACGACGCGAACCGGTAGAAGGCCGTCAGCACGAAGTTGTGCAACACCGCCTGGAACGCGATCGCCGGATTTTCCGCCAACGCATCCCGCAATGCCAGCGTACGATGCGCCGTCAGCTCTGTGATGAGCCGATCTGGCAGAGGTTTGGTCGCATCATCATCATCTTCTTCGGCATCGACCGGGTGACCGGCGACCGCGATCGCGGTGCGCCGGACGGAAGTGCTGGCCTCCTGCCCTCCGGTCGAGGACGGATCGGTGCCCTGCCCGACATCAGGATCGATCGACGGCACGTCGTCCTCTGGACGGACGTAACCCCGGTCTACCGAGAGGCGTCCTTCGGAATCGATGCTGACGAAGACGCCAGCTCGGGCGACCTCCGTCGGATCGTAGAGCATTGGCCGGTCTTCGAGCGCCATCAGTGCCGCTTCGATCTCGCCGAGACGCTGATCGACCTCGTCCGGCAATTCGTCAGCGTCCTGGTATTCGGCTTCAAGTTTGGCCTGCTCAGCGTTGAGTGCGTCGATGGTGGCCTGGTCCTCAAGCGAGAGATCGACAGGCTTGCCCTCGAGTTCTCGCAGCCCCCTGGTGTGATCGTAGGGGAAATCGACGGCCACCGAGATCCACTTCCAACCTTCAGCGGCAATCGTCTCAGCCTCGACCTTGAGTTTTTCGGTTACGAGGCGATCGAGCAACGCGACGTCCTGAAGCCAGCCGCCATCATCGTGCTCGAACAAGTCTCGCAGAACGCCGCCACCGGCTCGTTCATAAGCATCGAGTCCAACAAATTGAACACGACGATCGGACGCGCGGAGAGTATTTTCGGTCAGCATGCGGCGGATTTGATAGGGTTCATCGTAGCCTGAGCGACTGACGTTCTCCCAGACCTGCTCCTGCCTCGCCTGGTCGGCTGTAACAGAGAAGGCCATGAGCTGCTCAAGTGTTATGCCGTCTTCGGCATAGACCTCGTGCAGTTTTGGCGTCACGGACGCCAGCCGCAGTCGCTGTTTCACGACGGCCGGTGTCACGAAGTGCCGGGCGGCGATCTCCTCCTCGGGCAAGCCGGCGTCAAGCAAGGTCTGGAAGGCTCGAAACTGATCGAGTGGATGGAGCCCCACGCGCTCGTCATTCTCGGCAAGCGAATCGTCCTCGGCAATGCCGCCCTCGCGTACGACGCAAGGAACGGGCTGTGTTTTGGCCATGCGCTTTTGCTTCACGAGAAGTTCCAGCGCGCGGTAGCGCCGGCCGCCCGCCGGAACCTCGAACATGCCGGTCTCGTTGCCTTCTGCGTCGACGACAGCCCGAACATTCAGGCTCTGCAACAGGGTACGTTGCACGATGCTCTCGGCGAGTTGCTCGATCGACACGCCGGACTTGACGCGCCGGACGTTGGACTGGCTCAGCACCAGCTTGTTGAAGGGAATATCCCGGGATGGACTGAGTTTGATCTTCTGGACGCTTGCCATGTCGGATTCTCCATGACGGGCGGCCGAAAGACTCTCTCTCGGCCTCCAACCCGTCACGAAAATCCCGGCTCTCCTCTTGCTCTTGACGACTCCGCAGGCAGCGTACCGCGCATTGCGTGCTAAATAGCCCACGGAGAGACTCTTCGGCCGAAGCGCAGCGAAGGCAAGAGAGAAAGCAGCCGACGAAGGGGCAGTGATAGCGACGCGGGCATGAAATGACCGGGGCACCGAGGCGACTGCAGTCGCGAGACCGGTTAAGAAGGCACCCGCGTTCGGGGCAGTGATAGCGGCGCCGGCATGCAATGCCGGCGGCCCCTAACGCGAGAGCCTCCGGCGAGCGACACCATATCGCGCAAGGGATCGAAGCCAACGGCCGAGACGCGGAACGCGGCTCGGTTCATATGTGGACGGCCCCCGTCTTGCAAGGATTGGTTGGGGCTACGGCGATCGGATCGCTTGCGCTCATATGTCGGGCCTACGATTGGATCTGCGACCACTGGCCAAGATGGGCTTCGCGAACAGTGAGATCCAAACACGAGAACGGCATTTTCTGCCGGTGAACCGAGCGGAGCGCCTCCCTGTTCGGCTTGCGCCGATCACACCACCTCTTCCGTTCCTGCAAGTTCCAGCCTTAGCGCCAGACCTGGTGGCCTACCGCTAAACTCTGATTTTCGCCAACGTCTAGGCCGGGACCACTGCCGAACCGCCAATAGGTCGGTAGCTCTCGCCGCTGATCATCAACTTCCATGCGATCCGCGCCATCTTGTTCGCTAACGCTATCGCCACGAGCTTGGGTGGCTTCCGCGCGATCAAAGCTTTCAGCCAAGGCCAGATCCTACTACCGCCTCGCCGCATATCGCCAATCACTGCCGTAGCACCGGCCACCAGGACGCTTCGCAACATCTCGTCTCCCGCGCGCGTGATCACGCCGAGACGGTTCTTACCCGCTGTTGAATGATTCTTTGGCGTCAAACCCAGCCAGGCCGCAAACTCTCGTCCTGATTTAAAGTTATTCGCATCGGTCACCCTGATCGATAACAGGGTCGCCCCAATCGGGTCTATGCCTGGAATGCCAGCCAGTCGTCGGCTCATCTCGTTGCTTCGGTGCAACCGCACTAGCTTTTTGTCTAGCTCGGCAATTTCTTCATCGACGCGACGGTAGTCTCGCGCCAGCGTCTCAATCAGGTCAGTTGCTAAGCTAGGAATTCCGGGAGCATCTCACAGATCGCCCAGCAACTGCCCCAGTCGCGAAAGACCCTTGGGCGCGGTGATGCCAAATTCGGCCGCATAGCCGCGTATCGAGTTCGCAAGCTGGGTTCGTCGACCAACGAACTGTGCCCGCAATTTTGTTAGCATCTGCGCCGCTTGCTGATCGATGCTCTTTATCGGCACGAAGTTCTTGCGCAGCTTCGGCCGGCTTGCGGCCTCACAAATAGCCTCTGCGTCCGCGGCGTCCGATTTGCCGCGCTGTACGTACGGCTTCACATATTGCGGTGGGATTAGCACCACGTCATGTCCCAGCGCTTGCAGCTCCCGCGCCCAATAATGCGACGCACCGCAAGCCTCCATCGGTACCTGCACTGGTAGAAGAGCCTTAAAGAACGGGAGAAACTGACTGCGCCTCAACTTCCGCTGCAATATCGGCTGCTCGGCAGCGTCAACACCGTGCAGCTGAAAGACGCTCTTTGACGTATCCACTCCGACGCGAATAAGCTTGTCCACGGACGGCCCCTCTGTTTGATATCTCGAACGACCTCAATCTGGCACACTGGATGCCGTAGAGGGCCGTCCACCCCAACACGAGAGATCCTATGCAGCAGGCAAGAGTGCTCCAATAGGCGCCTCTGATTTGCTGACACAGGAGGTGAACATGAACGGTCAAACCGATTTCACCGCGAAAGTAGAGCCCGAAGATTTCAAGAATACGCTTTTTCTGGCCATGGAGTTGAGCCGCTCGACCTGGCTGGTGGCGACGTTCGCGCCGCGGCTTGGCGACAAGATCAGCGTGCACGCGATACCGGGCGGGAACACGAAGCGTTTGCTTGAGCTTATCGGCCGCCTGCAAGCGAAGCTTCGAGACAAGGACGACGTCAGCCGAGTGCGGACGGTATGCTGCTATGAGGCAGGCTACGACGGGTTCTGGTTGCATAGGGTGCTCGTCAACCACGGCATTCAGAACCACGTCCTCAATGCAGCGAGTCTTCCGATCGATCGTCGCGCCAAGCATATCAAGACAGACAATATCGACGCCAAACGTCTGCTCAGGGCAATTGTAGGCTTCGTGCAAGGCGATCCGCAAAGTTGCCGCGTGGTTCGGGCGCCAACGCCCGAGGAAGAGGATGCGCGGCGCCTCCATCGCGAGCGGCAGCGACTGGTGCGCTAACGTACTGGCCATTTGAACCGGATCAAGGCCCTTTTGATAACGCATGGCATTCGGGCGCTCCGGATCACGGATGGAAAGTGGTGTGAGCGTCTTGACAAGATGCGGACCGGCGATGGTCGGCCGATTCCGGCGCGGCTGAAGATCGAGATCGAGCGCGAATGGAAGCGGCTCAAGGTGGTCGCCGAGCAAGTCCGGGAGGTCGAAGCCGAACGTGACAGGCTCGTCAAAGGAAGCGAACCATCAGGGGACGCTTGCACCGAAAAGATGCGTCAGCTTGTCAAGCTGCACGGTATCGGCGCCGAGTTTGCCACGGTGCTCACGCGGGAAGTCTTCTATCGACCGTTCCAGAACCGGCGGCAAGTCGCGAGCTATGTCGGTTTGACGCCGGCACCCTACGACAGCGGAGACACCAAACACGACCAGGGAATCAATAAAGCCGGCAACACACGAGCCCGCGTGATCGCCGTGCAAATGCCTTGGCTGTGGCTCAGGTACCAATCGAAAAGCGAACTGTCCCTTTGGTATTACAGGCGCGTCGGAGACTTGAAGGGTCGCGCCCGGCGCATCATGATCATCGCACTCGCGCGCAAGCTGGTGATCGCTCTCTGGCGATACGTCGAAACCGGCAAGGCTCCGACAGGTGCCATCGTCACTACTTGATCAGTTGAATGAGTTTGGCCCACGCTTCCGGGCCAATGCCGGGACGGATGTGTGACTGAGGATGCCGAGTTGGCCTTATCAGCCGTACGAGAGATGAGTCCCATCCATCTTGGAGCCGAGCTGCCACGAGTATGCAGGATTTTGGTACGAGCCGCTGGCGCTCGACCGGATATAAGTTGATGCGGCTGCCACGGTGCAGCATGCAGGCGGGACAGCGGCTCCAGTCCTGATTGTTCGCGTTATGGAAGCGGGCGAAGCGTACGCTGCCGTGTTCTTGGCGGAGCGATCGTGACCCGAATGGGCCGAGACCGCTTGCGGGCTCGGTTCAGCGGTCGCTTGGCCGCGAGATAGAGCGCGACCCACGCGTGGCGCGGGGGTCGCCCCATTACATTCGACCGCGACTGAGCGGCGTCGAGAAGTATGTCCGCTTTGATCGGAAGCGGAAGTGAACTGAGTGGCAAAAGCGTCGCTATGTGCCACAAGCGGACATCGTGGCGTTCACCGCTCCCGAACCTTAATGATTACTTCGGGGGCGACGGCATAACCGACGAATGGTGATCGACGATAAGCCAACGTTCGCCGTTCTTGACGTACATGAAACTGTAGCGGGCGGGCAGGTTCTTGGTTTCGCCGTCCTTGACCCATGAGAACGTGTAGTAGCCGGTATTGACTGCCGCGTTGCCGTAGACGCGGACAAGTTGATCGCCGAAGGCGACCTTGTGGCCAGGCAGGCCCTTGAACGCCGTTGTGAAATAGTTTCGCAGCGCGTCCCGGTCGGAGCGAACGGTCGGCGACACTGTTCCCCAGAGCACGGCATCGTCCGCATAGAGTGCCGACACCTTTTCGGGATCGTCTCCACCAAACGCTTGCTCCCATGCAGAGGTCACCGCTGCAATGTCCGCTTTCGGCTCGCCCAATGCCCCAGAGGCAAATAATGATAACGCTATGGTTAGTGCTAGTTTTGTGGTCACAGAAGATCGCATATCAACCTCCCATTGCGACTAACAGCTCAATTCTGGCAGGTGTATGCCTGCAGTCAAGCACTGCAAACCTTGGCGGACCGAGTCTCCGGCAGGTCATGAGGACGCGCATAACGCGAGCACAGTTTGCAACCGGCGATGTCCGAATCGGGTCATTCGCGACCGAGGTTTACCCCGGTGAAATGTCCGCATTCGCCAGTAGCGGACATCGCCCATCGGCGAAAACGGGAACGGGGGGGGGGCCGCGATGGTTTTGGTGGGCCATCGGTGGGTTGACAAGGCTCTGTTCATATAAGCCCGGTCCGCGGCCAGCGGAGGCGTCCGCACCTTCCCGCCTGAGAACGATTTTTTCTTTGCCTTCGCGTGCTCAGTAGGACAAGCAGTTCACGAAGTTTCGCACCTGGACATGGCAAGGCGTTCGCGGACGCTCTGCATTCAGGAGTTGGTTGCCTTTCTGAGGTCTTCGTGCTCGAAGGCGGATGCCATCCGCTCGATGGAATTCTTCGAAAGACCAAGGGCGCCAGCTGCCTCGCGCCACCCGGCGACCGCCGCGCCAACCTCACGCATGATGCGGCGAGCCATTTCAGGCTTGAGCTTGTAGTGCGCGGCCGTTGCAAGGGCGAGATCGAGCGAGGCGGTGCCATCTCCTTCATCAATGGCGGTCGTCAAAATGCGTGGCTTGATATCGACGGGCACTGGGTTGAGGTCATAGGCCGGAGCCAGGCGCCATCCCCCCGCTGGATCATAGAGGAAGCCGTGATTACGCAGGTGATCGTCGGTATTCGAGATCAGGATATTGAACACGACGCGACGCCAAAGCTGAGCACAGTCCTCTTCGGCGCTCGCCCCATACTGGCGGATCGCATCGGCGATTTCGAGGTAACTGTGCGGGTCGCCATCGGCCGCATCGAGCATGCTCATCGCCGACAGGAACGGAATGCGCTGCCCGGCGCGCCGGTCAAAGCGGCGCAGCAGCAGAACTTCACGCTTGGCCACGGTCTCAAGACGCCATTCCGTGGTCGTGATGCTGGCTTTGGCCGCGAGCGACAGGGCGGTCGCTTCCCATGGCGAGACCGGAATCCCGTCATCGTGCTTGGGAAACTTCGCAATCGCCAAATGGCCATCTCGGTCGATGATGGAGGCTTTTGGACGCGCGCCGCCAAGGGATGACCCGGGGGCGAGGAGAAGCTTCAAGTCATCATCGCTCGCATCATCGGCATCAACACGCATGGCAGCACCAAGCAGCTCGGCAAGGCGCAGGAGTGGCGGGATGTTCGCCTGGGCGGCGAGGAATGGACCATCCATCGCCTCGGCAAAACGCAAGGCGCCCTGCCTTGCAAGATCGCCAACCGCCAGCAGATAGTCGGCCTCGAAGAGGGAGCGGGGCTGGCGGTTCTCCGCCCGAGCCTTGCGGCGCTCCTCGCGCTGAATCAGGACGCGCCCCCAGCGGTCGGGTGCGGAATCCCCGATCGCGCCGAAGATCAGCCGGCCGGCTTGGGTATGCTGCGGACCGCGTCCGAGCGCCAGCGCCGGCTCAAGCGCAAAGCGCTGCGGATGCTTGAGCCAGGCATCGTCATACTCGAAGGTTGCGCTCTCGCGTCCCTTGCGCACGCGCGACCAAAGACGGCCCACAAAGAGGGGCTCGCCTTGAAGATCTACGTACACGAAAAGCTGCCGGTCACTCATCAGGACTTTTCCGTCTGCTTGCGGGAAAGCCTGATCCGCTTGGGCAGTTGCTCTTCTTCCAGCTGGAGCCCGACCGCGTCGGACCGCGCGTCGGCGAGTTCGCTTAAGCGAGGCGTGAGACCCAGCACGAACAGCACCACCGCGTAGATACCCATGGAAACGGTCGGATCGCCGCGCTCGACCTTGCCAAGGGTCATGCGCGTGATGAAGGCGCGCTCCGCCATCACCGTCGTCGGGATACGGCGGCGCAGCCGCGCACTGCGGATGTCTTCGCCAAGCTTGGCCAAAGCCCGCTTGACAGGAAGGGGAAGAGGGGGCGTTTTACGCATTGGAACCAGACCCGTAATGTCTCTTTACTTATACAATAAGCGGCTTAATGTCCAATTAAACAGGCATTACAAATCTACACCCAGCGAGATCAATGGGTTAGCACCAAGAGGCGCCCCACCCACAAGGGCTGCGGGACGGGCCGATCACCGCGATCATCGCCCTCACCATTACGCTGTCCAAGCCGCGATGAAGGCGATCATCGGTCACAGCAGCGGCATCAACATGTCGATGATGAGCATGATGGACATGCTGATGATCAGCATCGGACGCAACTTATCTCGGGCTAGTCGCAGCAGTTGTCATTCTGACTGGCTCGTTGAGCGGAATTCTCTGGGCGGGCCAGGCGGAGACGGTCAGGTACTGACATCACCGCAGCAGATGTCGCCGACAAGCTCGCGCGCGCAGAGTGCATCAGGTGCTGGCATCTCCGATCGAGAAGCGCCGGGGTTTGCGCCAGGTCCACGAGATCAAGTTCGACGGCTACCGGATCCAGCTTCATTTAGCCGATGAGATAACGGCTGCGCCGTCGCCACCCACGGTGCGAAGCCTCGAACTGCTTCATCTGCCGATTGATAAGCTTTGTTTTCTTATCGGTCGAAAACCGCCTCCAGTCGCGACTAAGGGCTGATCGGAGCGAGGAGCACGGCCACGCACAATAATTGATTCACCGCCGAAGCCCCCTCATTTTTTCAAAGGCAGCGAAAGTCAGATGAGGCGAAGCAAAGTCAGGATGCCGCTCGAATCTCAAGGAGATTGCTTGATCACAATAGGCAACGTCAAAGCAGTTCGATATGGTCGCGAATGGCTTCGGCCTCCGTAGCGATGTTGGGCGCGACAGTCAGCGTTACCGCCCGTCCGCCGGCGCGGCCCAAAGCTGGCTTTTCTGGCTTTGAAGTGGAAACGTCATTTGCCGGCTGCACTATTTGTAGGTTTCGCAGTTGCCGAACGATCGACGGGCATCGTCTTGCTGTCGATCGTGCTCTGGGAGATGTGGCTCGATCGAAATCAGAGGCCGTTGTTTCCCGTCGTTACACTATGCGTTCTTGTCGCGACATTAGGCTTGTGGCTGTTCATGATCAACCTCTGGCACTCTTTCGGGGCTCCGCTTGCACTCTCGGAAGCGCAAGCGGCATTCCATCAGGGAACGACGCTGGTTATCAGATTGATCGCAGCACTCAAACTTGAGCCCTTCAGCCGGATGATCCTCGATGACTGGAATCCATGGGGTCTCGATAGCTGGTTTACGCAGTGTTCATTGTTTTGATTTTTGTCGGCTGGTTTCGGCTGCGTTTTTCCTGGACACTCTTCGCCGTAGGCGCGCTGTTGTTGCCATACCTCACACTCAGGGATGGTCTGGCTGGTTTCCCGTGTCGAGGAGCAGATTCAATCTCGTCTCCTTTCCATTGTTTGTAGTGTTGGTGGGTGTCCGACTGCGAGTGAAATGGCTTTTGGTAGGCGTGATTGGACTTTTCGCGCGTCTCTGTTCATGAGCACCGCGCTGCATGCTCGCAGAATTTGGATTGGTTAATCAGATCGCTACGAGAAAAGTAGAGGTGGTCATTGGTTCATGAGCGACAGGCGCTTCGTTCCCTCGACAATCCGCCGAGCCGAGATGTGCACAGGATGGACCGCTCCCTCCTACTGGGTTATAATATTCATCTCGCGAGCCAAACTGACCTATGGTTGCTTTCGAGATCAAGAGGGATTCTAGATATGTGGGATCGCCGCCAACTTCTTTCTTCTCTCACCATGATTTCCGCCGTCGTGGCCTCCACCCGCCACGTCAGCGCCCAGCCAAAGAGTTCCGGGATGCCACCCATGGCCGGCATGCCTGGGGGAGGGATGACTCTGCAGATTTGCGTCGAGAGCTGCTGGCGTTCTCATATCATGTGCCTGGAAACGGAGCGTTACTGTCTCGAAAAGGGCGGCATGCATGTCATGCTGCCGCATATGACGCTGTTGGCTGACTGCGCTGAGATGTGTGAGAAAACCGCCAATTCGCTATTGCGGCGTTCACCGCAGCATGCCGCCGTTTGCATCGCTTGCGCGCAACTTTGCGATGCTTGCGCGCAAGAGTGCGAGGCAATGAAAGAGGACGAGCGGATGGTATTATGCGCTCGAACCTGTCGCGATTGCGCCAACCGTTGTCGCGAGATGAGCAAGTTACCTATTTGACCGGTGCCAACCGTAGTCGATCTCGATCGGCTTGCCAGTCTTCAAGTCGAAGAATTGTCGATTCACGCCTTCGTTGAACAAGGGTCTTTATCTGCTTCGGTAAGTCTTCGCCTTCCAGTAGCGGTCTCAACCGATAACTTCGGAAGCGAAGCTCCCATTTGTCGCCGAATCGACCGCCCTCCGGACGGACTTAATCAGCCTTTATGCGACACACGCACCATCTAGGATTTGCTTTCTTTCCGGATTCATTGGCAAGACCAGATTCCGGTTTTCGGCCCGCCGCGGTACGTACAGGATCTTTTGTTTTCGAATGGCGGTGAGATGGGACCGATGCGTGGAATTGCCGGCCTTGGTTGTTGGCTGACGCTCGGCCGCGGGCTATCCAAGTGGCTTTCCCTTTCGCCACGATGTGCGTGACATTGCGATGCGAAGATGATCGCGACTAGAAAGAAAAGATAGCCAAGGCCGTGTTCACGCATCTTCAAATCCTCCCACAAGCTGCCGAACGCAACATCGTGGCAGCGACGTTCTTTCAGAGCACGGCTTAGGACGCTTGTTAGGTCCCAGCCAACTTGTTGAAGTGTACTTGGTTGCAGGATTTTTCCACTCGTACTCCGGTGCCACTGTTATTGCTTGTCGCCCATGTGGATGGGACGGTTTCTGGGGCCCGCCGCTATAATGGTTACTGGTGGGGGCGCGGGCTTTGGGTGCGACATTTCTTTGGCGAGGATGATTCATCATGTGCGGGACCTCCGTTTTCGGCCCTCCCGAATAGTGATGCGCATTTTTTATCCGTGTCAGATGCTACCTGTGCCCAGGACGGGGCCGTCAGAAACTGAAGGGCGACCACAACCATGACCAGCGTTCGTGTACTCGTTCTCCATCCCCGTGTGTTTGGGTGTTTAAGGCTGTAAATTGATGCTCAAATCTCAGTTCACGGCTTGACGCGGATCAACATTGAAAACTTTGATCGGGGTGGAGGACTGGGTCTCCTCGCTCGAGAGAATGGACGGTTTGTTGCTGCCCTATACCTGCTTGATCACGCAAGGCGATCGAGTGGACCTGAGAAAGCCCCTGCCCGCGTCGGATCAATCAGGCGGGCTCGAGAATCGCTTGGCCGGCAAGACCCTCGATGTCCGCCCCGGCGGCACAGATCGGTGCCGGTGGTCGGAAGGACCGCGGCGCCGGCAGCGACCGCGGGGCGAAAGGATGCGAGAGATCAACTCCCGAAGCGCGCCGCCAAATCAAGGCTGCCAGAAAACTGTCTCCGGCGTCGACCGCGCTCCGCGGCGTTGGGGAGCGATTGCGCGCGCAAGATCTGATCGCGGGTAACAAAACAAGCGCCGCTCCAAGATGACCCATCGTCAACGCAACGACGAACACCTGGCCTTCCCCGATAAGGTCCTTGGCGCCTGCTTCCCACTCGGGGTCGCGATGTTCCGACGTGCCGCGAAGCTTCGTGACCGGCAAGATCTTGTCGATGAAGTCGACAAGTCGACAGTCGCGTTTGAGGTAATCGTTACGATATCGACCATCATTTGCTTCGAACCACAGACGGATCCGCGGTCGCGACGTTTCGATCAAAATAGGTCTTCAGGCCGATGAAGCTGGCATCCGGCCTGACGATGATGTGGACGGGAATGTCCCGAAGATAGGATTCGAATCGTCCTTTATTCTCAAAGCGTTTGCGAAAATCCGATCGCGCCAAGTGATCGATAAAACGAGGCACGATGCCTCCCGCGATATAGACGCCGCCATGAGCGCCAAAAGTAAGGGCCAAATCTCCGCAGACCACGCCCAGCAGGGAGCAAAACGTGTCGAGCGCAGCCCGGCTGACATCGCAGCTTCCGTCAAGCGCAGCTTGCGTAATCGAAGCAGCGTCGCGGTTCAGCGTCTGAACCCCGTCGATGGCAGCCAGCGCCTCATGGAGATTTTCAAGACCTGGGCCCGATAGTGCCCGTTCAATTGAAACGTGGCCAAAGCGCTGACGCAGATGATCGACAATCCGTGCTTCGCGCTCTGAAGCCGCCGGCAATGTCGCATGCCCGGCTTCGGTCACGATCGCAAATGACGTGGCGCTTCGCGGAATTAGGCAGGCGACGCCAAAGCCGGTGCCGGGACCGACGACCAGCATGGGCGCGCCAATCTTTGAATGCTGCGCGCCAATCGCAACCAGATCGGAAGAATCCAAGGCAGGTAACGCCCACGCCAAAGCCTCAAAATCGTTGAGAAGATGAACGGCTCTGAAGCCGAAAGCCTTTTGGAGATCGCCCGCGTCAACCGTCCACCGGCTGTTGGTGAGAGTGACGCGGTTGTTCTCTATAGGTCCGGCGATGCCGAGTATTGCGGCGTCAGTCGAGCTTCGCGCCGCGTGCCGGGTCAGGAAAGCCGCGATCGCATCGTCGACTGTTGCATAATCGGCGACCTTGATGTGCTCCACAGGGCCAATCCCGCTGCCATCAAGAAGAGCGAAACGTGCATTGGTACCGCCGATGTCGGCGAGCAAGGCTCGATCGATCCCGGTCACTGCCTGTCAGCCCTGTGAATGTGTCGATCGATCGGCACTATAATCGGCAAATTGCAGTTCCGAAATTCATGAATGGGCGAGGACACGGCTCGCTTCCCCGGACGTTCATCATGGCCAGCCTCTTCGGGTGTAAGATTTTGAAGCTAAGGCTAAATTCTAAGCGGTCCGTCCGTAGGAGCCGGCGTCTTGTCGGCGACATAGGCCATGGTTTCGTGGTGACGTTCGGATGTGCCAGAATCTCCTTTGCGAGAATTCTCTGTTGTATTCTCAACGGTCTGCCCGGCCGACGACCGCCATCAGCTCCGCAATCTTCTTCCGCTGGTCCGATTTGTCGCCGCTCGTGATCGCCTGCTCCACGCAATGCGTCACATGGTCTCTTAGCACTTCCTCCTCGACGCGCCGGAGCGCGGCCCGGACCGCGGAGACTTGGGTGACGATATCAATGCAATAACGGTCCTCGTCGACCATCTTGGACAGGCCGCGAACCTGGCCTTCGATCCGGCTCAGGCGTTTTTGACAAGATATCTTGATGTCCTTTCGCATGCGGTCTATATACCCCTACTAGGTATAGGTTGCAAGTGGACTGGAGATCGCGATGACCAAGGCCGAAAACAAAAATGCGGGCGGCGGTACGAGGGCTTCAGGTTGCGGCTGCTCGTCCAAGGCGGCAGTCGCGGTTCCAGCGGAAACGACCAAAGCGGGGTGCTGCGGCGGAGGCCACGATCACTCCAGCCATGGCCATGGTGACCATCACGCTGACGGCGGCGCTAAGATCCGCGACCCCGTCTGCGGAATGTTGGTTGATCCCGCGACAAGCAAGCATCGGTTCGATTATAGCGGCGAAACCTATCATTTCTGCTCGGCCGGCTGCCGCACCAAATTCGCTGCCGATCCGCAAGCCTATCTCGGCAACAGCAAGCCGAAAGCGGACGTGCCTGATGGCACGATCTATACCTGCCCGATGCATCCGCAGATCCGTCAGGTCGGTCCCGGGAACTGTCCGATCTGCGGATGCATCGGGCA
>JAKFVP010000106.1 GCA_021732175.1 Bradyrhizobium sp.
GGCAGCGTGTTCCTTCAGCACCTTGATGATCTGCTCTTCCGTAAACCTGCCTTTACGCATCGTCCGTCTCCTCGGTGGAGAACAGAACCCTAACTCAAAACCGGGGGCGTTTCAGGGGAGCAGGTCACGACCAGCTTCGATTCGTCCGCTTCGATTCGTCCGCCTCGCATATCCGGCAGCCCGTACACATGCGACCGGGGCTGTTTCTCCCGATTTGCGGCATCATCTTCAGCCGGCGTCGCCCATCACTCATTGTCACCGACTTGTCTTTTCCGCATCACACGTTCGTAACGTCCGCTTCGTTAAGAACGGTACGTTCCAGCTCGCATAAGCCGACGCAATCGGTTTGCCGCCCTGCGGCGGGATGCTGCGGCCCGGATGGACCCGATTAAGTGACAAGGATCATGTGATGAACGTTGTGCCCGCTTTCCGCATGTCGAAACCGTCAGTTGCTGCACGCGTTGGCGCGGCTGCACTCTGGCTCTCGGTTCTGCTCGGCGCGGCGGCTCCGGCATTCAGCCAGGGTGCAAGCGCCGATGGCATTGTCGCCATCGTCAACGGAACCCAGGTTCGCGAGAGCGACATCAAGCTTGTCGACGAGGTCGTCGGACGCAACCTGCCGACCCAGGACAAGGCCGACCGGCGCGAAGCACTGCTCCGAATGTTGATCGACACTATAATTCTCTCGCAGGTCGCGAATGAACGAAAGATCGTCGATCAAGCCGATATCGATCGCCGGATCGCTTTCGCACGCAATCAGGGCTTGATGAATCATCTGCTGGTCGTGGTCGGGCAGCAGGCAGTGACGGAAACGTCGATTCGGGAAACCTACGACGAACTGGTGGTGAAGGCGGCCAAGAACGAGCCCGAGCTGCACTTGCGCCACCTGTTCTTTATAATCAAGGATCCAAAGGACGATGCTGCGGCAAAGGAAGCGGAGGAAAGCGCCAGGGCGGCGGCCAAGCGAATCAAGAGCGGCGAGGATTTCGCGGCCGTGGCAAGCGACGTGTCCGAGGATCCGGCCACCAAGGCAAGGGGCGGTGATTTCGATTGGCGCACGCGGCCCGAAATGGGCAAGGAGTATGCCGACGTCGCCTTCGCGCTGAAGAACGGGGAGGTTTCAGCACCGTTCAGGACGGCGGTAGGGTGGCATATCATCAAGCTCGAGGAGCAGCGCCCACGCAAGCCGATGCCGCTCGACAAGATGAAAGACAGGATCGCGGCGCTGGTCGCAGCCAAGGCGCAGTTCGAGCTCGTCGACAAGGCGCGCGAGACCGCCAAGATCGAGCGGCTGGACACGCCCGCCGACCCGGCAAGAGAGGCTCCGAAGGGAAACTAGGGCCGGATGCTACGGCAGCATCTCGCTCCCGGAGACACAGGACGTGACGAGGACCGCGATATGACTCTTGCCGTGGTCATCCTGACCCATAACGAAGAGCGTCACATTTCGCGCGCGCTTGCTTCGGTTGCAGAATTCGCCACCGAGGTGTTCGTGGTCGACAGCTTTTCAAGCGACCGGACGGCGGAGCTGGCGCGGGCGCAGGGCGCGACAGTTCTCCAGAACAAGTTCATCAACTATGCCAAACAGTTCCAGTGGGCACTCGACAACGCCCCGATCACGGCCTCCTGGATCATGAGGCTCGATGCGGACGAGATCATTGAAGCAGATCTCGCTGCCCGAATTCGCAACGAGCTGCCGCGCCTTCCGGAGGAAGTCGTCGGCATAAATTTGAAACGCAAGCACATCTTTCTCGGCCGCTGGATCCGCCACGGCGGCCGCTATCCGCTTGTGTTGTTGCGCATCTGGCGCCGCGGTCACGGCCGCATCGAAGATCGCTGGATGGACGAGCACATGATCCTGTGGGGCGGCAGCACCGTCACGTTCGACGGAGGCTTCTCCGACCACAACCTGAACGACCTCACCTTCTTTACCGACAAGCACAACAAGTACGCGACGCGCGAGGCGATTGACGTGATTAATGAGCGTCGACGCTTGTTTCAGCGGGACGTTGACCTCACGAGCAGGGAGGGCTCGCGGCAGGCTGCCATCAAGCGCTGGATAAAGGAAAAGGTGTACAACCGCATTCCCTATCAGATCAGCGCACCGGCCTATTACCTGTACCGCATGACATTGCAGGCGGGATTTCTCGACGGCAAGGAAGGTCTCGTCTATCACGGGCTGCAGGGCCTCTGGTATCGATTTCTGGTGGGCGCCAAGGTGCAGGAGCTCGAGGCTGCCATCGCCCATATCGAGGATCCCACGGAAATCAAGGCGGAGCTCCGCCGCCTGACAGGCCTCGCCATCGATTCCTGATCAGCTCAACTTCGCAACAGGCACAGCAATGGACTGGAAGCGCGTCGCCATTCTTGCGATTTTCCAGTTCGCCTGGATCGAATATGCTGGCGCCCAACCCACAATATTCTGGTCAAACGATCCCGTAGGTCCTGACGAAACCGTGCTCGTCACCGGAGCCGATCTCAACGAAGTAACGTCGGTGACGCTCGCCCGCGTGCAAGACCAGGGATCAATCCAGACAGCGGTTCAGGAAGCGACCGTTGCCATCACGCAGCTCAACCCGCAATCACTGAAATTCGTGATTCCGGCGGAATTCACGCCGGGCATCTATCGTTTCATCCTGCATCATGCCCACGGATCGCTTTCGGGCCATGTCAATATGCCGACCATCTACTGGACACAGGCAGACCTCGGCGAGATCGCCTCACCCGGAGGCTGGATTCAGGCGTTTGGCCGCAACATTGTCCGCCGTCCGGACCGTACCGGACTCATGCTGCTCCCGGCCGGAGGCGGCGCGCCGATAAGGGCCGTTCTCCGCGAGGGTGATCTTTGGCGGGCCATGTTTCGCGTAGCCGATGATACCCCGCCCGGCCAATACCGGTTGCGGCTTTCCAACGGTGACGGTGCAGATCGCGAATGGATCGATGCAGGTAGCGTGACCGTTGGCGCGCCTGAGCCAGAGCCGCCGCGCTCTTTCGATGTCCGAGCCTATGGCGCGATCGGCGATGGCAAGTTCGACAGTACCCGCGCAATAAGGGCAGCGATTGAGGCGGCGAGCCAGAGCGGCGGCGGGACCGTCTATCTTCCGCGGGGAAGATACCTGGTTTCGGACACGCTCGAGATCCCGCCCGGAGTCAGGATCCGTGGAGAACGCATCGATCTGGTCAATCTGGTCTGGCCGGATCTCGCCAACCCACCGGCCGCGCTTCTCCAAGGACGTTCACGGTTCTCCATCGAAGACATGACCATCTATGCCTCCAATCACCTGCACGTCATTTCCGGCGGCTTCCTGTTTCGTGACAGCCCGTCGCCCGATGCGGGCGACATCGCCATCAGGCGTGTGCGCATTCGGGCTTCCGTGTTTCGTGGCCTCATCGATATGGAGGCCACAATCCAGCGGATAAGAGACTTTCATCGGATTTTCCCGGATGGCGCACCCGATACGATTCGCCTGACTGGAAACCGGATCGAAGTGTCCGATTGCGACATCCTCGGTTCGGGCCATTCTCTCCGCCTTGTGAAGGCCAGCAACGCGATCGTCTCCCGCAATATCCTGAACAACGGGCGAGACGGAACCTACCTGCTGCTGGGCTCCCGCCGCATCATATTCACGGACAATCTGTTGACCGCCGCGGACCTGCAGTCGACCGGCGGTGGAATAAGCACCCTGTCGCGTTATGTCACCGCGTCCGAAAACATTTTCGTCGGAAGAAACGCCTTCAAAGCCATTTACGGCGCATATCGCGAAGCCCTGACCACCGACGGACCTGGCGGGTACTATTTCGGCCGCGCCGAGAGCGACGCCCGCAACGATCTACGCCTCCTTGATGCTCCCAGTCCCCATCCGCCGAACCAGAACTGGGCAGGAGCCATGGTCATGGTCGTGAACGGACGCGGCGCCGGCCAATACGGCCGCATTGCCTCGACCGCTGGTGCACCACCCGACATGTCCGTCACGCTCGAGCGACCGCTTCAAGTCGCCCTGGACCGAACGTCGGAGATAACGATTGTTCAGGCGCAGCAGAATTACTTGTTCATTGACAATTCGTTCGAGGACACCGGGGTCGCGGCGCAGAGTTTCGGGACTGGCCTCGGCCACGTCATCGCAAACAACCGGTCCAACAGAACCAGCGGGTTTGCCGCGATCGGCCTGTCCTACGGGCATTTTCAGCCAGGCTGGCAAATTCAGCTGCTCAATAATCATATCCTCGAAGGGAACGTTTACCGCGCGGGTCCGGACGCAAATGTGTTTTCAAACGAAGCTCAGATATTCGTGCGCGCGAACCAGGTTGCGACGGTTGCCGGCCGGCCGCCACTGCTGCAGGCGGTGATTGTTCGTGGCAATCAACTCGATCAGGACGCCCATATCCGGGTAGAGGGCTTTTCCGAGGCCTCGCCGGGCGTGCGCGATGTCGTTGTCGAAGACAATCACATCGGGCCGTCCCGCGTAGGATTGGTAGTCGATCGCGGCGTTGCGTTCTGGCTCGCTCGCCGCAATATCGAGGCGAGGCGGATCGCAAGATAGCTCTCGTCAACGCTCCGCCGGCTGGATTTCCTCGGCGCGGATAGGATGGGTTCGGGCCCCTGCCGCGCCGGGCGCTGCGGCGAAGAGCTTCCAACTGTCGATCCAGCGGCGCGCGGGCGTCTCGATGAATACAAGCGAGACGTAAGCTAGTACGAAGATGATGGCGTAGCACACCGCGCCGACAGCGAGCATAAGCCCCGTACCGGCATGCAGGATCCGGTCGCCGATCGAGTTCATGACGATCATGATCGGGATCATGTGCCACATATAGATGGAATAGGTGAGTTGGCCGAGGGGACTGAACCGCTCAACCACCGATACAACCGAGCCTTGCAGGTCCGCAGCAATCGCGGCTGCCACGACGATGTAGACCAGCGCTAGACTCGCGACATCCGGAGCACTGTTCGTCATCGCGATGATCAACAGGGGTAACGACGTGGCCAGGATGAGGTTCGGCTTTGGAAGCAGCCGCAAGACGTCTCGCCAGTAAAACAGCGACACACCGATCAGGAAGGACGGAAGCGCCCTGCATACCGGCCAGAGATGCTCCCACGCCATACCTTTGATCCAACCGACCGCCGCGGTCGACACGACGAGGGCGAGTGTTGTAGCCAGAAGAATGCTTCTGGCCTGGTAGCCGGCCCAGGCAAAAGCCGGAAAGACCACGTACATCACCATTTCGGCGCCGATCGACCACGACACGCTGTTGAAATATATGCCGTTGCCGCAATCCACGATCGCATGAAGCAGGAGGGCCGTCTGCACAATGCAGCGCGGGTCGAATGAAGGCATGTGATGCGCGGTCTGTCCAAGCGCCACCACCCCGCCCCACACCCCGATCGAGGCCAGCAGGGTAAGAAGATGAAGCGGGACCAGTCGCCCGACTCTCCGCTGCAGAAAGGTGCCGTATCCGGCGAAGGTGCCGACCCGCGCGTGATACACATAGGCGATCACAAAGCCGGAGATGACAAAGAACAGATCGACAAACAGCGCCAGGCCCAACGTCCGTTCGCCGAGCGCAGCGCGATGTTCCCTCGGCACGAAATACTGTACCGAGTGATAGGCAACGATCCCTGCCGACGCGACGAACCGCAGGAAGTCGAGGTTGAGCAGTTCCCCGGACAAGGGGCGCAATCTTGGAAGGGATGGCATTCGCTGGGCCGGCATTCCACCGATGACTGGTTGTATTGCACCGGGGAAGAATTCTCATAGTTATGTTATGTCAATTTGACAGTATTTCCCTGAAGTCCAGAGGACCCGGGCCAGCCCGGCACGCTCGGGATCGGATTCTCCCCGTCATCTCCCGCAACTGCCCAACAATATCGCACCGCATGCACCGGTCGGGCAAATCGGCAGGACAGTGCAAGTCACTGAAATGATATGTTTTGTTGTTAACACCCGGCAAAGAGACATCGTGTCTCGCACCTGCACGTGCGCTGCAACTTCCGGGAATTTATTCAATGACTGCGATTCTGGGCATCAACCTCAACCATCCCGACGCTTCAGCAGCTCTCGTGCTGGACGGAAAGGTCGTTGCCGCGGTTGCCGAGGAGCGTTTTGGCCAGCGCATCAAGCACGATCCATCGTTTCCGGAACACGCGATCAGGTCGGTTCTGTCGATCGGCGGAATATCGTCAAGGGAGCTGGATATCGTCGCCGTCGCGCGCGACACGTCACAGAATCGCGCTGCCAAGATCTCTTACGTCCTGCGCAATCCGATATCCGGCGGCATGGCCGGGCTGGAGCACTTGCGCCGCGCACATTCGGACGTTGGTATCGGCGAGCAGGTTGCGCTCGCCTGCGGGCAGACACCCGATTCATTCAAGGCCAACGTGGTGAATGTCGAGCATCATCTGGCGCATATTGCGAGCTCCTATTACTGCTCGCCGTTCGACGGTGTCACGGCCGGCTTCTCCTACGATGGCAGCGGCGACTTCGTCAGCGCCATGGCCGCGCGCTGCGAGGGCACCAAGATCGAGATCCTCGATCGCGTGCATCTGCCGGACAGCCTCGGCTTTTTCTACACAGCCTGCTGCCAGTACATCGGCTTTGACGATTTTGGCGAAGAGTACAAGGTGATGGGGCTGGCGCCCTACGGCAGCGACAGCTTTGCAGAGTTCATGAAGGAGATCGTCAGGACGCCGGAGGGCGATTGGTTCCGGCTCGCAAAAGGCTTCTTCGGCATGCACTCCGGCGGCAACGCCGATCTCGATGACCAGAATCGCATGAAAATGCTGCGCCTGTACACGGACAAATGGCAGGACCGGCTTGGCCCGGCGCGCCAGCGCGGACAGGAGCTGACACAGCGGGACAAGGACATCGCGCGCTCCTGCCAGGTCAGATTTGAAGATGTCGCCATGCATTGTTTTCGGAAGCTGCATGAGATGGTGCCGAGCGAACGGGTCGTCTACGCCGGCGGCTGTGCGCTCAATGGCGTTCTGAACGCGCGGTTGCTCCGCGATACGCCCTTCAAGCATGCCTACATGCAGCCGGCGGCGGCAGACGATGGCCTCTGTGTCGGCGCAGCCTTGTGGGCCTGGCACAATGTGGCGGGAGGCCGCGAACGCTTCCATATGAACCACGCCTATTGGGGACCATCGCATGCGGACGATGCCATTCGCCGCGTGGCGGAGTCGACCAACACTCCGATGCGCAGATTGCCGGACGAGATGGTTCCGAAGTCTGCTGCCGCCTTGTTGAATGCGGGGCTGGTGACCGGCTGGTACCAGGGCCGCTCCGAATGGGGCCCTCGCGCGCTCGGCAATCGCTCCATTCTGGCTGATCCGACGCGGCTGAACATGAAGGATCTCATCAACGAGAAGATCAAGCGGCGCGAAAGCTTCCGTCCCTTTGCACCCACCGTCATTCGCGAAGCCGTCTCCACCTATTTCGAGCAGGACGTGTTCAGTCCCTTCATGATGCACGTCGTGAAGGTCCGGCCCCAATGGCGGGAGCGGCTGCCCGCAATCACCCATGTCGACGGGACCGGCCGGCTGCAAAGTATCGAGCACGACACAAACCCGCTGTACTACAAGCTCATCGAGTCCTTTGGACGGTTGTCCGGCACTCCCATCGTGCTCAACACCAGCTTCAACGAGAACGAGCCGATCGTCGACACACCCGAGCAGGCCATGAGTTGCTTCCAGCGAACCGGGCTCGATGCGCTGTGCCTCGGAAACTATGTCCTGGCAAAGCCGGAACACGAACACGTCCTGGCCTCAGCCTGCTCGTCCTGACCGGGTCCCGGTTGTGGCGACGAGTACTGCTCACATCTCGCCGCCCTGCGACGCGCCGGCGCGGTCCATGAGGGTCCCTATGAACCTGCACGTTCCCGAATTCCACGCCCGAAACAAGTGCCCTCTGTGCCATGCCGGCGATTTGACCGACCATCTCGTCCTGGACAACATCAGGATCGCCGGTTGCCGGGCCTGCAAGTTCATGTTTTCGCGCGACACACTGCCCGCCGTCGAGATCGATCGATTCTACATCGACGGCTATCACGACCAGCGTCACATGGATGGACAGAGGGTCAATGCGACGACCAATCTGGGACTGTTGCAACATTTTTTCCCAGACTTCGGCCGGCGTTCTCTGCTGGATATCGGCTCGGGCTACGGCTTCCTGCTGGACAAGGTTCGAAGCAACGGAGCGGGTCGCGTTGCCGGCGTCGAACTCTCGAACGCGCAACGCAACTACTCGGCCCAGCAATTGAGAATCGAGACCCACGGCCAGATGGACGACATCCCCCGTGATGACAAGTTCGATATCGTCACGGCATTCGAGGTGATCGAGCATATTCCGGCGCCACGGGAATTCATTGTTCGCGCGTGCGAACAGCTCAAGACCGGCGGCTCGCTCATCATCGGCACGGACAATTTTGCATCCGGCGTTGTCAACTCGCTCGGACACCAGTTCCCCAAATGGATACCGCATGAGCACGTCAGCTTCTTCACGTCGACGACACTCAGGCAATTGCTCGAAGGCTGCGGCACCCTGAAGCTCGCCGGCGTTCGTTCGTACACGCCGTGGGAACTCCTTGCGCGCCAGATCATCTTTCGGGCGACGTCCGGTCGCCGGGGCGGAAAAACCTACAGCTACGAGACCGAACGCAGCGCTGATAGCGAACGCGGCTATCGCTTCTTTTCGCTCCGGATGGCAATCAACCGCATCTGGTTCAAGGTTGCGAGTGCGCCAAACCTGAACGGCGAGATGATGTATTTTCACATGATCAAGCAATGACCACGATGCGTTCCCGGCGTTACCCGCCCCGCCCGAAAACACACCACCGATCCAGAATTCAAGAAGTAACGAGATCGGCCGCGGCGTTTTTCTTGTCGAAGGCCTCGTTGTCGAGAAAGGCGCCGTAGGCCAGCCGCAATCCATCGCGCAGCGACGTACTTGCTCGCCAGCCCAGCCGTGACAGGCGGCCGACGTCGAGCAATTTACGGGGTGTCCCGTCGGGGCGGGATGCATCGAATTCGATTTCGCCCGTATATCCGACGGTAACGGCGACCTCGGCAGCGAACTCGGCGATTGTGATGTCTTCACCGGTCCCGATGTTGATCGGCCCAGCGTCCGAATAGTTCTTCATCAGGAACACACAGGCGTCAGCGAGGTCATCGACATAAAGGAACTCGCGTCGCGGCGCACCTGTCCCCCAAACGACAACGCTGGGGGCCTTGGACAGCTTGGCCTCATGGAAACGCCTGATCAGGGCGGCAACGACGTGGCTGTGCTCCGGGTGATAGTTGTCGCCGGGGCCGTAAAGGTTGGTCGGCATCACACTGACAAAGTCCACGCCGTACTGGCTCCGATAGGCCTCCGCCATCTTGATGCCTGCAATCTTCGCGATCGCATAGGGTTCGTTGGTCGGCTCCAGTGGGCCCGTAAGCAACGAATCCTCGGAGATCGGTTGCGCGGCCAATCTGGGATAAATGCAGGACGATCCCAGAAACATCAGCTTTTCTGCCCGGCTGGCGTAGGCCGCATGAATGATGTTCGTCGTGATGGCAAGGTTCTCGTAGATGAACTGGCCACGCAACGCGTTGTTTGCGGCAATACCACCGACTTTCGCCGCGGCGACGAACACCACCTGCGGCCGATTGGCGGCGAACCATTCGCGCACGGCGGCCTGATCGCGCAGATCGAGTTCGGCCCGCCCGGCAGTCAGCAATTTCACCCCCTCCTGCGCGAGCCGCCGAAGCAGTGCGCTGCCGACCATGCCGCGGTGCCCGGCGACGAATACGGTCTTCCCGTCCAATTCAAATGGCGTATGTGGCAATGGCTGCCTCTTTCCTGGCCGCCGCCAGATCGCTTGCGACCATCTCCTTGACGAGCTGCGCGAAAACCGTCTTCGGCCTCCAGCCTAGCTTCTCTTTCGCCTTGCTGGCGTCTCCTATCAGCAGGTCCACTTCAGTGGGGCGGAAATAGGCGGGATCGATGCGAACAAGGATCCTCCCAGATTTCCGATCGACGCCGGTCTCATCGACGCCCTTTCCTTTCCATTCGATCCTGCGATCGACCTCGGCGAAAGCGGCCTCGACGAACTCACGCACCGAATGGGTTTCGCCGGTCGCGAGGACAAAGTCATCGGGCGCATCGGCTTGCAGTATGCTGTGCATGCCGGCGACGTAGTCTCTGGCATGGCCCCAGTCGCGTTTGGCATCCAGATTCCCGAGATAGAGACAGTCCTCGAGACCGGTCTCAATCCGGGAGACGGCGCGTGTGACCTTCCGCGAAACAAATGTCTCGCCGCGGATCGGACTTTCATGGTTGAACAGGATGCCATTCGAGGCGAACATGCCGTAGGCCTCACGGTAATTGACCGTGATCCAGTAGCCGTACAGCTTGGCAACCCCATAGGGAGAGCGCGGGTAGAACGGCGTCGTCTCCCGCTGCGGCACCTCCTGCACGAGCCCGTAGAGCTCGGACGTAGAGGCCTGGTAGAAGCGCGTCTCTCGTTCCAAGCCAAGGATGCGTATCGCCTCGAGCAACCGCAGCACGCCGATCGCGTCCGCGTTCGCGGTGTATTCGGGGGCCTCGAAGCTCACGGCCACATGGCTCTGCGCCGCCAGATTGTAGATCTCGGTCGGCCGGATCTGCTGCATCAAGCGGATCAGGTTGGTCGAGTCCGTCATATCGCCGTGGTGCAGGCGGAACGGCACGTCGCCGAGGTGCGGGTCCTGGTAGAGATGGTCGATCCGCCCGGTGTTGAAGGATGACGACCGCCGCTTGATGCCATGGACGGTGTAGCCGAGGCCGAGCAGATACTCCGCCAGATACGCGCCGTCCTGCCCGGTAATGCCGGTCACGAGCGCGACGCGGCCGTTCGATACTCTGTTCAGCATGGAATTCGGGTCCTAGAACTGGAAGTAGATGAATTCGATCCGACCCATCACGCCGAACAGCAGGACGTAATAGCAAAGCCCGACGCCGGCCACCATGGGAAGCCGCGGCACGGCCACGAGCGCGGCGAGCCGATCCGGCCGGCGGGCAATGTGATAATCCACGACGAAGAGAATCAGCACCGACAGGCAGACCAGGGCGAGTTCGAAGCTCGGCAGGCCGAGAACCTTGAACGTTCCGTATGACAGCGGTCCGAAGCTGCCGAAGCTCTGAAACATCGCCAGCGCATGGCCAAAGGTCGGGGCCCGGAAGATGATCTCGCCGATTGTGAAGATCGCGATCGCCCAGAAGCAGCCGAGCACGCTTGTGAGCCTCGTGCCGAGCCAGCGTTCTGGATAGATATGCCGGGTAAAGTGACGCTCGACGATCAGCCAGACGCCGTAATAGAAGCCCCAGGCGACGTAGGTCCATGCCGCGCCATGCCAAAGGCCGCTTGCCAGCCACACGATCATGATATTGCGGGCAGCCTTCAACTCGCCACCCTTGCTGCCGCCAAGCGGGAAATACAGATAGTCCCGGAACCAGGAGATCAGCGAGATATTCCAGCGGCGCCATAGATCGCTGATGCTGGTCGCAAAGAAAGGCTGGCGGAAGTTGATCATCAGGTCAAAACCCATGATCCTGGCGACACCGCGGGCAATGTCCGAGTATCCCGAAAAGTCGCCGTAGACCTGAAGGATGAATGCGAATCCCGCTATCAGATTGTATGTGCCTGAATATGCCTGCGGTTCGGCGAATACGCCGTTGACGACCGGCGCGAGCGCGTCGGCGACGCACATCTTCTTGAACAGGCCGTAACCGATCAGCCAAAGTCCGGGAGGAACGTTCTCGAACTTCAATGTATGCGTTTGGTGGAATTGCGGGAGCATGTGTGCCGCCCGCTCGATCGGCCCAGCCACGAGCTGTGGAAAGAAGGCGACGTACTGGGCATAAGCGATGAAGTTTCGCTCCGCCTCGATCCGTCGATTGTACACGTCGAGTGTGTAGCCGATGGACTGGAACGTATAGAAGGAAATGCCGACCGGCAGGATGATGCCGAGCGCGTAGTCCGGCATGGGATAGCCGACCAGTCCGGCGAGGCCGATCACGTTCGCGATCATGAAGTCGAGATACTTCACGGTTGCCAGTACGCCGAGATTGATGGTGAGCGCGGTGATCATCGCCCACTTGCGTCCCGCTTCGGTGCGGGAGCCCGCCATCATCAGGCCGGTCGTGTAGTCGACCACGGTCGTGAGCGCGAGCAATAGCGCAAAGGACGGCCGCCAGCCCATGTAGAAGATGTAGCTTCCGATGAGCATCACAAACGGCTGGAAACGGGGCGGCAACGAGAAGTACACCACCAGGAACGTGATGAAGAACAGGAAGAACTCGAAGGAATTGAAAAGCATCAGTCAAACGCCCCGCTCTTCAACAACCTGGCAAGGTCGGCGGTGTAGGCGAGCGCCCCCTGCAAATTCATGTGATGGGGATCCGCGAAGAATGCCGGCGGATAGTTGAAATAGTCGGGTCCGAGAACACGGATACGGGGGTGCTCCGAGAGGGTGGCCAACCGCGCATTGTCCGCAACCGGCGCGGACTTGAACTCGCCGTTGCGATACGGCAGAGGGATGAAGATGATCTCGAAGCCGTACTTGGTTGCAAGTTGTTCCAGGCGCGTGCGCGTGAACGACTTTTCCGGGATCTTGCGCTCTTCGATGCGGTTCGGACGATCGCTTGGCAGTGCGTAGTCGTCCGGCAGCCGGTCATTCCTGAAGTGGCTCTGCGACTTGATGAAGAACCAGCCGCGCTCCTCGAGCATGCTGTTGCGCTGCACGTCGACGTCATGCACCGCTTCCGCCAAACGGTTTCGGTTCTCGAAAAGGAACAGGGTTGCGTCGCGCGGGAAGGTGCGGAACGGCAGCAGCGTCTTGGCGATGGCGGGATCATCGCGCAGCAGGTCCATGAGACCCGGCTGGTTGGGCTTGCCGTCCCACGGAAGCATCAGGAGTACGTGGGTCGGAACGTTCCCCCCTTCGAGGGCGGCTTCAAGAATGGGCAGAATGCGAACCTCTCCCGGAAGGCCGAGGTTGTAGGAGCGGAATTCTGGTCCCATCGCGGCGTCGAGTTCGCGCGGGCGCATGCTGGTAAGCGCCTTGCTGTGACCGAAGGCCATCACCCGGTAACGGTCCTGCGGACCGAACATCTGGCCTTTCACCATCACGTCGAACTTCGCATCGGCAATCACGACCGAACCCGGCCGGGTAAACGGCAACAGAGTATAGGCGCCGTAGAACACCACCCACACCGCGGCAAACAAAAAGGCGAATTCCGCGACCGGCCTCTGCCACCTGTTCGCGGCGGCCATGGATCGTTCTCGCTCGATCGTCGGCAATGCCGCAGATGAGGATGGGGACGTGTAGACCATGGCACCGCCTCACTTTGAACAGCTCCGAGGTGAGGGACCTCAGGTCGGCACGCGGCGTCGATGCGGCTCCGGCGTTCGGGAGCCGCTCACTGGCGGCATCGAACAATTCGGCCTGACCAGCCGGCGGCCGCATTCGACTCCGCTCCGCGCGCTGCCGGTATCGGCTGCGCATGCAGCCGAACGCTATCGCTTGGCCAGTTCGGGAAACCCCGCAAACGAAACCGCCAGACCCGCCGGCAGCTTGACACCTTGTCCAACCCCTTGAAACTTCAGCCCCGTTACCGTTCTGTTATGTTACACTTGCGGCTTCTAACAGGCGAACATTACAATTTAACGATACGCATTGCTGCCGATTTCCGGGAAACGGTTATGTCTCATGAACCCCGAACGCTTGCGCATGAACACCATCAGCACTGTCTTGAACGGAGCCGGCGTGCAGTACTGGATCGCAAGAAACAACGAATACAGCAGCTTCGACCCGAAATGATAGGCCGGCTCCGCATCCCATGGAATGACGTAGCGATCGTACCGCGATGCGGGGAAGCGCTGTCCAAACGCCCTGGCGGTATTGAGACGATAGACGGCCGGAAACACGTCTTCGCTCTTGCGCTGAGATTGAGCTGACTGAATCAACCGGGAATGCAGCCGGTCGGGGATCAACCGATTGGCCAGGGCGATATAGCCATAGCGATTGGGAGTTCGCACGCAGATCCAACCACCGGGAACGAGCACGCGATCGAGTTCAAGAGCGACCTTCGCCGGATCCTGGATATGCTCGAATGCGAAATCCGAAACAATGACATCGATCGACTGGTCCGGAAGCGGGAGCCGTCCGTCGGGTCCAATCACGAGCGCGCGGTCGAGAGCCTTGTTGGTCGCGACCACCGGATCGACATCCGCCCCGATGAGCTCGCGTACCCCCCCTTCAACGAGAGGATATTGCGCCGATATTCAACCGAATCCTCGCTCTGGCTGGCGCCTCTACCGGCGCCGAAATCCAGTACGACGGACTCCGGCCGGACCAAGGCACGGACGCGCTGCCAGAACTGAACCGTGCCATCGACCCGAGAGAATCCACCGGCTGCAATTTCCGGAAAGAAGCGCGTTCCAATCGCGTCAGCCATTTGGCCCCCCGGCAATCAAAGTGAAGATGCGCCTCCTCCTCCTCGACTCTGCGTCGCCACATGGGGACCTGGCAGCAAGGGGGATGGAGAAAGAACTGTTGGCATCATGATCATAAGCCTCTCGAATCGCGGCGATCTCGCTGACGGCACAGACGTGGATGGCGCCCGCCAACGCCAGTCGACGGGGGATCGATTTGCCAGCGACCGGCTGGTGGAATGGATGCGACTGCGCGCTGTTAGGTTGACGACGGTCAGTAAGCGGCTTTGCTAACAGAAATGAGAAACGATGGCCGATTTTAGTGAGAATAACATTCGCCCGTTATTACCCAGCACACATCCGCCGGCCAATATCCACATGGCTTCAATTGCTCATCGTCGTATCATTATTATGATACTGTCACACATCAAATGATATCACCCCGGCGATGTCGCGGCCCCAAGAGTGCGCTGAGGCATCGGCATCTGGCGGGACCCGCTGAGGCGCTTCGGTTCGGCCAAACGGGGACGATCATGCGGGTGATGGTGATTGGGATAAACTATGCTCCCGACCTGATCGGTGTTGCCAAGTATAATACCGAGCTTTGCGAGAGCCTTGTCGCCGAGGGCCACGAGGTCCGCGTCGTTACCGCGCCACCCTATTACCCCGACTGGAAGGTCCCGCCTGGATATCGTTCCACATGGTACGATCATCACCGGCTTAACGATGTCGAGATCACACGGGCTCCCATCTACGTTCCGAGCCGGCCTTCGGGGGCGAAACGCCTGCTTCACCATGGCTCCTTCCTGCTGTCGGCTGCGATCCCGGCCCTGTGGAGCGCGCGCCGGTGGCGCCCCGACATTGTTTTCGCGGTCGCGCCGTCGCTACTCTCCGCTCCGATCGCGGGACTGGCTGCCAGGATGACCGGAGCGACTTCTTGGCTCCATGTCCAGGACTTGGAAGTGGACGCGGCGTTCGAACTCGGGCTGTTGCGGAAAGACACCGCTACACACAAGCTGATGCTTGCAGTCGAACGGTGGATACTGGGTTTGTTCGACTGCATATCGACGATCTCGCCGCAGATGATGCGCTGCCTGGAGCAAAAGGGGATTGCACCGGAAAAGCTGCTGGAATTCCGCAACTGGATCGACACCAGCGCGATCGTCCCCGGATCCAATCAGACCAGGTTCCGCTCGGAGCTGCGCCTGAAGCCCACCGATATCGTGGCGCTTTACTCCGGAGCGATGTCAAACAAGCAGGGCCTGGAGTTGATCATCGAAGCCGCCGCCGCAACCGGAAAAAGTCATCCATCCGTGCATTACGTCCTTTGCGGAAACGGCCCGGTCAAGCCGACTCTGGTCGAGATGGCCAATGGCCTGAGCAATGTGCATTTCCTCGACCTCCAGCCCCAGGAGCGCGTCTCGGAACTGCTCAATACGGCAGACATCCATCTGCTGCCGCAAAAGACCCAGATCTCCGATCTGGTGCTGCCCTCGAAGCTTGCGGGCATGCTGGCCTCCGGGCGTCCGGCTGTCGCAATGGCGGCGCCCGGGACGGGTATCGCCCTGGAGATGAATGGCGCCGGTCTCGTCATCTCTCCGGGCGACGCGCAGGCGCTTGCAACTGCGGTTCTCGCGCTGGCCGGGGACGAACCCATGAGAGCCCGCCTGGGCGCCGTCGCACGCGTCCGCGCCGAACACAAATGGGATCGCGTATCGATCATGCGTTCGCTCGAACTCGAATTCCTGTCCGCCCTTCCACAGCGAGCAGCGGCGGCGGCCCCCCACCCGCGCCGATCCGTGCAACCACCGCCCGTTCGCTCCATCGAACAAGTCACGACCGGCAGCCGCCGCAGGCCGGAATCACCGGGCGGCAGGTTCGCGAATCAACAACTGCGTCCGAACGTGAGGGGCGCCGCGTCCGAAAAGGAATGAAACGGCCATCACGCCGTCGCGATCGCATGCATTCTGAAATGGCGGATCCGGTCAGTTCCGGCGTCGCAGATATCGATAGACGATATAAAAGCTCACCAGATGGAAGGTCACTTCTCCCAGCACCAGCGCGTACGCATCAAGCCTGGAAATCAACGCGTAACTGACCAGCATTCCCAGCACCGAGCTTACTGCAAGCATCTTTGCTATCGCGGTGTAGGCGCCCAGCGCAGCCAGCGCCTGGATCATCATCAGCGAGACTGACAGGCTCAGTATCGTAGGTGAAAATGAAGCGATGATCACTGCGGCCCGGTGCAGGCTGAAATCCGGCACCGCCGCCGCGACGCCCGCGATCCCGGTTGCACCCACTGCAAAGACAACAGCGCAATAGAGCGCCATCCTCTGCGCATCCAGGACGTTGGCAAGGGTCTGCTTCCCCGGCGCAGCCAGTTTCTCGACCAAGCCAGGAAACTCGACACGCAGAACAAACCCGACGATTTGGGTGGATGCCGTCACGATCTGCTTGGCGTAGATGAAGAGAGCGGTCGTCTCCGCGCCAAGGTAGACCGTGCTCAACACGAGCTGCACCCGCATATTGATCTGCCCCGGCACGATCTGGAACGACAGGGCGACGCCGTCTTTGAGCGACCTGACCAAACCGGCACGCGTAATCTTCTGCAGCCGCGGGAACCACCCTCTGCGCCCGAGCGCGATCCACTGCGCGCCCAGCGTCAGGAGGTAACCTGCCGAGAAGGCGCCACCCAGAATCGCGCCCGCCGCCTCTGCCGACCTTTGCTTCGCCAGGACAAGACCCGCCGCAGTTACAATGTATGCAGCCGCTCCCGTCATGCCGCTGATGCCGCTGAGCCTGAGACCATCAAGCAGGCCAACGCCGTTCACGGTCCACAGCAGCAACCCGGGAAGTGCCAGAGCCACGTACCATCTCGAAAAACCATCGGATGAAAATCCCAAGGCATAAGCGGCGGCCGCAGCACCGATGAGCGAGGCGACCAGGAACCTGATCACGCTCGTTTCGCAGAAGATCCGCCACACCTCATCACGTGACTTCGGTTCGGCCGACGTGTGGGCGACGACCCGGGCGAGACTGGTGGTCGCACCAGCATCGACCAGAATGATTGCCAGAATGGCAAAAGAGTAGTGCGTACCGAATGCGGCAAGCAGCTCGTAGTCGGCCATCGCCAGCAGCGTCGTCTGGGCGATGAATATGGATCCCTGACCGAGAGCAAGCCCGGCGATCAGCAGTCCAATGTTGAGTATCTGCGGTCGTTGACTGTGAGCTAGCCTCAACCAGGCGGCTACACGTGGTCTTTGCGCACGTGGCGAAGCGGCCAGGCTCTTCATCAATCCCGACGGATGGGAGTTCTCGGCGCTTGGTTCAAGCATCGTCTTTTCGGAGAGCCAACCGCCGTTCCGGAGAGTTGATCAGTCGCCCTCCGTGTAGACCAACATCACATGCAATGATACCGAATATTTCCGCATGATATCGCCTGTCGAAACGCTATCGCGCGCCCGGAGTGTCACAGTCTTGTTTAAAAGGACTCCTAATATGGCAAGGTTGGACGGGCGGCGATGCGTAACGAGCAGCAGACACTTGATCGGGCGCTTTCCCTGCATAACAAAGGGGATCTCGCGGCCGCCGCCAAATTGTATCGTCGTATCATAGACCAGAATCCCAACAACCTCGACGCGTTACATTTTCTGGGTGTCACCGAGGCCGCGGCGGGGAACATCGGTCGCGCGAAGTCGCTGATGGACCGCTCGCTGCGGTCTACCCCGATGAACCTGCAGTTCGTCGAGAACTACGCGGCGATTTTGCACCGGGCCGGCGAGCACGATGCCGCGATCAGACTGTGCCAGCAGGGCCTTCAGTCCGCTCCCGCCAGCGCGGTGTTGTTGCATGCGAGCGCCGCGGCGCTATTGGCGCAAGGCCGTCATGCGGAGGCGATCGCACAACTGACGCGCCTTCTGCTGCACCACCCCAGCCATTTCCCGGCACACTTCATGCTGGCGTCCGCACTTGCCAAGACCAGGCAACACGAAGCGGCGCTCGCGTCATACGACGCGGCATTGCGGCTGAACCCGCAACTCGCCGAGGCTCACCTCGACAAGGGCACCATTCACTTCACCGACCGCCGCTATCACGACGCCATCGCGGCCTATAACAAGGCCTTGGCGATACGGCCCCGCTTCGCAGAGGCGTGGCTTGGGCGCGGCTACGCCCTGATCCAGCTCGCGCGCCCCGACGAGGCATTAGCGGCCATGGAGAAGGCCCTGTCGCTCCGACCCGACTTCGCCGAAGCATGGGTCGGCCGCGGCAATGCGCTTCTTGATCTCGATCGCCTGCAGGAGGCTGCAGCGGCCTACGACCGCGCCCTCGCTATCCGGCCCGAGTACGCCGCGGCATGGTCGGGGCACGGCAATGTCCTCGCTCGATCGGGACAACATCGCGACGCGCAAAGTGCCTTCGATCGGGCGCTCACCGCCGATTCTGCTTGCGCCGAGGCGTGGCTCGGTCGCGGGATGTTGTCGCTTTCGCTCGGCCATCATGATGACGCTCGCGCCGCCATCGATAGAGCCGTTGCGCTGAATCCGGGCACGGCGAACGCATGGCTGGCGCGCGGCCAGGTGTCCTATCTCGAGAAGCGTTATGACGAAGCCCTGGCCGACTGGAACAAGGTGCTCGCTCTCAATCCCGATGCGCCCGGTGTGGCCGCTGCATGCTTGCGTGTCAGAATGCACCATTGCGATTGGTCGGATTTCGAGGCCGCCTGTGCATCCGTGAGATCGTCGGTCCGGGACGAAAAGCTCGTCGCGCCATTCATGCTCGCCGCCATCCCCTCGACGGCGGCCGAGCAACTCCGGTGTGCCCGTCGATGGATCGAGACCAATTTTCCCGCGGCCCGCGATCTGGTCTGGCGCGGGCAGCGCCGCAACCGCGCACGCGTTCATGTCGCCTATCTCTCTGCGGATTTCCATGAACACGCGACGTCGCGATTGATGGCGGGCGTATTCGAGCATCACGACAAGTCACGTTTCGAGTTCACCGCCATCTCCGTGGGCCCGAACGACAAATCGGACATGCGGCGGCGGGTCGAAGCATCGTTCGATCGCTTCGTCGACGCGAGGCCGCTCGGGGACGACCAGATTGCGGACCGGATCAAGGCTCTGGAGGTCGACGTTCTGATCGACTTGAAAGGGTACACGCAGGACGCCAGAACCGGGGTTCTTGCCAGGCGCCCTGCTCCGATCCAGGTGAATTATCTCGGCTTTCCCGGCACCATTGGCGCCGGCTTCATCGACTACATTATCGCCGATCGGCACGTTATTCCCGAGCATGCCTACGATTGCTATGCCGAGAAGGTGGTGTGGCTCCCGGACAGTTATCAGGCGAATGATCGGCATCGTGCGATCGCGGATGCGCCGGCGGTTCGCGCGGAGCATGGGCTGCCGGAGAATGCGTTCGTCTTCTGCTGCTTCAACGACAACTACAAGATCACGCCGGATGTCTTTTCTTGCTGGATGCGGATTCTCGGCGCGGTCGAGAACAGCGTGCTTTGGCTCTTCGAGGAAAATCCGACTGCGTCGAGCAACCTGCGCCGGGAGGCCGCTGCTAGAGGCGTCGCGCCGCAACGGCTGGTGTTCGCGCTCCGGCTGCCCAACGCCGAGCACCTGGCGCGGCATCGCTGCGCCGATCTATTCCTCGATACGCTTCCCTACGGCGCGCATACAACGGGCAGCGACGCACTATGGTGCGGCGTTCCGATCGTGACCTGTCTCGGCGATACGTTCGCCGCCCGCGTTGGGGCCAGCCTGCTGAACGCGATTGACCTGCCGGAACTGGTCACGACCACACTTGCCGGGTACGAGGAACTGGCGATCGGTTTGGCAAGAGACCCCGCCAAACTCGCTGGCCTGAAGGCCCGGCTTGCCTGCCACCGACTGACGACGCCGCTGTTCGATACGGCGCGATTTGCGAGGCATCTCGAGAGCGCATACGCGCTCATGATGGAACGTCACCGGGCAGGCCTGCCTCCCGACCATATTTGCGTTCCAGCATGAACCTGCGTCATCGCCGAGCTCAACCCGGAATCGCGGGATCGATTGCATTCTGGGCCTGGTGCGCGCTCGTAAGCTACCCGATGATCAACGACAGCTACGACCTCGCCGAGCTTGTTCATGAATTCGCGAGTAGCCGGACCGCTTTGATTGGCCAGGCTAGCGGCCTGCTGATGTTCCTGGCAACGGTTTGCATCGCCTATCCTTCGCGCCTTCGATCGGCCATTGGCAACCTGAACACGGCGCAGCTCGCCATTCTGCTCATTGTCTGCATATCATTCGCGCTCCAGCTACACGGTCAGGAGATGGCCGCGCTGATTGGGATCTTCTACACGGTTTTGCTGCTGGTCACGGTGCTGGCGCTCTCTGTTCTATGGACACTTGATCCCAATGATTTCGAAAGATGCGTCGGCGTGGCGTCCATCATCCTGTGCATGTTCGGCATTTCGGCGATCGCGATTCTGGGGTGGCCAAACGGTCGAAACATCGGCGGCATCCAGCCGAACCTCTTTGCCGCGCCTTTGTTTGCGGCGTTCATCTTTGCGCAGTTCCGCCCGGGCATCCTCGGAATCCTCGTGCGCGTCCTGAGCTTCGGGATGATCGCACTCGTAAGTTCGCGCTTTGCCCTGATCGGTTGTGTTGCCGCATTCGTGTTGTGCGAGCTTACCTTCAACTCAAGGAGCCACTGGAATATTCCGGCGCTAATCGGTGCCCTGGCCGCCGGGGCCCTGTTTTCATCAGAGGTCGTCGGCGTGCTGGGGCTTGACGATTCGACCCGGGGCCTCTCCTCGGGCTTCTCGGGAAGAGACGAATACTGGCATGGCGCCCTCGCAGCGATCGCAGACAATCCGCTCGGCATCGGATTCAAGCGCGCGGTCGGCGACGAGTCGGGCCACAACGGCTATTTGAAGACCCTCCTGGAGTTCGGTGTCGTCGGAGGCGGCTTGATGATTCTGCTGCTCGCGTGCAGCATTGTCACGGCCGGCATTGAAGCAATCGAACGCTCGGGAAAGACCCGGCAGCAACACCGATTTGCGTGTGCCCGGTTTGGCGGACTTGTCGCCCTGTCGTTTGGCGCGTTCTTTCAACCGCAGTTGCTCAGCCTCGGCGATACGTTCGGAGTAACGCTTCTGTTCTTGCTGTTCAAACCAAGGGCGAAATGGAGAACCGTTGCGAAGCCGATTGCGATGACGGCACCCGTACCAGTGCATCGCTCCTGAGAGAACGCCTGAGCCCAGGGAGGTGCGGGTCCGGAAGTCTCAAACCGCCATGCATATCCAGCGTTCACCTTGAGCCTTGCCGCTGGGCAGAGACACCCAGGACAACGCGAAGTTTGCCGCCCTCCGCGGAACCTGACGGCGCCTGCACTGCCAGTTCCTCGACGAACAAAAACGGCATGCCTGCCTCGAGATCATACAGAAGCGGCTGCAGGCGTGCAGGATCAATCTCAAAAACCGACGTCGCTGTGACAAAGCCTGTCTTGGACATGGGTCCCTTGAGGTCGACCTGCGACGACAAGGTATTGCCGTTCGCCCGCCGCGTGGCCGCCGTCACGCGTTGCAGCAGCGCTGCGCCTGCGACCGAAACGGTCGTTCCTTCGAGAAATGGTGAGCCGGTGGGGATACCGGCATCCGCTGCAACCGCCGGCGTACGGGCGGGACCGCGAACCTCGATCTGGTGCAGGATCTCCGAGGCAGCCACGACGGCATCGCGCCGCTGCAGAACCTGAAGCGCGTTGTCCATTGCGATGAACGCGAACGCAACGATCAGCGCGAAATAGCTGATGACCGCAGCCAGTGGAAAACGTGCAAGGAGCGCTTCGATCCGTTGCTTGTTCATCATGTGCCAAGTCCAAAATGCGGCTTGAGTCTGGCCTCGATGTGGAAACGCTCTCCCGGCTCGTTGGCCGTTCGCGTGGTCGGCGCAAAGAACCCGGCACTCAAGAAGTGCGGCGACTGTTCCAGAATTTGAATCAGCGAGGGGGCGTCGCGGGTGACGCCCACGATCTGCAGCTTGTCTCCCTCCAATCGTACTTCGGTCGCATAGGTATGTTCAGGCAGTAACGCAGACAGCGCTTCGATGACCAACACGCTGGACCGTGTGGTCTGCTTGCGACGGACAAGAAGTTCGAGCTGTGAACTGCCCTGGCCTGCCTGGTTGCCTCGCAGGATCGCCCGCCGTTCAGCGATCCGCCGTTGAATCTGCTGGTGCTCTGCATCGTAGGAGTCAGCGATGAACCCGCCTGCGCCAATCGACAGCGCCGCCAACAGCGCCGTCAATGCCAACCCGACGACCAGAGCAAGCCGCACACGGCCGAAGCCCGTCTGCCCCGCGGCTCGCTCGTCATGGAAGCTGATCCTGTCCTGCTCCAATGTCACGGTCGAAATCTCGACGCCGGCGGCGCCCAGGCTGGAGAATGCCTGCGCGAACGAATCCACTGCCGCGCGCCCGGTTGCCACAACAGTCATCGCAATGCGTTCGCCGGCGACCTCGCGCGGACGAGTCCAACGATAGACCGCATCGGCTGCGTTCCAGGGTGTAAGCCGGTCGATCTGCGCTCGAATGATCCCATCGAGGAACTCTGCCGCCCGACTCGGCAGTTCAAGCGGACGCGAGACAAAACGGGACGGTAGCAACACCAGGTCGACCACCCCACCCCGAACCGCGGCTGCCCACTCCGGCGAGAGTGGACTGCCTAATGCGCCATTCGCCAGGTCGACACGACACGGAGGCAGATTGCCGTCTCCTGCCCTCGTCCTTGGCGCGAGCCGCATGGTGAAGACGCCCTCTTCATCTTCGACGACCTCGATGCGGCGAACCGGTTTGGCGTTTGCCAGCGGGATGCTCACGACACGGGCGATGGAATCGATCCACAAGGAGAATGCCGTTGCTATGTCGGCAAGAACGCTCATCGGGTCTCTGCCGCTCGCTGCAGCTCTCCCTGGTCAACCTCGTCCCGCCAGACAAAGATCCGATAGATTTCCTTCTCGCCGGGTCCCAGAATCAGGATGACCCCTTCCGGCCTGCTTTGCCGGCCGTCGGGAAGCGTGATGCGCATGCGAACCCGGTAGGCATCGCTGCCGGACACCGTTGCACCCGGCTGTCTGCCGCCCAAAGCACCGAGGACGAACTCGGGGTTATCCGGTGGCAACGAGTCGCGCGCGTTCAGGAATGCGTCGAGTCTCCCCGGCGTCATGCCAGGCAGCGCAGCCAGGACTTCCGGAGCGGCATCCAGCACGTTGACTTCAGCGATACCGCTATAGATCGTCACAAATGGCAGCGCGCGTTCAACGATCGCTGCCGGCACGCCCAGCACCAGTGAGAGTTCTTCGACACTGTTGAAAGGCGCGCGGCGCGGCAAGTACGTCAGTCCGGCGGTGCGATATAGTTGTTCCTCCTCGTCCGGCGCGTTCGGCTTCGGCGCGCTTCGCCATGCGACGACTCGAGCGGCAAATTGGCCGGCTTCCTCGGGCGAAACGCCGAGCGCCGCGAACAATCCGGCGATCATGGCAGGTGTTGCCATGTTGAGGTTGATACGGGCGTTCTCCGACATGTACTCGACGACCACGCTGGAATTCGCCATTCTGAAGCTGAAGCCGCCATGCGTCGAACGACGGACCGTTGCGGGGGTGGACAGCTCGTAGGCTGCGAGCTCGATACCCGCCGTGGCGAGCAGCTCAGACTGCGTTGTCGCATCAAGCGCGGTGAGCGCTACGGCCGATTGGCTTATATAGGCCGACGCGACAGAGGCGAGTCCGGCCAGCGCGGCAAGCAGCCATAGCGCGGCAACCACAATGAATCCCCGGTCAAAATATCCCGGCGACTCACGAGTTGAAGCGATATTGATCATCTCACCGTCCGTGCATTGTTCGGCTGCAACTGAGCCTCCTCGCTACGTGTTTCATTGGCCGGATCGGGCTGCGGTGCTCTGATGTCGGCGGAGACCCTGGTCGCAGTGGAGAACACAAGCCCACGCTCGGCGGTCCGGACGTCGAAGCGAACGGCCGCAGGCAATGCGCCGGAGTTGCGCCAGTCGCTCCTCCATGCACCGTCGGGCCCGGCATATGCAAAGGACAGACGAAATGGCGTGCGCAAGAGGACGACCGGGTCAGCAAACGGAACCGGATCGATCGCGTCATCTCCGGACGGAAGCGGGACAAATGGCGCGCGCACTCGCACCAGCGCCGAGCCGCGACTGTCGGTCATTTCAGCGATCCTGACGATCTCAAGTCCCGGGCGGCTGTTCGGGCCGAGCACCGGGCGCACGAATGTGACGGTCTTTTCAGCACCCCGGAAAAGAGGAACATTCCTCGATCTGTTCGCAGCCACATATTCGGCCGCCGACAGATCCGCTGCCAGGCGATTGAGCGCGATAGCCACTTGTTCGTTCTGCTGGACCTGAATCAAGCCGCGTGCCCAGTTAGGCAGCCACTGCGCCGTCACCGTACCGAGCGCACCCAGTATCAATCCCATCAATGCGATTGCGACCAGGGCCTCAAACATGGTGAAGCCTGCATCCGTGCGCTCGGCCGGCGGGATTGGCGGCTTCGTCAACGATCGCCCCTGCTTTGCAAACGCACCGTCTCAAATGAGGCGATTGCGCCGGACGGCGATCGCACGCGCAGCTCAACGCGCTGCGGAATGAACCGCGATTCCCCGACCAGCGGGCCTCCTCCGACGAACGGCGATATGCGCATCTGCCAACGATGACCCGAAACTTCGCCAGCCAGGCTACCGGGGACAGGTTCGCCGCCGCGTGGCAGACCCGCTACGATCAGCTGAGCTGTTCGCATCAATGCGACGTGTTGCTCGAGATTCCGCGCGCCGCGTACGTTCGCGGCGACGAGTGATCCGATCGCAGCGAGTGCAACCGTCACCAGGGCGAGCGCGACGACGGCCTCGATCATCGTGAAGCCACCCTCACCGCTCTCCTCACAGGCCATTCTCCGCGACAATTTCCACCGCTCCTGTCAGCCAGTTCACCCGTACTTCGTATCCAATGTCGAATCGCGTCAGCCGTATCATCCCGCCACAGGACATGCCGGTCGAAAAGAAGGTGATCGCCGAGTGCACCGGCCGACCATTGCAGCGCTGCGGCAGAACCGCATCGAACACCACATCGTCCGGAACTCTGACGAAGCGCGCGTTCGATCCCGACCTGACAGTTCGCCCGCGCGCGTCCACCACCGCCTCGATCGACCCCCGGCGTCCGATTGCCGCATTTCGGTCGGCTTTGAGCAGCGTCGCAACTTCAACCGCGTGTGCCTCCAATTGCGTGCGCGACGTCGCCATCGGCACGCGCGGAAGCGCGATGGCGGCCAGCAGAGCAACCATGGCCAGCACACAGACCATCTCCAGGAGGCTGAAGCCTGCTTCCGCGCTCCCGACGCTAGTTCTGCGTGGAAGCGAGATCGGTGGCCGTTCCCGTGCCTCCTTCCTGTCCATCGGATCCGAGCGAACGGATTTCGTAGGGAGCCTGCTCTCCGGGCTGCTTGTAGACATAAGGGTTGCCCCATGGGTCGTTGGGAACCGTCGCGCCTTTGACATACGGTCCGTTCCACGCCGCTATTCCGCTGACCGGGCGCACCAGCGCGGCCAGCCCCTCTGAAGTCGATGGAAATCGGCCGGCGTCGAGGTAGAACAGGTCGAGCGCACTGCTCAAACTCTGGATCTGGATTTTTGCAGCCTTTACGCGCGACTCGGTCAGATAGTTGAGCACCCGAGGGCCTACCAGCGCCATGATCATGCCGATGATGGTGATGACGACGAGCATCTCCACCAGCGTGAACCCGTCCTGACCTGCGTTCCCGCGGCGTCCACGAGACGATCGAGCGACCTTGATGGCATCGAATATCATAGTGGTGTTCCCGTTCTTCATCCGACAACCTGCGTCACCGACAACAGCGCCGACATCACCGAAACGATCAGACCGCCGACGACGATGCTGATGGTAACAATCGCCGCCGGCCCGATGATGCCGACGATGCGATCGAGCTGACGTTGCAACTTTGCCTCGTAAAATTCGGCGACCCGGGCGGCAAGAGCCGGCAGTTGCCCGGTTTCCTCTCCCAGACGCAGCATTCGCACCGAGACGGCTGGCAGGACGGCACAGGCCGTGAGCGCATCGGACAGCTTGCCGCCATGACGAACGCGATCGGCCATCGCCGTCCAGACAGGCACATTGCCGGTCGCGGACATGATATCGATCAGAATGCGCAGCGTCGCCGTGAGTGTCACCCCGCTACCCAAGAGGATACTGAGGTTGCGGCAGAACAATGCGGTACGATGGAAGTCGACCACCGACGATATCACCGGCAGCCGCGCAACCTGCGTGATGGTGCCGGTTCGAAAGCCCGGTCTTCGCCACAACAGCCAGCAGCCTCCGACGGTTCCGGCCAGGACCGCGACGACTTCAGTGCCGTGACCGCGCAGCAGATCGGAAAGCGCGAGGAAGGCCTCGATGACGGGATCGGTCTTTGCGTTGAAGTCACGCAGGACTGATGAGAACTGCGGCAGCACGAACATGACAAAGAAGATCAGGACGGCGCCTGCCGCCAGCAGCACAAAGGCAGGGTACTGCAGCGCATCGGTCACCTTGCGACGCAACGCCTCGGCGCGCACCCGCTCTGCACCGAGCGTCTCCAGGATGTGGTCGAGCGTGCCCGACATCTCGCCGACCCGGATCAAGGCGACATACATGGGGGGAAACAGCGACGGGTGGCGACCGAGCGCTTCCGCAAGGCTCTCGCCCGAAAGGATTGCTGTCTTGATCTTGAGGATGGCCGGCCGGAGCCGACCCACATCCATATCGGTGGCGAGCAACTCCAGCGCATCATTGAGCCGCGCACCCGCCTTTATCAGCAAGGCGAGATCGCGGGTAAAGATTGTAACGTCCTCCGCGCGCGGTCGCGACAGCGAAAACGACCATCCAGCCGCTCCCCTCTCCGGAGCAGTATCTATCACGACCAGTCCGAGATACTCGATGCGCTGCGACACCTCCGCCAGGCTGGCCGCGGAGATCGATCCCGACACGACCTCTCCATTTTGGGTCAGCGCGCGATATGTGAAGTTGGGCATCTCGTCACCGCACGCTGGTCACGCGCAGGATTTCGGCCGCCGATGTCAGGCCGGACCGGCACTTGGCCAGACCGTCGTCGATCATGGTGGTCATTCCATTGCGAATGGCCGCCTTGTCGATCGAGGCCCAGTCGGATTGCGAGTCGATCAGCCGGCGGACCTCTTCGTTGATCTCCAGCACCTCGTAGACGCCGCAGCGGCCGCGATAGCCGACACCGCCGCAGCGCTCGCATCCGACCGGTTCGAAAATGTCGTCGCCGATTGCGAGTCCGACGGCCGCGTAGCGGGGATCGGCGTCAAAGTCGGAGGCTGTCAGCGCCCGGCCCGACTTGCACCGGTCGCACAACTGGCGGACCAGCCGTTGGGCGATGACCGCGCGCAGCGTTGACCGCAGCAGGAACGCCGCTATTCCAAGGTCCAGCAGGCGCGGCACCGCGGCCGCCGCCGTCTCCGTATGCAGCGTCGTCAGCACGAGATGGCCGGTCAGCGCGGCGTGAACCGCCACATGTCCCGTTTCACCGTCGCGGACCTCGCCGACCATGATGACATCCGGATCCTGGCGAACGAACGAACGCAAGGCGGCCGCAAACGTCAGTCCAATGGAAGGCTTGGCCTGGTATTGCGCGATGCCGGGGATTTCGTACTCGACCGGGTCTTCGATCGTGAGGATCTTTCGCGTCGGCTCGTTGAGAAGCGAAAGAATGGTCGCCAATGTCGTGGTTTTTCCGCTGCCGGTCGGTCCCGTCACGATGATCATGCCGTGCGGCAGCGTCAGCAGGCGGCGCAACCTGTGTTCATCGCCCGATAGGAATCCTAGCTTCTCGAACGAGAGAAGCCCCCGATCCCTCGGCAGCAGGCGAATGACGGCGGATTCGCCATGCTGCGCGGCCATGATGGCGACGCGCATGTCGATCTCCGCACGGGCGACCCGTAACCGTGCGGCCCCATCCTGTGGCAACCGGCGCTCGGCTATGTTAAGTCCCGCCATGATCTTTAGCCGTGAGATGATGGCTTGCGGGGGAATGCCGCTCGGGGTCGGAACGACGCGCAGAAGACCGTCAATGCGCATCCGTATGACCAGTGAAGAGCGGCTAGGCTCGATGTGAATGTCGCTGGCGCGCAGTTCCACCGCAGTCTCGAACAAATCGTTGACGGCCCGGACCACGGGAGCACCGCTCGCCAGGTCGCGCAGATTATCGATATCGTCGTCCTGCGCTGCGTCGCTGCCGATCTGTTCGGCGCCCGGCGTAGGGTCTTCACCGAGACGCTGATCGAGTGCGGTTGCGATATCCTCGAATGAAGCGATCTTGATCGAGGGCGCCGCCCCCAGCACGATTCCTGCCGCCCGGATCGATGCGGTGTCGCTGGGGTCGGCGACCGCGACGATGGCCTGACCGTTCACGGACTGGTGAGGGAAAACCGCCATATCGCGCAGAAACCGGCGCGAAAATTGCTGCACGCTGGGCTGTGCCGCGATCAGGTCCTGGAGCGTGGTGCGAGGCAGGCCATAGAAGCGCGCAACCTCATCGGCGAATTCGCCGGCGGACAGTTCGCTCATTTCCCAGAGCTTGCGCAGGCCGCCTTCGGCGCCGCCCCCGCCGAGCGTATCGATTTCTGCCACCAAACCCGTCTTCTGACAGAAATGAGCAGCAAACTCGTGCGCACCCGGAGCGATCATCGACGTCTACCAATGGAAAGTTCCGGAAATTCCGGAGGCGGGACGCAATTTATCGCGGCATTGTTGTTACAAATGTGACACCTATATCGCGGCCCGCGTTTCTTAACACTTTGAATGATAATCAGTGCCCTCGCACGAAACTCGGGGCCGGCAGCTTCGGCAGAAATCGCCGGATTCAACCCATGTTATGCCTCGGACAAGCAGTGACATTGTCGAGGTGAACGATTCACACATGGCTGTCACATACGATAGTTAAGAGATCATCATTGGGTCTCCCGCCTGCAGCCCCGCAGGCTGGTGCACGTAGTCAGGGTACGGTGAGGCAGATAGTGGGCCGAACAGCGCGCCGGATCGGCTTGTTCGCCCAATGGGGCGCGGTTTGCGCGTTACTTGCGGCGTGCAACACGATCACCGGCGTCGCCGACAGGGGTGATACCCAGGATCCCGACGTCTTCGAAAAGGTCCGATCGATCGACCTGTTGCCGCGTTATCCGAATCAGATTCAGCAGACCCAGCTTTCTACCGGCCGCCGGGCAAAGCCGGTCATCTATTCGGGCGAGGCGGCAGCCGATGCGCCGTCGCCCGCTTCCGCTTCGTCATCGCCACAGGCTGTCGCGAGCGGCGATGGCTATGAACTCGACTTCAACAACACGCCGGTCGCATCGGTAGCCAAGGTTGTCCTGGGTGACATACTCGGGGTCGGATATGTCATCGACCCCCGCGTGCAGGGCAACATCAGCCTGTCCTCCGCTCGTCCGATCCCGAAGTCCGACGTCATGTTCGCGCTCGAAAACGCGCTTCGAGTTTCCGGGTTCGCGCTGGTACGAGACAACGCCGCCTACCGCCTGATGCCTCAGGCCGATGCGGTCGGTGCAGGGCCTGTCGATACTGCCGAACGTACGGAACCGGGCTACGGAATCTCGGTGGTGCCGCTACAATATGTATCGGCGCAGACGGTGGTCAAACTGGTCGACAGCTTCGCCACGAAGCCGGGGATGGTTCGGGCCGACCCCAACCGCAATCTGATCCTCGTGCAGGGTAGCGGCAGCGAACGACGCAACGCCGTCGAACTCGTGCTCAGCTTTGACGCCGACTGGATGCGGGGGCAATCGGTTGGAATTTTTCCCGTGCAGAACAGCAACCCTGTGCCGATCATCGCCGAACTGGAGAAGATCGTGGATGCCGGCGAGGGCGGGATGACCCAGAACGTCATCAAGTTTCAGGCCATGCCCAGGACCAATGCAGTGCTCGTGGTCACACGCAAGCCCGAACTTCTCCGCCGCGTCGAGACCTGGATCGCCCGCCTCGACACCACCAATTCGGGCCGTTCGGCGATCCATGTCTATCACGTGAAGTATGGCGAGGCCCGACAGATCGCCCGCGTGCTCAACGACATCTTCGGCGGCGGTGGAGGATCGGCATCCTCGTCGGTGCTGGATAGCGGCACCGGCCAGACCGCCCCCGGGTCGGGTCAGTCCGCAAGCTCCAGCGGAAGCACGCCGCTGAGCCGCCTCTCGGCAAACTCCAGCGGTCAATCGTCGGGCGGTTTCGGAGCGAGTTCTCGCACCGCCGGAAGCGCAGGAACCGGTGGCGCGCAGTCCGGCTATGGTGCGGCTGGCGGTACCTCACAAGGCGGCAGCCTGTTCGAGAATTCCAGCTCCGGCGGCAGCCAGGCCGGGGCCCGCGGCGGAACCGCGGGCGGTAGCGGCGCCGGCAGCGTGCTGGAGGGTGCGCGCATCACCGCCGACACCGTTAACAACACGCTCCTGATCTACGCCAGCCAGGAGCAATACAGCATCATTGAACAGACCGTACGTCAGATCGATCAGCCGCAGCTGCAGGTCGCCATCGATGCCACGATCGCCGAAGTCACGCTCACCGACGACCTGCAGTATGGTGTGCAGTCCTATATCATGAGCCGGGATCTCGGACTCAAACCTGATGTCGGCTCGGTGGGCAACTCGGCATCGTCGGCGCTGATCAACGGCGTGAAGGACGTCGTGCTCAATCGCGCCATTCCGGGCTTCAACTTCCTCGTCGGACCGGCAACAACGCCGCGGGGCATCATCAGCGCCCTGCATGCTGTCACCGACGTCAAGGTCCTGTCCAACCCCTCGCTGGTCGTGATCGACAATCAGGTCGCCACCCTGCAGGTCGGAGACGAGATTCCGATCCAGACCGGCAGCGCAACCGTGCTGACGGGAAACAACACGGTTGCCAATACCACCGATTATCGCAGCACCGGAATCATCCTTCGCGTTGCACCGCGCATCAATGCCAACGGTAATGTCCGGCTCGATATCGAGCAGGAGATCAGCAATCCCGTGAATGGTTCGTCATCCTCCACTTCCTCGTCGTCGACCCCGACAAATTCACTTACGCCCACAGTATCGACGCGCAAGGTGCGGAGCGCAGTTTCGGTCGCAAGCGGACAGACCGTTCTCCTTGCCGGCCTCATCAGCGACACCACGAACCGCAGCCGCCAGGGGATTCCCATTCTTGACCAGATTCCCGGGCTCGGCGACGTATTCACGCAGAACGACAAGGCGATCAAGCGCACGGAGTTGATCATCTTCATCAGGCCGAAGATCATCCGCGACGGCATGGACGCGCATTTTGTCGCGGAGGAATTGCGCACGAAGCTGCGCGGCACGATCGGCGCGGTCGGCTCCCGGCGCGCAGCACCGGCCACATATCGCTGAACAGACGTGAAACCGATCGGGGACGGCAAGTCAGACGACAGTAGGGCGGGTATGTACAGGTCAATGAAACTGATTGCTTGCGTCGCTGCCGTCGTGATTGCCGCGGCGACGCCGTGCTACGCGGATTCGCTTGCAAGGGGCAACGCAGCATTCCTACGCGGCGACTACAATCGAGCAGCAGCTGAACTTGTGCCGCTCGCCGAACGCGGGCACGCGCGCGCACAAGCCATGCTCGGCTTCATGTATGCGACCGGTCAGGGCGTCCCGCAGAACTACGATGCGGCAAGTCATTGGTATCGGCTGGCCGCCGAACAGGGCGACACCACGGCGCAGTATCTGCTCGGCTTGGCCTACGACAAGGGTCAGGGCGTTCCGCTGGACACGGTCGCCGCCTACAAGTGGCTCAATCTCGCTGCATCCCGGGCTCCAAAGCGGCTGCGCGATGATTACGCGCGGCTCCGCAATGCGGTGGCGTCGAAAATGAGCCGTGACCAGATTGCCGAAGGGCAATGGTATGCCGTGCGATGGCCGGCGGATTCCCCGTTTTGATGTGAGACAGCGGGATCAGTCACCAACCCTGCATCAGCGTTGTGTGCAGCAGCCAGCCAATCCATATTGCCGGGGCAAAATATAACCCGAACGGCAGGCGGCTGCCCGACCAAAGGGGATGGCGCAGCAGGTAGCGGCGGAGTGCATAGACGGATATTGCCGAGAGCGCCGCAATCTCGACTGCGATCGGCATCACCGGCCAATCGAGCCAGGCTCCCGCAACAGCCGCAAGCTTGACATCGCCGAGTCCGATCCCGCCGCGGCCACGCAGCCGGACATAAGTCAGCCGCAGAGCCAGGAACGAAAGCGCCAGAACGGCAGCGCGTAGTCCGGACCCCGCCATCGCCGCGACCAGATCGCCCTGCCCCGACACAGCCGAACTGGCAAAGCCCAGCGCGAGCCCGGCTGCATTCAAGGGATCGGGGATAACAAAGTGCTGCCCGTCCACGACGGCGATCGCCAGCATGACGATCGCCAGTCCCGCGCCAAGCCAGCCGCCCGTACCGGGCGCGGCCGCAATGCTAACTCCGACCGCCAGTACACCAACGGCGACGATCGCAGCGATCGCCTTGGATCGAAAAGGACCGGGATCACCGAGCCGGTACCAGGCGTAGTCACGAGAGATCAGACCGGGTACCAGCGAACAGAGTCCAAAGCCGACGAGCGCGCCTGACGCGCTCAAGAGGAAATCGGTCAGACTGGAATCGCGGCCCGGGACAAGGCGCTGGCCGAGTTCCAACGCCGCCGCCAGCACGACGATGGACAGAATCTGCGGCCAACGGGCAAGACCTGCGAGCGTGAGGACAACAGCGACGAGGCAGTATGCGATGCCGTGTTCGAGTTCCTTCGCAAGGCCGGTCGACGGCCTCCATTCGGCCGGCACCAGGGACAAGGCGATGATCGCGAGCAGACCGACAAAGCCGGCAAAACGAAGCGGACGAACCAGCCGGGCGAAGCCGGTCTGAATCCCCGCTGATGGTACTGACGTCACGACGATCGATCTCGCTTCCTGAAGTCCGCTTGCATCCTCCTCTATGAGCATTGAGAACACCTGCTAATTGACAGCCCTCCCTATTGGCTGCGGTGATCGACGCGTCAAGGCGTCGGCCCGGCAAGATTTTTTTCGAAGCAACGCTCAATGGCATCCAATTGTCACGCTCGTGTCAAAGAGCGCACAGGCTTGCGCAGCCCGTGTGCGGACCGATGAAACTTTCGATGATATTCCACGCCGCCTGATCGGCCGCGGTTAACGCGACGTAAGCGGTCATCCGCAGGCAGCGCGAGGTAAGCGACATTCACGATCGACGCAATTTGAAGCAATTGCTTAGCGGGATCGCGAGGTCTTTCTGCCAACTTCCCCGAAAGCCAGAACGGGGAACCTCATGTCGATGCGCAAGCGAAAGAGCCGCACTGCGGGTGCAAATACCTGCAGGATGATCGCGGGAACGCTTGCGGCTGCTCTCCTGTTCGTCTCGCTGCCGGCCCACGGCTTTCTCGCCAGGCCCGTCATTTTCGCCGCACTTGGCGATATCGCAAAGGCGCCGAGCGGTTGGCTGCAATTCTGCGCCGAGACCCCGGAAGAGTGCAGGCCTGACATCGGCGCGCCGCGCGATGTGATCCTGACGCCCGAACTGATGCGGGAATTGTTCTCGGTTAACAAACATGCCAACGACCGGGTGAAATGGACTAGCGATGCCAGTCTTTATGGCAAGACAGAGCGATGGACCTTGCCGCTCGACCGCGGCGACTGCGAGGATATCGTTCTCCTGAAGCGAAAATTGCTCGCCAAGCTGGGTTGGCCGACAAGCGCCCTGCTGGTGACGACGGTGAGAGAGCAGGGATCGAACGAGGGCCTCCACGCCGTGCTGACCATCCGCACCGACCGGGGCGAACTGATCCTTGATAACCAGACCCCGGAAGTCCTGTTCTGGTACGAGACGAATTACCGATATCTGACGCGGCAATCCCCGGCCGATCCCAACGTCTGGGTGTCTTTCCGCCTCGATCAGCCGCGGCCCGATTCGACCGCCGCAGGCCACTGACCAGACCACCGGCATTCGGGCCGCCGGACCGGCTCAGCCGGCCGTCAACATACGAATGTTATCTGTTATCCACGCATTGGGACCGGAGGGCACACGCGCCTCGCTCGTGGCAGGCTACTGCGCGACCGGTCGCGGACGACCAATTTCACAGCGATTTTGATTGTCATCTGAGCCCGCTTGGCATGATTTAGCCGTCGCTGACGCAGGCGATCACGCATGCGCGGGCATATCGTACCGCCGGGCGCTGGCACAGCAGCGCAATATAACGCGCACGCGTCGCGGCAGTGATATCAAAATATCATTCGAGGGCAGGAATACTATGTTATATGCCGGGGTTAGTTGAGCGCTGTCCTCATCGCATGTGTGGCGGGCTGGGCGGCCAAGCAAGTTTCAGAACCTTAGTCCCACCCATCACAACTTGAGGCATAGAAAATGACCACCGAATTTGTGACCACAGGAACGACGACGGTTTCAGCGCCGTCCTCCAACACCTACATTGTCCTGCCTACCGCCACGCTCGACATTGCGAACGGGGGTACGGTTAGCGGCGCGACCGCGATTGGCCCTGGCAGCGTCATCTGGGTCGAATCGGGAGGAACGACAAACAACTCCGCGATCGTCGGCGGTACCCAATATACATACGGCAACGCGGTCGGCACGGTCGTGTCGAACGGCGGCATCCAGCACGTCTATTTTGGCGGGACCGCCACCAACTCGACGATCACGGCAGGAAGCTATCAGGACGTCTGGAACGCCACCGTCACAAACACGACGCTGGCCGGCTATCAGCAAGTCCATATCGGTGGCGTGACCCACGGCACGGTGATCGTCAGCGGCGGACGCGAATATGTCGGAACGGGCGGCACTACGAATGACACGATCATTACCGCCAACGGGTTGCAGTACGTGGACACCGGCGCGACCGCGAACCACACCGAAATCAACAGCGGCGCCTTCCAGTATGTTGCCGGGGTAGCCAACAACACGTCCATCAGCAGCGGCGGTATCCAGCAAGTCGCGGGAACGTCCGAAAACGCCACGGTGGCAAGCGGCGCGATCCAGCACGTTGTGCTTGGCGGCTCCGCGGTTGGTACGACCGTGGAAGCGGGCGGATACCTGCAGCTCGTCAACGCTTCGGCCGATGGCACCCACCTCAGCGGCAACCTCCAGGTTCTGGCCGGTGGCAATTCGACCAACACCGAGATCGCAGCCGGTGGCGTTGAGTATATCGGCGCCGGCGGTTCAGCCAGCGGCACCACCATCAATGCCGGCGGACTGCAGTATGTCGATGCCAGCGGCAGCGCCAACAACACAACGGTGAGCGGCGGCTTCCAGTATGTGATCGGAACGGTCAACGGCACCGCCGTCAACAACGGCACGCTGGGCGTCGTAGGCGTCGCGAATGACACGGTGCTCACTGGCGGAGTCGAGTACGTCTATGCCGGCGGCACCCAGAACGACGTCGACTTTACCGGAGCCGCCGCGACGCTCTATCTGGAGGATGCCTCGGGCCTGACCGGCACGATTTCCAACTTCGGGCTGGGCGATACGATCGATTTCGTGGGTATGTCCTTTACGTCGTTCGAATTCGACGGATCGACGCTGACGCTCGAGACCGCCAGCCAGACCTACACCTATCAGTTCACGGCGCTGGAAGCCGATACGGCACTGAACGTGGTGAGCGATGGGCATGGCGGGACGGCGATCTCACTGTCGTTGCTCTCGCAATTCTCTGCCAGCCTGGTGCCAGGCGCCGGCCCCGATGGGAGCTACGCCCCCAACAATGCAATCACGGCCGATCCCACGCTGATCAACGCACAGACCTGATCGATGGCGAACGCGCACCGGAGCTTGTCTCCGGTGCGCGCGTCCCCGGCGCGCCGACAATGACACCCGATGTCACGATCGAATCGCCGCAAAACTGCTTCGTCGCCGCGATGTTCGCACGCAAATAGCCGGCAGTCGCACGGCTTGCGATCCGCAGAGGCGGCTCCCTCCATAGAATGAGTTCTCTTGTATCGCCCGGGCAAGCTGCTCTCGCGCCGCGGGATGATGCCGGCGTTGGCGGGCCTACTGAACCCGCGTCTTCGCCCCTGCATGATAAGCACGTCACATATCTTATAACATAGATGGCTAGACGTTATCATAACTTGCCACAACGCGCGTCAGTAACGGCCGGCCCCGGGGTGGGGAATCCTTCACGTCGCGCTTGTCTGAATCCGGCGGTCCCGCCGGGTCCGATCCTTGTCGCCCAACCATAAGATCAGCGGAGAAAAAACGATGACGACTGTAGTGAAGATTGGGACCGAATTTGCGGTCAACACCCAGACGGCCGGAGGGCAGTGGTACCCGAGCGTTACCGGATTGGCCCATGGCGGCTTCGTCGTCACCTGGCAGGACGGACTCGCAGGCGCCGCCGGCAGCGGCAGCGGCACACTCGGCGACAACAGCTTCTCCAGCATCAAGGCGCAGATCTATGCCGCCGACGGCAGCCTCGTCGGAGGCGAATTCCTGATCAATACCCAGACGACGGGATCGCAGGCCTCCCCCACCATCACCGGATTGAGCAGCGGCGGTTTCGTTGTCACCTGGCAGGACCAGAACAGCACCTCCGGAGACATCAAGGCGCAGGTCTATAATGCCAACGGCACCCCGTCCGGCGCCGAACTCCTGATCAACTCGGTGACGACAGGCAACCAGAACACGCCGACCATCACGGCGCTCGCTAATGGCGGCTTTGTCGTCGCTTGGACCAACCAGACGGCCTCAAACGGAGGCGACATCAAGGCCCAGGTGTACGACGCCACCGGTACGAAGGTTGGAGGGGAATTCCTCGCCAACTCCGCCAGCATCTACGACCAGGAGCGCGCCTCCGTCTCGACGCTGAGCAATGGCGACTTCGTCGTGACCTGGAACGACTTCAGGAGCGGCAACTGGGAGGTTCGGGGTCAGGTGTTCCATCCGACCGCGAGCGGCGCCAGCAAGGTCGGTGCCGAATTCACCGTGGACACGGCGTACTACAACAGCCGCATGACGGCCGGCGTGACCGGGCTTGCGAGCGGCAATTTCGTCGTCAGCTACGAAGACACCAATGGCGAGATCAAATCGCAGGTTTTCACCGCCACGGGGACAAAGGTCGGCACCGCATTCGTCGTCAACACCAACACCAGCGGCAATCAGGGCTTCCCGAGCATCACGGCGCTGACCAATGGCGGCTTCGTCGTCACATGGTCGGATGAAGGCTCGCCGAGCGATGGCAGCAGTTCCAGCATCAAGGCGCAGGTCTATGACGCGAGCGGCACCAAGATCGGCGGCGAATATCTCATCAACTCGCAGCCTTCCAGCAATCAGCTGTATCCGACGGTTGCGGCCCTCGCCAATGGCGGCTTTGTCGTCACCTGGCAGGATTTCAGCCATGCCCTCGGCGACAACAGCGCCTATGGCATCACCGCGCAGATTTTCGGCCTGGCGGATGCCCCCAACGCGCCGGCTATCGTCTCGATCACCGACGATGTCGGCCCCGTGACCGGAACGGTCGCGGACGGCGCCTCCACCAATGACAAGAACCTGACGGTGCGCATCGCCACCGGCAGCAACTTCCCCGGCGACGTGGTGCAGCTGTTCGATGGCACGACGGCGATCGGTGCCCCGGTAACACTGACCGTTGCGAATATCGCCAACGGCTTTGTCGATATCCAGACCGGTGCGCTCTCGGACGCGGCCCACGCCATCACCGCAAAGGTCACGAATACGTCGGGCCTGCTAAGCGCCGCCGCCCCCGCCATCAACATCATCGTGGATACGGTCGTGCCGGCGGCTGCCGTCACGGGCGTGGTTCTCGACAAGGGCAACCTGCCGACGGTCACCGTCAACGGCACGGCCGAAGCCGGCTCTTCGGTGTCGGTCTATGACGGCGCCAACCTGGTCGGGACCACAACGGCTGGCAATGATGGCTCCTGGAGCCTCGGTGGTGTGGCGCTCGTGGAAGGCGCCAACAATCTGAGCGCAAAGGCGACCGACGCTGCGGGCAATACCGGCACCTCCACGAACTTCGCCGCTCCGATTGTCGTCTCTACCGGCAAGACCTCGGTCGACGCCGCAACCACGACCTCGATGGGATACATCGTCTATGGAGCCGGCGTGCTCGACATCGTTGCCGGCGGCGACGCCGCGGGCCAGGTCACCATTGGCAATGGTGGCGTCGAGGTTGTCGAAGCCGGCGCGAGCGCGGACCACACCGAGATCCTCAACGGCGGCATCCAGTACGACTACGGCACCGCCAGTGGCACCGCGGTGCAGTCGGGCGGCGCCCAGCACGTCTATCACGGCGGCAGCGCCAGCGGTACGACGGTCGCCGCGGGCGGCTACCAGGACGTCTGGAACAGCACGGTTAGCGACACCGTCCTCAGCGGCGCGCAGCAGGTGCTGACCGGCGGCACGTCGTTGCATACCGTGATCGAAAATGGCGGTTTGCAGTATGTCGGCGCGGATGGCTCAGCCGAAGGCACCGTCATCAATACCGGCGGTCTTCAGTATGTGGACACCGATGCGACGGCGATCGACACCGTCATCGCTGGAGGCTTCCAGTTTGTCGTCGGCACTACGGCCGGCACTACGGGTGGCAACTCCACGATTGGCGGCGGCACGTCGATCAACGCGACGGTGCAAACCGGCGGCGCCCAGCACGTCTATAATGGCGGCAGCGCGACCGGTACGACAGTCGACGCCGGTGGTTTCCAGGACGTCTACAATGCCACCGTCACCGACACCGCTCTGAGCGGCAATCAGCAGATCCTGGCGGGCGGCGTGTCCATTGGGACGGTGATCGCCAGTGGCGGCAGCGCCTATGTTGGCGCAGCCGGTACGACCAACGGCACGGTCATCAACGCCGGAGGCCTGCAATATCTCGACGCCGGCGCAACCTCGACCGACACGCTGGTCGATGGCGGCTTCGAGTATGTCGCAGGCACCGCCAACACGACAACCGTCGCCGGTGGTGGGCAGCAACGCGTCGCGAACGGCGGCGTTGCGAACGGCACCAACCTCGAGAACGGCACCGAGTACGTCCAGGCGGGCGGCACGGCGCATGACGTCGACTTTACCGGATTGTCAGGTACGCTCCTGCTCGACAACACGTCGGGCTTGACCGGCACGATCTCCAACTTCGAAGTCGGCGACGCGATCGATCTGCTCAACACCGAGGTCACCTCGTTCGACTTCGACGGCTCGACGCTGACGCTTGCGACCAGCGGCGGCAGCTTCAGCTATGAGTTCGCCGCTGTACAGGCAGGTACGGAGTTCAACGTCGGAAGCGACGGGCATGGTGGCACGGTGATCTCGCTGACGCTGCTGGTGCAGAACTCGGCCAGCCTCGTTCCGTCGGCCTCCGCTGAAAGCACGGTTGCTGCGCTGGACGCGGCCCCGAACGAGAACGTTCTGGCCAACGCCCACGCCTGATCGAACATGACGGCGCGCCGGGGTTTGCCCCGGCGCGCTTTGTCATTTCGGAAGGTCGCCCGTTCACAGCGGCGGCGATCTTCCGAAGCGGCAAGCTTCGCGTCATAACATTGTAATAACATCATGGTGGGTAGCCTACGCATCGGGGTTATCGCCGATAACATAATTGCGTTCCTGTCGAACTTTCCCAGCTTGCTGGCCAGTCAGTGTGACAACGGACGACTGAAACCGGTCTGGACCGCCTCGTGCGGATCTTTGGGTGCGCATGGGCATTAACGAGAACATCCCGGGACAACCGCCTGCGCCGGAGGCGGCGGCCCCTCAAACAGCCGATCCCGGCCTGACCGCGCTGGTCATGCTGCTGCGATTCCTGGGTGTTCCGGCCGACCCGGAGCAGATACGGCATCAAATCGGAGGAGCGGTCGGCACCAGTGAAATGCTGCGCTGTGCGAAGCAGTTCGGAGTAAAGGCGCGTCTCGTGACGACGACCTGGGAGAGGCTGGACAAGACACCACTCCCGGCCATCGTCCCGCTGCGTAATGGCGGATACCTGGTTCTCGGAAAGGCAGCCGACGGCAAAGCCGTCGTGCAAGCCCCCGGCGCGCCCCGGCCGGCGATGATGACCAGGGCCCAGTTCGAGGCCGCGTGGGACGGCCGGCTCATGCTGATGAGCAAGCGCGCCGGGCTCGCCGATCTCACGCGGCGCTTCGACATCACCTGGTTCATGGGCGCCATCCACAAGTACCGCGCCCTCCTCGGCGAGGTGTTGCTCGCCTCCTTCTTCCTGCAAATCTTTGCGCTGGTGTCACCTCTGTTCTTTCAGGTGGTCATCGACAAGGTGCTGGTGCATCGCAGCCTCGGCACACTCGACGTGCTGATCGTTGGGATGGTCGCGATTGCGGTGTTCGAAGTGGTGCTCAGCGGCCTGCGCACCCACCTGTTCTCCCACACGACCAACCGCATTGACGTCGAACTCGGGGCACGGCTGTTCCACCACCTGCTGGCGTTGCCCCTTGCCTACTTCCAGGCGCGGCGGGTCGGCGACACCGTCGCGCGGGTGCGCGAGCTGGAAAATCTCCGTAACTTCATCACCGGGTCGGCGCTGACGCTGATCATCGACCTCTTCTTCACATTCGTCTTTCTCGGCCTGATGGCGTTCTACTCGCCGCTGCTCACGTGCGTCTTGCTGGCATCGTTTCCGTTCTATATCGCGATCTCGGTAGCGGCGACGCCGCTGTTTCGCTACCGGCTGGACGAGAAGTTCAAGCGGGGAGCGGAGAACCAGTCGTTCCTGGTAGAAAGCGTCACCGCGGTCGAGACGCTGAAGTCGATGGCCGTGGAGCCGCAGATGCAGCGGCGCTGGGAAGAACAGCTCGCCGGTTATGTCGCGTCGAGCTTCCGCCTGGTCAGCCTGAGCAACGTGGCAAGCAATGGCGTACAGCTCGTCAACAAGCTCAATACCGCCGCGTTGCTGTATTTCGGCGCCACGCTCGTCATCGACGGAAGCCTGACGGTCGGTGAACTCGTGGCCTTCAACATGCTGTCTGCACGGGTGACTGCCCCGGTGCTGCGGCTTGCCCAGCTGTGGCAGGACTTCCATCAGGCAAGGCTCTCGGTCGAGCGGCTCGGTGACATCCTCAACACCACAGCCGAGCCAACCTATAGTCCCGGACGCGCGGCGCTTCCCGCCATTCGCGGCGAGGTGACCTTCGAGCACGTCGGCTTCCGCTACCGCATCGATGGTCCGGAGGTGATAAGCGACATCAGCATGAAGATTCCGGCCGGCCAGATCGTTGGGATCGTCGGTTCTTCCGGCTCCGGCAAGAGCACGCTCGGCAAGCTGATCCAGCGCCTGTACGTGCCTGAGAGCGGGCGCGTGCTGGTCGATGGCATCGATCTCGCCGCCGTGGACCCGGCCTGGCTGCGCCGGCAAGTCGGAGTCGTGTTGCAGGAGAACATCCTGTTCAACCGTTCGGTTCGCGACAACATCGCGCTCGCCGACCCGGCCTTGCCGATGGAGCGGGTCGTTGCCGCCGCGAAACTCGCCGGGGCACATGATTTCATCCTCGAGCTTCAGGATGGTTACGACACGGTGATCGGCGAGCGCGGCAGTACGCTTTCCGGGGGCCAGCGCCAGCGCATCGCCATTGCGCGCGCCCTCACCACAAACCCGCGCATCCTGATCTTTGATGAAGCTACCAGCGCGCTCGACTACGAGAGCGAGCGGCTGATCCAGCAGAACATGCGGCATATCACCGCTGGCCGGACCGTGCTGATCATCGCGCACCGCCTTTCGACCGTCCGCATGGCCGACCGGATCATCACGATCGAACGGGGCCGCCTTATCGAGGACGGTTCACACGAACAGCTTATCGGGACCGGCGGACGTTATGCGACGCTGCATCGGGTACAGGCAGGGATCCATGACGTTCATTGAACGGTTGATTCCGGCCATGTCGAATCGCGGCGTCCGAAGGCGCGACGAACTGGAGTTTCTTCCTGCGGCGCTGGAGATCGTGGCGACGCCACCCTCCCCGACCGGACGAGCGATCTCGGCGACTATCATCGCGGTTTTCTGCATTGCACTGATCTGGGCGAGCATCGGCCTCGTCGACATCATCGCCATCGCAACCGGCAAGATCGTTCCCGACGTCCGCACCAAGGTCATCCAACCGTTCGAAACTGCCGTGGTTCGCGCCATCCATGTGCGAGACGGCCAGCGCGTGCAGGCCGGCGACGTTCTCATCGAGCTCGACCCGACGATCAGCGAGGCGGAGCTCGGCCGCCTTGAAAGCGACCTGCTCGCCACTCAGATCGAGATCGCGCGTCTGCGGGCGGCTCTCGCCGGAAGCGAACAACTGGCCCGGGACCTCTTGCCCGACCGCGCCACGCCGGAGCAGATCGCCACGGCGCAACGGTTTCTGTCGAGGCAGCTCGCGGAACAGAACGCCAAGATGGCGACCATCCGGTGGCAGGGCGCGCAGAAGAAGGCCGAGCGGGCGACCGCTGAAAGCACCATCGCCAAGGTCGAGAGCATCATCCCCATACTGCAACAACGCGCCGATGTCCGAAAATACCTCGTGGATAAGGAGTTCGGTTCAAAGCTGCAGTATCTCTCCGACATGTTGGATCTGGTCGGCCAGCAGCAGGATCTGCTGGTGCAGAAGAGCCGTTACGACGAAGTCGCGGCGGCGCTCTCCGGGCTGGAGGAAACCCGTTTGCGAACCCAGGCCGAGTACGAGCGCAATTTGTTCGACGAGTTGGCCAAGGCCGAGCAGAAGGCAGCCGGGCTCCTGCATGACGTCTCCAAGGCGAAACAGCGCACCAGTTTGTTGCGGCTGACCGCCCAGGAAGACGGGGTGGTTCAGCAACTCGCCGTGCATTCGATCGGCGGGGTCGTCACGCCCGCGCAGACGCTCATGGTGCTGGTGCCGTCGACCAGCAAGCTTGAAATCGAGGCCATGGTGTCAAATCGCGACATCGGTTTCGTCGTGCCCGGGCAGACCGCGGCCATCAAACTCGATACTTTCAACTTCACGCGCTACGGGCTCCGCAAGGGTGAAGTGCTGAGCGTCTCGCAGGACGCCATCACGCGCGACAAACCGGTGGACAAGAACGGCAACAAGGGCGAGGGATCGGAAACGTCGTCGAGCGAGCCGAAGGGCCAGGAGCTGGTCTATTCGGCGCGCATCGCGCTCGACAGTCCGGACATGCAGGTCGACGACCGGCTCGTTCGCCTTTCACCCGGCATGGCCGTGACGGTCGAGATCAAGACCGGCTCGCGACGCATCATCAACTATCTGCTCTCACCGGTCCTGCGCTACAGCCAGGAGAGCTTGCGAGAGCGTTGAGCCCGGCGATGGCAAATACTTCACTCCATGGGGACTTGCAATGATCTTGGTGACGGGAGGCGCCGGATACATCGGCTCTCACGCTTGTATTGAGCTGCTGAATGCCGGTGAGGATGTCGTCGTCCTAGACAATTTCTGCAACAGCAATCCTGCGTCGCTGGATCGGGTTCAGGAGATCTGTGGCAAGCCGCTGGTCGTGGTCGAAGGCGACATCCGCGAACAAGCAGCCGTGGAAAAACTGATAATCGAACACGGCTGCACAGCGGTCCTGCACTTCGCAGGATTGAAGTCAGTTCAGGACTCGGTCGCCAGGCCGCTGGAGTACTATGACTACAACGTCATCGGTTCGCACCGCCTTCTGCGCGCGATGGAAAATACCGGGGTCAAAAAGCTCATCTTCAGTTCGTCCGCAACGGTGTACGGCAAGCCGCAATTCCTTCCGTACACGGAAGATCATCCGCTGAATGCCATCAATCCATACGGACGGACGAAGCTCACCATCGAGGATATGCTGCGCGACCAATATGTCGGCGACCCGACGTGGAGCATCGGAATCCTTCGCTATTTCAACCCGGTCGGCGCGCATGAAAGCGGCCTGATCGGCGAAGACCCGCGCGGCGTTCCTAACAATCTCGTTCCATTCGTCGCGCAGGTCGCGATCGGCCGTCGCGACCGTCTCAACGTGTGGGGAAACGACTACGATACGCCCGATGGGACCGGCGTCCGCGACTACATTCACGTGATGGACCTGGCTGCAGGGCACGTCTCCGCCCTCAAACTTCTTGATACCCCGAGGTGCTTTGCCGTCAATCTGGGTACGGGCGCCGGGAGCAGCGTGCTTGAGGTGGTGAGGGCGTTTGAAGCAGCCAGCGGCAAGCACATTCCATACGATGTCAAACCCCGCCGCCCCGGCGACATCGATGCCTACTACGCGGCTACCGACTACGCCTTGAGGCTGATGGGATGGAAGGCCACCCGGACGATTGAAATGATGTGTTCCGACCACTGGCGATGGCAAAGCAGCAATCCAAACGGCTACGGTTGATGCTACCCGATCGGCCTCGCGCGTGCCGGCGACTGGACGCCGATCGAGGCCAGAAAATTCCGATCATGCTGCTTGAAGTCTTTTCCAGGACCGCTATTCAGTCGCTGGCGATCGACCGTATCGAACCGGCAACGCTCGTCGAAGCATCTCGCGCCTCGGCAGAGCCGCCCGCCGCCCTCGGGATCGCGGCCTCGGCCGGCATTGCGGCAGGGAAAGCAGCTTTCGACTCAGAGGGAGCACAGCGCCTCGCGGCCGCCGGCGACCCGGTCATCCTGATACGGCATGATACCAGCACCGCCGACATGCCGGCTTTGCGGCAGCCGCCGGCATCGTGACGGCGGTCGGAGCACGGACCGCGCACGCCTCCCTGGTCGCACGCCAGATGGGCAAGCCCTGCCTGGTTGGATGCAGCGAAATCCGGATCGATGAGAAGCGCCAATGCGCTCAGATCGGCGAGAGGAGCATTTCTGCCGGCTACTGGGTAACGGTTGATGGCAACGAGGGCCGGCTCTGCTTGGCCCGCTGCGAAATAGTACTACGCCGACCGGAGGCCGAACTTGCCGAACTCTCGAGCTGGCGAAGCGAGCATCGCCCCGTGCCGAGCGACGTCGCTGGGGTCACCGAGGGTTCAGAGCTGGCAGCGCAACGAAAGGCCCGGCAAGTCCTTCGCCGTTGAGCCACAGAGGGGGTTTGTAGCCGCCCGGCAGCTAGCGGCGGACTTCCCTGTTGGCCGTGATCGGCTGAACGGTGAGTCGGTAGGCAACGTTTCTTGAGCCGTCAAACGTCTCAAGAATTCGCTCGCAGATCAGGCACCTGTAGGCGCCCGCCCTACCCGGGCCGGAAGCGACTTCGACTCTGCGATAGCCGGCGTTGCAATCAGGGCAAGTGACATCGCTCTTCTTCATCGCCCTACAATAAATTGGAACCCGGGCCAGTTCAAACCGAGCGGGTCGAAAAATTCGGCGTGCTTAAGAGTGCAGCAGTGCAGCGCAACAGGGGCAACGGAATCTGGGCAGGATAGACCTCCGCTCATAGCTTTGGAGGTCACCCCCATGTTGGCGGAAAAGTTTGTCTTAACTCTGGAAATGCTGATCCGAGCTCAAAATCAGTCCTCGCATTCTGATGGCGCCCCGCGCGTGAGTAGTTCGTCGCCACATGTACGATCGAGCTTCCGACCGACCGGAAGGGGCAATAAAGACCGCCAGCGTTGGTCGACACCAAGCTCGGCGCTAGTCCGTTCCGTTGGCGCGTCTCCACCGCCACCGCGGGGAAGCCGATGGCATCAGGTCCGGCCAGATGGCATCAGCTGAAATGCGGCCGCCCTGCGGCTTCGTCAATGCCCCAATCTGCATCGGCAATTGACTTCTCGATCAGCTCTCCACGCAACAGCGCAAGGGGTGATTTGTAGTACAGGGCGATATTATGGAAGGAGTCGGTCAGCACCTTGCAAACCCACACAAGACCGGTCGTGATATCGTGGGTGATGAACAGCTGAACCATACGAAACAGACCGCCTCCGATACCGACGAAAAGCCAGATCGCACCGACGTGGAGCAGGAAGTCGAGTTTGCCGACTGGAGGGGCAAACAGGCCGAAGAACGTCGGAAACAGGCACAATACGTCAATCAGCGACGATCTTGTTTGTCGCGTGCGAGCGCGGTTGTCCTGGACCGCGTTTGCGTTCGAGCGGTCGCGCTTCCAATCCGAACAGAAGAGGAGCGCACCGGCGAAAAATTCCCCAGACTAAACCCCAGATTAAACGCAAATTCTAGTCTGGGGACATTTTTTAGGTCGTTCTGAAAATCGATGACATGTGAAGAAGATAGCTGGCGCGCCATTCAGAATAAAACTACGAACTCTTATGTTATTGAAATTGCTGTATAAATTTTACGATCGGACGGTTTGCAACCACCATATAACATCGGCCACCATCACCGACCAAGCTACCAAGCTACCAAGCTACTACGCACCAACTCCCAAATGGCACGGACGAAACGAGGAGCGAAGCAGGACGGGCGTGGGTGATCGGCAGATACCTGCGCTCGGCGCGCTTCACGGCGCATATGTTCGTCGATCCGCCCTGCGGAGCCGGCATCGACGGGCCGCTATCCACCACCTTGCCGCGCTTGAACACAGCAAAGCGATCGGCAAGTCTAAGGACGAAGGATAGATGCTGATCGATCGGAGCGTCCGGAAGCAACCGAGGCTGACCGGCAATCACGACGCTCGGACGTGAAATATGCTGCCGAGCGCCGTGATCAGAATAAGGGGTCGCGCCGCCACGCCGCACGACCACAAGCAGACGACGGCCGGCACTGCCCACCTGCTGGTGCCTGTCGAGAGGGACGACCGATGGATGTCGACGACGCTGCGCACCATGAACGTTTCACCTCTCGCCCGAATGAATGCCGCATAACACTCTACCCAGATTCCGAGCCGCAAACTCGATCTCGATCGCGCCGCCGGCGGCCGGCCGACGGGACGGCGCCGCTCCTAATTCTGGGGCCACCATCACTGGTACGAAGCCCATGTGACGGGCGGCTTCCTTTGGCTCGGGGCGAAACGACCGTCGCCATCGCAGCAGCAATGAGCGCGAAACGCCATATCGCCGCTCCGTCGCCGCGACCTGGCGCGGCGCCTGTAAGCTCTCCAGGACGATCTTGAGCTTCTCATCCTCGGACCAGCGCCGGCCGCCGGCCTGTGTCCACTACTTCGAGTCGTTCGACTTCGGTACTGCGCCTATCACTGTCCATAAGGACAGTTCTCAACACCGCGCCTCACTCGGCAAGGCGGGCCTTCAGCGGACTTCACCGGCTTTCAATTACCCACAAATTCTCCTCCGACCATGGCGCCCAGCGCGATGTCGGTGAGGCGTGACAGCCCGCGCCACATAACGGTATTGCCGGGCGGCGGATCGCTGGCGCGGGCGAGATAACCGCCG
>JAKFVP010000367.1:0-11501 GCA_021732175.1 Bradyrhizobium sp.
GGTCAGCACCGTTTTGATGTCGACGCCGAGCAGCGGGGTACGATAGACGCTCTGGAAATTCTTGCCGGTGTTGAGCGAGAGCGGGCCGGGCGCAACGCCGGTGATGTAGGCGCCGAGATTGCCGTAGCCGGACAGGCGCGCGGCGAGGAAATGGCCCTCCGCGTCGAGCGCGAGCTCGCCATGGATGAGCTGGGCGCGGCCCTGGCTGTCGCTGAGGAAACTGGTGGAGCGTTCGTCGGTCCACTTCACGGGACGGCCCAGCGCCTTGGCCGCATGCAGGATGCAGACATATTCGGGATAGCTGACGTTCTTCATGCCGAAGGAGCCGCCGACATTGGCGGTGAGGATGCGGACCTTGTCGTTTGGTACGTTGAGGATCTTGGCCAGCGTCACCTTGTTGCCGGAGACGCCCTGCGTCGGCACCTGCAACGTGTAGCGTTCGGTCTTCCTGTCGAAATGCGCCAGCGCCACGCGCGGCTCCATCGAAACCACGGCGACGCGGGTGTTGACCATATCGAGCTTGGTGACATGCGCGGCCTTGGCGAAGGCCGCCTCGATCTTGGCGGCATCGCCGTAGTGATAATCGAGCGCGACATTGTTCGGGATGTGATCGTAGAGCTGCGGCGCGCCGGGCTTGGCGGCTTCGGCCGCATTGGTCACGGCGGGCAGCGGCTCGATGTCGATCTCGATGGCTTCGCCGGCATCGCGCGCCTGCGCCAGCGTCTCGGCGACGACCACCGCGACGGGGTCGCCGACAAAGCGCACCTTGTCGGTTGCCAGCGCCAGGCGGTTGGTCTGCAGCAGCGGGGAACCGTCGCGGCTTTTCAGCGGTAGGCCGCAGGTGAAGGGGGTGTAGTTGGCGGCGGCAAGGTCCGCGCCGGTCCAGACGCCGAGCACGCCCGGCATTCCCTTGGCGGCGGTGGTATCGATGCCCTTGATGATCCCATGGGCATGGCTGGAACGGACGATCCAGGCATAGGCCTGGCCGGGCAAGCTGAAGTCGTCGGTGTACTTGCCCTTGCCGCGGACCAGCGTGTCGTCCTCCTTGCGCCGGACGGGCTGGCCGACACCGTATTTTTGCAGTGCGATAGCGTTCTCGATGGATGACTTTGACGGCTGGTCTTGCATTGCAAACTACCTGAAATGACACGTTTTGAGCTATTTTACGGGCTTTTCGACCAAATAGCCCACCCATCACCAATCGACAACGCCCGTTAGGACATGGTCGTTGTGATGGATTGCGCCATGCATCGGCGCTGCTAAGGTTTCCGCGAACGGTAATTCCATGACGGCCGGCAGGCCGCGGAAAGACTTTTGATGAACGATCATACGCGGCTCCGCGACGGCCATGGGCCTCGCGGCGGCCCGGCTGGGTCGGTTGCGGCCGCGGTGGATACCGCTGTTTATGCTGCGCTCGACCTCGGCACCAACAATTGCCGGCTGCTGATCGCCTGTCCCGCAGGCGACGGGTTCCGTGTGGTCGATTCCTTCTCCCGCATCATCCGGCTCGGCGAGGGCATTTCCTCGACCGGCGCGATCAGCGATGCGGCGATGGAGCGGGCGATTGCGGCGCTGTCGATCTGCGCTGATAAAATCAGGTACCGCAAGGCGCGCCGGCTGCGGCTGATCGCGACCGAAGCCTGCCGCGCCGCCGCAAATGCCGACCATTTCCGCGAGCGCGTCGCCGCCGAGACCGGCATCAAGCTCGAGGTGATTGACCGCGAGACCGAGGCGACCTTGGCGGTGATCGGCTGCTCGCCGCTGCTCGACACCAGGGGGCGCGGGGCAATCCTGTTCGACATCGGCGGCGGCTCGACTGAACTGGTGCGGATCGAGCGCAATCCGGATGCGCCGGGCGCACCGCCGCAGATCAAGGCGTGGATGTCGATCCCGCTCGGGGTGGTCTCGATTGCCGAGCATTTCGGCGGGCGCGACGTGACGCCGCAATCCTATGCGCGGATGGTGGAGGAGGTCGCGCAATATGTGGCGCCGTTCGCCGCCGAGCACGGAAGCGACCTGCGCGACATGCACATGCTGGGCACGTCGGGCACGGTGACGACGCTGGCCGGCGTGCATCTCAACCTGCAGCGCTACGACCGCCGCCGCATCGACGGCGTCTGGATGAGCGATGCGGACCTCTCCGCGACCGTCGCCAGGCTGCTCGACATGAGCTACGAGGAGCGCATCGCCAACAACTGCATCAGCGTCGAGCGCGCCGATCTCGTGCTGGCGGGCTGCGCGATCCTGGACGCGATCCGCAACGCCTTCCCGATGCCGCGGCTGCGGGTCGCCGACCGCGGCCTGCGCGAGGGCATGCTGGTCGAGATGATGCGCGAGGACGGCGTGCTCAAGGCGTGCTAGAGCGAGATGGAGCGGCATCGGGATCCACCTCTCCCTTTGGGAGAGGTGAACCGAGTTTGCCGCACTATCGAGTCAAAACAAATTCACGGCGCTTGCGAGCTGAATATGGCGAAAGACACCACCGGGCGGCTGCACGTCCAGGTCAAGAGCGGCGGCAAGCGCAAGCTCTCTTCCAAGCTGTGGCTGGAACGGCAGCTCAACGATCCCTATGTCGCGAAGGCCAAGCGCGAGGGATATCGCTCGCGTGCGGCCTTCAAGCTGATCGAGATCGACGACAAGTATCGCCTGCTCAAGCCGGGCATGACCGTGGTCGATCTTGGCGCCGCGCCCGGCGGCTGGAGCCAGATCGCCGCCAAGCGGGTCGGTGCGCCCGAGAAGGGCAAGGTGATCGCGATCGACCTGCTCGAGATGGGCGAGATCGTCGGTGTCACTTTCGCGCAAATGGATTTCCTCGATGCCGACGCGCCGGACAAATTGATCGCGATGATAGGCGGGCGTGCCGATGTCGTGATGTCCGACATGGCCGCCAACACCACGGGCCATCGCAAGACCGACCAGCTCCGCATCATCGGTCTCGTCGAGGCAGCCGCGCATTTCGCCGGCGAAGTGCTCAATCCCGGCGGCGCATTTCTCGCAAAGGTGTTCCAGAGCGGCGCGGAGGCCGAGCTTCTGGCGGAGCTCAAGCGGGATTTCGCCACCGTGCGCCATGTGAAGCCGGCCTCGAGCCGGCAGGATTCCTCCGAGCGCTATGTGCTGGCGACGGGATTTCGCGGTCAGCGCTGATCGCGCATTGCTGTCCTCGGGACCATCGCCGAGCGTGATCGACCTGGTTTCATGGCGCTTTTGCATCCGCTGTAGCGACCAGGTGTCCGGGCACGAGCAGGAGCGTGGGAAGTATCATGGCGTAGACGGCCGTGATTGCGATCACGCAAACATTGAAGCCGCCGAAATAGTCGTAAAGATGCGTGCCGAGTACGTCGCCGAAACGCGACACCACAAAATAGAGGCTGCTCGACAGCATGAGCGTGGTGCCTTGCAGTCCGGCCGGACAAGAGCGAATGATGAGGTCGAGATAGGCGCCGGTGGCGATTCCGCCCATCAGGCCGATCGGCACCGCGGCAATCAGGGCGCCGGTCACGGAATGGATGAAGATCAGCGGCACCATCTGCGGCACCGCGATCACCGTGCCCCAAAATAGCAGCGTCTTCAGCGCGTATTTTCGGCACAGCATGCCATAGATGATGAAGGTCGGAATGAAGGACGCAGCGAAGATCGCGTTCCACTGGCCCCATTGGGCGTCGGTGGCATGAAGGGTGTTCTGCAGGTGATACTGCAGCGGCGTGGCCGAGCCCGGCGCAAAATTCCACAACAGCCAGATCAGCAGCGCCGGGTAGATCGGCCAGTGCCGCAGCAGTCTCTTGATGTCCTCAAGCGGATGCTGGCCGCCGTTTGATTCGACGCGGACGTTGCCGAACACCTCGGCCGGCTTCCACAGCGCATAGAGCGAGACTGCAAACATGATCGCCGCGCCGACCAGAAAGAGAATACGCACGGTCTGATCGGCGCCTCTGTCCTCGAGAATTCCGCTGAGCGCACCGCCGGCAAGCAGCGCCGCCACCGTGGGGATCGACTGGAACACGTTCCACGCAGCGCTGATCTGTCCGGTCATCGCATGCTGCTGGCCGAGCATCGCGGTCAGCCCGTTCTGGGCGCTGGCGACGAACAGGAAGGACGCCGTCAGCAGCATTACGGCAACGAGCAGCGTTCCGTAGGTGATGGGAGCAAAGGCGAAACCGACGTAAAGCAGGGCGCTGACCCCGCCAAACAGCAGCATGTAGCCGCGATCCCGCATCCCGAACGGGTTCCAGATGTCGCGAATGAAGCCGAAGACAAAGGCGAGATAAAGCGGCACTGCTGCGATCAACCGGAAACCGGCGACCTCATGGGCCTGCAAATGCAATTTGTTCTTGAGAAGGAAACTGATGGGTATGTCGATCAGCCCGCCCGAGGGGCCGCCGAACGCCAATAGAACGATCAGGATGCCGAGATACAGGAAAATGTGCTGCCGGGTTGCCGCCGGCAGGCTGGTCGGAGCAACCGCAATATCCGCAACGCCGGTAGCAGGAGGGTCAGTCGTCATGAGGCACAAACCCTATAGCCGCTGATCCCGCGCGTCTTGCGTCTCTTCGGTGGCGGTCTTGACGGCCGCGCTGGCTTTCGCACTGGCCTCACCCTTGCGGCTGGAAACATCGATCGCCTTGCGTCCCGAGATCTCGTGGCCGGCATCGTCGGGCATCTGCCAGAAGAACCAGGCCGAGGCCGCCGAGATGACGGAGACCACGATGAAGGCGGGCGCGAACATCGTCGCATCGAGCTCGGTGACGTGGCGGGCCAGCATGGTCATCTCGACGGAGAACGCGCCGACCGCGACGCCCGCCGAGATCGCCAGTTGCTGGTTGACGCTGACCAGCGTGGTGGCGCGGCTCATCAGCGCCGGCTCCACTTCGGCATAGGCTACGGTGTTGATGGCGGTAAACTGCAGCGAGCGGAAGAAGCCGCCGACCACCAGGATGATCATGATCAGCAGCAGCGGCGTGTGAATGGTGAACAGCGCGCAGGCCGCAAGGAAGATCGTAGAGATCAGCGCATTCCACGTCATCAAGTTGCGGAAGCCAAAGGTCCGGATGATGCGCGCGGCGAGAGTCTTCATGCCCATCGCGCCGACGGCCGACGCAAAGGTCACGAGGCCGGACTGAAATGGCGACAGGCCAAAGCCAACCTGCATCAGCAGCGGCAGCAGGAAGGGCAGCGCGCCGATGCCGAGGCGGAACAGGAAGCCGCCGATGATGGCGGCGCACATCGTCGGCAGGCGCAGCAGGGCAAAATCCAGCACCGGCGAGCCCGTGCGCCGGGCGTGCATCACGTAGAGCGTCATCGAGATCGAGCCGACGCCGATGAGCGCCACGACCACCGTCCATGGCAGCAGATTGAGGCCCGCGACCGACAGGCCGAAGGCGATGCCGGCAAGCCCGATGCCGGCGAGCACGAGCCCGTAGAGATCGAACCTTTCAGGGTCCTCGCTCTTGATCGGATCGATGTATTTCAGCGCCAGGAAAATGCCGAGCAGGCCGATCGGAATGTTGATCAGGAAGATCCAGTGCCAGGACAAATACGTCGTGATGAAGCCGCCGAGCGGCGGTCCGATCACCGGGCCTATCAGCGCGGGGACCGTCACCCAGGCCATGGCGGCGACGAGGGCGCTCTTGTCGACCGAACGCAGCAGCACCAGCCGCCCGACCGGCGTCATCATCGCGCCGCCCAGCCCCTGCAGGATGCGTGCAATCACGAAATGGGTGACCGATTGCGACAGCGCGCAGCCAATCGATCCCAGCATGAAGACGCCGACCGCGACCGCAAACACCATCCGCGCGCCGAAACGGTCGGCGGTCCAGCCGCTGGCGGGAATGAACACGGCGAGCGACAGCAGATAGGAGGTGATCGCGAGCTTCAGCGTCAGCGGGCTGGTGCCGATGTCGGCGGCGATCGCCGGCAGGGACGTCGCGATGACCGTCGAGTCCATGTTCTCCATGAACAGGGCGGTGGCGACGATGAGCGGGATGAGGCGCTGCTTGTCCATGGGAAAGGGCTGGGGCTGCGGGCTGGCTCGGGCTGTATCACCCAACCGTCATGGAGGCCATTGCGGATGGGCCTGGCATGCCTAAATCATGCGTGACGTGCGCGTTTTGCGGCCCGCCGCGGGCGGCCCTAGGCGGGCCTCTTTCACAAAAACCTGTGCATGGCAGCCAAACCCTTTGATTCGGCTAAAGGCCATGCTAGGGACCAGCGTCAACCCCCATCGATGGGCTTCGATTCGAGGGCCGGGCCATAGGCTCAGCCGAGGGCGACGCTCATCCCAAGATTTTCGCGGCGCCGCGCCGCCGAAAGGAGTTGGCAAATGGCCATTGCCCAAGGTTCTAACTCAGGCGGCAACCACGCGATCCGCGAAGCCTTCACGTTCGACGACGTCCTGCTCAAGCCCGGCCTTTCCGACGTCCTGCCTTCCGAAGTCGACATCCGCTCCCACGTCACCCGCGCCATTCCCCTGAACATCCCGATCATGGCGTCCGCGATGGACACCGTGACCGAAGCCCGCATGGCGATCGCGATGGCGCAGGCCGGCGGTGTCGGCGTCATTCACCGCAATTTCGATCCGGAGGGGCAAGCCGCGCAGGTGCGGCAGGTGAAGAAGTTCGAATCCGGAATGGTGGTGAACCCGCTGACCATTGCGCCCGACGCGACATTGGCCGATGCGCTTTCGCTGATGAAGGACCACGGCATCTCGGGCATTCCTGTCGTGACCGGCGGCGGCGCCGGCAAGCCCGGCAAGCTGGTCGGCATCCTCACCAACCGCGACGTGCGCTTTGCGACCGATCCGCGCCAGAAGGTGTCGGAGCTGATGACGCATGAAAATCTCGTCACCGTGCGCGAGGGCGTCGGCCAGGACGAGGCGAAGCGGATGCTGCACCAGCATCGCATCGAAAAACTATTGGTGGTCGACGATCAATATCGCTGCGTCGGCCTGATCACCGTGAAGGACATGGAGAAGGCGGTCGCGCATCCGCTGGCCTGCAAGGACGCACAGGGCCGGCTTCGCGTCGCTGCCGCCACCACGGTCGGCGAGGGCGGCTTCGATCGCACCGAGCGGCTGATCGATGCCGGCGTCGACCTTGTCGTGGTCGACACTGCGCACGGCCATTCCGCGCGGGTGCTGGAAGCGGTCAACCGCATCAAGCGGCTTTCCAACGCGGTGCAGGTGATCGCGGGCAACATCGCCACCAAAGAGGGCGCGCAGGCGCTGATCGATGCGGGCGCGGATTCCATCAAGGTCGGCATCGGCCCCGGCTCGATCTGCACCACGCGCATCGTGGCCGGCGTCGGCGTGCCGCAGCTCACCGCCATCATGGATGCGGTGGAAGCTGCCAAGAAGGCCAACATCCCCGTCATCGCCGACGGCGGCATCAAGTTTTCCGGCGACCTTGCCAAGGCACTCGCTGCGGGCGCCGATGTTGCGATGGTCGGCTCGCTGCTCGCCGGCACCGACGAGACGCCGGGCGAAGTGTTTCTGTGGCAGGGCCGCTCCTACAAGGCGTATCGCGGCATGGGCTCGGTCGGCGCGATGGCGCGCGGCTCGGCCGACCGCTATTTCCAGCAGGACATCAAGGACACGCTGAAGCTCGTGCCTGAAGGCATCGAGGGCCAGGTGCCCTACAAGGGACCGGTCGGCAACGTCATGCACCAGCTCGCCGGCGGTCTTCGGGCGGCCATGGGCTATGTCGGCGCGCGCGATCTGGCCGACTTCCACAGCAAGGCGCAGTTCGTCCGCATCACCGGTGCGGGCCTGCGCGAGAGCCACGTCCACGACGTGACCATCACGCGCGAAGCCCCGAACTATCCGGGCGGCGTCTAAGCCGGCTCTCAGGAAGACAAAACGCGACACGCAATCCAGTTGACACGGCTGGATTGCTTGGCTTCGCTTGACGGTGACGAATAACAACAATCGTGAGGAGACAACCATGTCCCAGGGCAAGCGCGTCGTACTGGCTTCCCGTCCCGTCGGTGAGCCCAAAGCATCCGACTTCCGCATCGAGGAATATGCCGTGCCAACGCCCGGACCGGGCGAGGTGCTGCTGCGTACGATCTGGCTGTCGCTCGATCCCTATATGCGCGGCCGCATGAGCGACGGGCCGTCCTACGCCCAGCCGGTGCCGATCGACGGCGTGATGGAAGGCGGCACGGTCAGCGAGGTCGCGGCCTCCAACAATCCGGCCTTCTCCAAAGGCGACATCGTGCTGTCGCGCGCGGGCTGGCAGACGCACGCGATTTCCAACGGGCAGGGGCTCGCCAAGATCGATCCGAAGATCGCGCCGATCTCGACCGCCGTCGGTGTGCTCGGCATGCCCGGCATGACGGCGTACACCGGCCTGCTCGACATCGGCAAGCCGCAGCCCGGCGAGACCGTCGTCGTCGCCGCTGCCTCCGGTGCGGTCGGCTCCGCCGTCGGTCAGATCGCGCGGATCAAGGGCGCCCGCGCGGTCGGTATCGCCGGCGGCAAGGACAAGTGCGACTACGTGAAAAACGAACTTGGCTTCGACGAGTGCCTCGATCACCGCGATCCCGACCTTGCGGCGAAGCTGAAGGCGGCGTGTCCCAAGGGGATCGACGTCTATTTCGAGAATGTCGGCGGCAAGGTGTTCGAGGCGGTGTTTCCGCTGCTCAACGCCTTCGCGCGGATGCCGGTGTGCGGCCTGATCTCGGAATACAACAACTTTGGCGAGACCAGTCCGAAATGGGCGGGCGCGCTGATGCGCGCGGTGCTGGTGAAGCGGCTCACCATCCGTGGCTTCATCGTCAGCGATTTCGCCGCGCGCCACGGCGATTTCCTGCGCGACATGTCGCAATGGTTCCGCGAGGGCAAGCTGAAGCACAAGGAATTCGTCACCGAAGGTCTCGATAGCGCGCCCGGCGCATTCATGGGCCTGCTGAAGGGCGCCAATTTCGGCAAGCAGCTGGTGCGGGTCGGGCCGGACAAGGGCTGAGCCATAGAGATTGCCCCGGTGAACCCGTTCCGCCGGGGCGACTCACGCTTCGTTGAAAATGTCGCGGGAACCGCTTGATCGCGCGCCGGTTGCCTTCTCATGTGAGAGGAGGAGCCAATGACGTCAATGAAACTTCTGTCCGCAGGCGCGCTCGCGGTTGCGATGCTGGCGACACCTGCGATGGCGCAGGAAGCGACCCAGGAACCGGGCGTGATGGGATATAACTATCCCAACTCGGCTTATCTGCGAGGCGGCTACGGCCACAGCTTCAAGCCGCGGCCGGCCGATTATTACAACGGCTATGCGCAGCGGGCGCCGTCGCTGCGGACCGCGCCGGAGGGCTACGGCACCTACGGATACGGACCCTCGGCCTACTACGGAGCCCCGGCGTACAACGCCTACGGTTACTACGCGGACCCGTATTGACAGCTAGCCGTTCAACAGCTCGTCGAGACTGACATCGAGCATGCCGGGCGCGCGGACGTGGACGACCTCGAAACTGTCGGGTCGGAAGCGATACTCCACGTGCCCGGTCTCCTTGATTCCGATCACGTCCTGGATTCGATCGGGGATGATGAATCCCGCCGACGGCGCCCAGACATGGCGCATCCGGCCGTAAGTGAAGTCCCGGCGCTGGTGCACATGGCCGCTGGCGACCAGGCGCACATCATGCGCGCCGATCAGCTTGACGAGCTGCGCGCGCACCGGCTGCGGCACGTAGCGGATCGCGGTTGCCTCGGTCTCCGGATCCTCAGGCGTATGCAGGAACAGCGGCTTGTGCAGGAACAGCGCGATCGGCTTGCCATTTGCAGCAGACAATTGCGAAGTCAGCCACTCCATCTGCTCGGCCTCGCTCGCAATCCCCGTATTCATGATCAGCGAATTCAGCCCGATGAAGCGCCAGCCGGCAGCCTCGAATTGCCAGCGATCTTCGGTGAAGACATCGATGAAGGCGGCGCGGTCCTTTTCGCTCGCGGGATGCGACGGCGGCTTGCCGACCGCGGTCGGGTTGTCGCCGATGTCGTGATTTCCCGGCAGATAGCGGCATTCCACCGGCAGCGCCGCATGGAGCTGCTCGCCATATTCGAGATCGTCGCGGCTGGTCGGGCCGTCCCACGACACATCGCCGCTGTTGATGACGAGATCGGGCCTGTTGGCATCGATGTGCTCGGCGACGCGGTGAAAATTCCCGGTCAGTTTCGGGTGGCGTGAGCGGGAGAGATGGGTGTCGGAAATCTGGGTTACGCGAAATTCGGGCATTGCAATATTCCTTCCACATGAAATCCTAGCAGTGTAACGCGTCGGAACCGTGACGCCAGCGGGGGAGGATTTTCATGTCGGTGCAATGGGTTTTGCTGCCTGTCTTCGTCCAGGTCGGGCTCACCTTTTTCCTGCTGCTGTGGATGGCCGGGGCGCGGCGCAATGCGCTGGTGCGCGGCGAAACCAAAATGAAGGACATTGCGCTGCGCCAGCCGAACTGGCCGGCGAAGACGACGCAGATCGGCAATTGCTATCTCAACCAGTTCGAAATTCCCGTCCTGTTCTACATCATCGTCGCGATCGCGCTGCCGCTGCGGCACATGGACCTCGTGATGGTCATGCTGTCCTGGGTGTTCGTGGTGACGCGCTTTGCCCATGCCGGCATTTTCGTGACCTCCAACGATGTCCGCACGCGTTCGCTGGCCTGGTTTGCCGGCGTGCTTGTATTGCTGGCGATGTGGGTCTATTTCGCGCTGAGGATCCTGCTACTCATTTAGGAGAAGCGGGCCTTGAAAGGTTTCCATGACCCCCGCGGCCCGGCTGTCCGCAGCCATCGACGTTATTGCCAATATCGAGACCCAGCGTATTCCGGCTGCCCAAGCGCTGAAGGAGTGGGGCACGGCACACCGCTTTGCCGGCTCCGGCGATCGCGCGGCGATCGCAGGTCTCGTCTGGGACGTGCTGCGGCGGCGCGCGTCGAGCGCGTTCCTGATGGGAAGCGAGACTCCGCGGGCGCGCGCGCTCGGCATGCTCAGGCTCGAACGCGGCATGGATACCGATGGCATCGCCGCGCTGTGCGATGGCGGCCGTTACGCGCCGCAGCCGCTGGATGACGCGGAACGCAAGGCGCTCTCCTCCGGCTCGCTGCAAGGCGCGCCGGCTTATGTCGCCGGCGACTATCCGGAATGGCTCGACGCGCAGCTCGCCGAAGTATTCGGCGAGGACCGCGTCGCGGAGGCCACCGCGATGGCGAGCCGCGCGCCGCTCGACCTTCGCGTCAACACGCTGAAGGCGAAGCGCGAGAAGGTGCAGGCCTCGCTGAAGCATCTCGGTGCTGCGCCGACGCCGTGGTCAACGCTGGGGCTACGCATCGAGCTTGGCGCCGACGCGCGCAATCCCGGCATCCATTCCGAAGAGGACTTTGTGAAAGGCGCGGTCGAGGTGCAGGACGAAGGCTCGCAGCTCGCGGCGCTGCTCTCTAACGCAAAGCCCGGCGAGCAGGTGATCGATCTCTGCGCCGGCGCGGGCGGCAAGACGCTGGCGCTCGCGCCGGCGCAGAGATCG
>JAKFVP010000367.1:11511-44006 GCA_021732175.1 Bradyrhizobium sp.
CGCCTATCCATGATCGGCTGTCTCTCGCCGGCGTGCACAATTGCGAGGTGCGCTCGCCGAAGGGCGATGCCGACCCGCTCGCCGACATCAAGGCTTCGGCCGATCTCGTGCTGATCGATGCGCCCTGCAGCGGCACCGGCACCTGGCGGCGCAATCCCGACGCCAAATGGCGGATGCGCCCGGGCGCGCTGGAAGTGCGGCTGAAAGACCAGGCCGAAGTGCTCGATCGCGCCGCCGCGATGGTGAAGGGCGGCGGGCGGATCGCCTACATCACGTGTTCAGTGCTGCCCGCGGAGAATGGCGAACAGGTGCGCGCGTTCCTCGCGCGCCATTCGGAATTCTCCATCGTGCCGCCGGAGGAAACCGCCAGCGTGCTCTGGGACAAGGCCGAGGATTTCGCAGCTGCCGCGCTGCGCTCCGACGAAGGCTGGCTGATGACCCCGCGGCGCACCGGGACGGACGGGTTTTTTGTGTCGGTGTTGCGGAAAGGCTGACGCTCTAACCACGCGCGTCGCCCCGGCGAAGGCCGGGGCCCATAACCACGAATGTGCGTTGTTTTGACGAAGCTGGAGCCCCAGCACGTTCCACAAATAATGACGGTGATTATGGGTCCCGGCCTGCGCCGGGACGACACCGAATTTGCGGATGCGGGCGGTGTTTCCACCCGTCATTGCGAGGAGCGAAGCGGACGAAGCAATCCAGCTTTCTTGTTGCTGCAAAGGAAGCTGGATTGCTTCAGTGGAGTTTATCATCGGGCGCGCATTCGCGCGACCCGGTGGCTCGCAATGACGGTTGGGGCTCAGGCACCAGATGGTTCGCCGAGCCCTGCCGGATCTTCCCATCCGCGTTCAGCCGCAGATACTCGCAGATCTTCGCGCCGCGCTCGTTCGAATAAAACACCACGAGGCTGTCCGGGCTGACATAGACGTCGATCAGCGTGAAATGCAGGTTGGGCAGCATGTCGAGCCCCTTGCGCCAGTACGCGCGCAGCGCGTTCTTGCCGCGCACCGTGCCCGACGCATCGAAGCCGAGCAGCGGAATCTTGTCCGAGGTCATCTCGGCCTCGTCGGCATAGAGCGCCAGGATGCGCTCGAGATCGTGCGAGTTCCAGGCGTCGATCCATTGCCGGCCGAGGGCCGTGCAGAAGGCGGGGTCGTGATGCGCTTGGGCCATGGTTTCCTCCGGTTTATATAGGTCAGTATTACTTACCTATTAGTATCTGTCCATCGTCGCCCCGGAAAGGCTGGCCCGCAGCGGCCGCATGCCTGCGAAAGCATGTGGGCTGCCCCTCTGCCGCGGTTGCGGCAGGGGTCCGCGTCGCGTATCTGCTTGCCATGACAGCAGCACAGAAAGCCCAGCAGTCGACGCCGCCAGCGGCCTCGGCGCATGAAAAGATTCTGATTGTCGATTTCGGCAGTCAGGTGACGCAGCTGATTGCGCGCCGGGTGCGCGAAGAGGGCGTCTATTCCGAGATCGTGCCGTTCCAGAAGGCCGAAGCCGCCTTCAAGGAGATGAAGCCGAAAGCGGTGATCCTCTCCGGCGGACCGGAATCCGTGCACGAGGAAGGCTCGCCGCGCGCCCCGCAGGCGATCTTCGATTCCGGCGTTCCCGTGCTCGGCATCTGCTACGGCCAGATGACCATGGCCGCCCAGCTCGGCGGCGAGGTCGAGGGCGGGCACCACCGCGAATTCGGCCGCGCCGATGTCGAGGTGAAGGGCGCGAGCCAACTGTTCGATTCCACCTGGGACAAGGGCGGCAAGTACCAGGTCTGGATGAGCCATGGCGATCGCATTACGAAAATGCCGCCGGGCTTTGTCGTCGCCGGCACCTCGCCGAACGCGCCGTTCGCGGTCATCCAGGACGAGAAGCGGAAATATTACGGCCTGATGTTCCACCCCGAAGTGGTGCACACGCCCGACGGCGCGAAACTGCTGCGCAATTTCGTGCGCAAGGTGGCGGGCCTGCACGGCGACTGGACCATGCGCGCCTTCCGCGAGGAAGCGATCGAGAAGATCCGGAAGCAAGTGGGCAAGGGCAGGGTGATCTGCGGCCTCTCCGGCGGCGTCGACTCTGCCGTTGCCGCCGTGCTGATCCACGAGGCCATCGGCGACCAGCTCACCTGCGTGTTCGTCGACCACGGTCTGCTCAGGCTCGATGAAGCCAAGACCGTCGTCGACCTCTTCCGCGGCCACTACAACATCCCGCTCGTGCACGTCGACGCATCGAAACAGTTCCTCGGCGAGCTCGAAGGCGTCACCGACCCCGAAGTGAAGCGCAAGACCATCGGGCGTCTGTTCATCGACGTGTTCGACGCCGAAGCCAAGAAGATCGGCGGCGCCGAATTTTTGGCGCAGGGCACGCTCTATCCCGACGTGATCGAGAGCGTCTCCTTCACCGGCGGCCCGTCGGTGACGATCAAGTCGCACCACAATGTCGGCGGCCTTCCCGAGCGCATGAACATGAAGCTCGTCGAGCCCCTGCGCGAATTGTTCAAGGACGAGGTGCGCGTGCTCGGCCGCGAGCTCGGCCTGCCCGAGATCTTCGTCGGCCGCCATCCGTTCCCCGGCCCGGGCCTCGCCATCCGTTGCCCCGGCGACATCACCCGCGACAAGCTCGACATCCTGCGCAAGGCCGATGCCGTCTACATCGACCAGATCAGGAAGCACGGTCTCTACGACGAGATCTGGCAGGCCTTCGCCGTGCTGCTGCCGGTGAAGACGGTGGGCGTGATGGGCGACGGCCGCACCTACGACTACGTCGTGGGCCTCCGCGCCGTCACCTCCACCGACGGCATGACCGCGGACTTCTACCAGTTCGACATGAAGTTCCTGGGCGAGACCGCGACGCGCATCATCAACGAGGTGAAGGGCGTGAATCGCGTGGTGTACGACGTGACCAGCAAGCCGCCGGGGACGATTGAGTGGGAGTAGGGGACGCTGCTCACACCTTGAAGCAGTTTTCGCGATGCCACCGCAGGAAGTGTGGGTGAGGGTGATCGGCTGGACGGACAGGCATGAGAATTCGTCCTGTTTTATTGATTAGGGCACGGGCGCCGGCTTCATCGTTCACGTGACGCGAGATCAGTATCTCGTATTCGTCCGTGATGCTGATCAAGCCGCGGTCAAACATCCAGTGCGCGGTTCCAGAAAGTGCCAGTCCATTACTGACGATATCTGGTCCATCTTTTTCGACTGGCCGGATGTGTGCGGCTTCAACCTCGGCCCGCCCGTGGCCATTGATCAACTTCAATGAAGTAACTGCACAGCGGGCATCGTAGGCGCGCAAGACAACGCGGCGAAAGACGCGATCCCTGACGATGCGCGAAGTCAAATAAGCGACACGGCTCCGTTCTTGCTCGTGCTGGAAAGCAGACTGCGTCTCCTGCATGCCGGGGAACGTGGAGGGCGCATCGATACGCGGCAGCAAGGCAGTCTCCTCGGCGAGCCCAAGTTCGGTATTCCGGTTGAAGTCAGCGGCAGAAATCGATCGTACGGCCGACTGAGCGCGCCCGGAGATTTTTCCCTGATCGTTCAGTAGTCCCCGTTCAAGAAGTCCGTCGGCGTCGCGAAACGGAACCGGATTGGCGAAATCCAGATAGCTGTTCGGTTCAATGACAGCGATATACATGCCCAATGTGCTTGGATCGGGAATGACTTGCTGGACTCTCGCGATAGCAAAGTAGCCGCGTGATTCTTCTGCTTTGGTTGGTTCGTAGTAGATAATCCAGTCGCCGATGCATGACTGTACGCGAGCAAGATATTGACTGGGAAATTGGTATTGCTCAGCGGGAGTGTCCTTGTAGATAGAATCTGGCCGATGAATAAAGACACCGAATGCCACAGATTGCCCCTCTGAAGTCAACGCTGCCGCCGGCGTCGACAAGCGGGATATCCTACGCGTCGCGGCCGTTGAGTAAAGCGCCGTTCCGCGGATTTCTAATCTGAAGCAGCAACCCGTACGGCGGATTAGCCAAGCGTAATCCGCCGCTTCGATGATTGGCGCGTGTGGAAGGATGGCGGGTTACGCTATCGCTATCCCGCCACCACTACAAACTGCCAAACGCCGCGACCACCGTCTCGATCGGAAGAAACAACGTGCGGCTATCGGCGGGATATTCTAGGAACTCGGCGCACGCCAGGTAGAAGCGTTTTGCCTTCTCGTCCTTTGCTTGAACGAGCACCGCGCCGATGCCAATGCTTTGAGACGCCACGGCAATGCGCTTCAACGCATCGGCGAGGATATCTGCACCCAAGCCACGGCCGGCATGGCTGCTGCTGACGGCCAGCCGTCCGATCACCGAGATCGGAATCGTGTCCGGGGCGTTGCGCCTGACCTTGCCGGGCGCCGCCGCGCGCTCGACCGCGCCCGCTGAGATGCAGAAATAGGCGACGACCTTCTTGCCCTCGCAAACGACATAGGTGCGCGAGAACCGGCTTTCATTCTTGAGGGCGCGATGCTTGAGCCAATCGTTCAGTGCCGGCTCGCCACAATCGAACTCGGTAAGATCGTGTTCCGCGCTAAGGGGGGCGGGGGCCGATAGCTTGCGCTCGCCGCGCGGCGTTACTTCCGCCATGCCGGGACCCGGCGCAGCAGCGATTTCAGCTTCGGGCCTGGCGCGGGCGGGTGATCGAGCGCGCGCATGAAGGCCGCATGTCGATCAGGTTGCAGCACGAACAGCCTCTGATCCAGCAGCACGTCGATCGCCTGCTGCCGAGCGCTCTCGACCATGAACTCGGTGCGCGTCTTGCCGAGGATGGCGGCCGCGTCATCGATGAGCTGGCGGGTGCCCGCTTCGATGCGCAGGTTGATGCTGCCTTTGGGATCGGTGGGATTGTCGCGCTCCGCGACCGCGAGACCCGACCCCTTCGGCGATGATCGGCGACTTTTCGACATGCGGGTAATATGGCCTTCTGTATATACATTGTCAATACGGGCAGGTACGCGCCGGAGTGTCTCCGTCACCTGCCAATCGTCGGCAAGCCCGCAATGGCCTGCGACGGCGTCAGCCCAAAACACTGCTTGAACGTTCGCGTCAGGTGCGCCGTGTCGGCAAAACCTGCGTCCATGGCGGCCGTTCGCACCAGCGTACCGGCCACGATCAGGCGCGCGGCATGCTGCAGTCCGCTCCAGCGCTTGAACTGGCGGAAGGTCGTTCCCGTCGATTCCTTGAACAGGCGGAGCGCCTTTGTGCGCTCCAGTCTCAGCCGTTTCGCCAACTCTTCCTGACTCATCCTCGCCATCGGCTCTGCCGTCAGGTCCGCCAGCACGGCGCTCATCCTTCGCGGAAGACGGTCCTGACCGTGGTCGAGCCGGTCGCGCAGCTCTCGCTGCGCATCGGAGTTGAGACTCATGCCGGCGAGAACGAGTTCGCCGAGGCGGTCCTCGAACCGTTCCGCCAACGTGCCGGAACCTGGGCAACGCGCGCCGTCGAGATACATGACGGTGAAACCGCCTTCACCGCAGTCGATGTGGTGTTCGATCGCCGGCCGGATGATCACGATATCCCCGGTGACCGATTGTCCTTGGCCGGCGACCGTGAGCGGCCCGCGCCGTCCCCTGACCACACAGGTGACGGGGTTCGGGTGACGCCCGACGCCTGCGACATCGACCGAGAATACCGAGGTCGAAAAGGCGGTACTGCCTGAAGGCAACGGTTCCTCCCGTCATCGCACGTTTATTCTACGCCGGTGGGCGGTCGGCGGATAGGGTGACGGAGGCGGTGAGCCGGGAGCGATGATCCCCATGTCGGCACTTGAAGCGGCGGCGCGCAACAAAAGGAATTATCTCGAGGCCAAGAGCGCCTTCAACCGCAGGGATCTCGACGCGTGCATGGCGTATTACTCCCCTGACCATCAGATGCGGTCGCGGGACGTGGGTCCCGGCCGCGAACATATCAGGGCATTTCTCGCCTCGATGCATGCGACGTGGGGCAATCTGGAGATCGTCGCCGAACATGTCGTCGCCGAAGGCGAGTGGGTGATGGGACGCTGCACATCGAGCGCGATCCACTCGACCCCGGTCATGGGCGTTGCGCCGACCCACCGCCGCATCGTCACGACATCCTGGGACCTGCATCGCTTCAATCAGGACGGGCTGATCGTCGAAACCTGGAACGTCGTCGACGGGCTTGCAATCATGCAGCAGCTCAAGGCGCCGACCTCCGCGACCGAGGGCTAGCGGGCAGGGTAGCTTCAGCGAAGGCCGAACGCGCTCATGGTCAGACTTGAAGCCCTGGCGATGAACTTGTTGACGCGCCATCCGACCCCGGACGCCGTCGGCTCGGTCAGTCTGCCGAGCATCGTCTTGCTGGGCGCGAACAAATAGCCACCGCCCGTCGGCGTGATCCATTGTTGTCCGTCATCCGACAAGGTCACCGTGCCCGTCGGGAATGAAATCGGAATGGTCCTCGGATGCGAGCTGCGGCCGACCAACAGATCGTGGCCGGCATTGGGGGCCGGGACCGATGGGCTGTTCATCCATGTCGAGGTCAGAAACTCCAGCTGCTCGCGGATGGATGTCTGATACGACATGAATGCCAGGCCGCGCTTCTCGGCCGGAGCGCTCTCGTAGAGCGGCCCGAACGGGATTCCCCTGCGGAGAATGCGCGGGACCTCGACGACATCCTTGGGACCGGACCTCGGATTCACTTTGCGGATATGAGCTCCGAATGGACAGTCCGACCAGAGCGGGTTGGCTGAAAAGTCAAAATCATTGTCGTTCGGCTTCTGGCCGGGATCGCTGGTGACGGTCATCGACGCCAGGGCGCCTTTCGGCCAGCGCCCGACGAGCAGGGCCTGGAGATGGGAGCCGCTCAAACCGGGAAGATGTTGCGCGAGGACCGCGGCCTTTCGTTCGCAGAACTCGCGAAAGGCCTTTACGTCCTGTTCGAGCCGGCGAAAGACCAGAAACGAGCCATTGGGCAAGAATCCGTTTGGATCGATGCCGGGCAGATAGGGGGCCGTGCCGGCGATGCGTTCGTAACCGAACACAAAGTGGCCTGGAGGCATGCCGGTGGCATCGATGCCCTGTACCTGGGGTTGCGACACACCATCCCGAAACCCGAAATGCTCGAGGTCCCCGATCTTTCTCGCCGTTTCCCGGTACGACTTGCGAAGCCCTGCGGCGGCCGCCTGGGCGATGAGTTGATCTGCCCGCGCGTCGGCCGCGCTCTCGTCATTTGACGCGAGGATGAGAAGCACGTCGAGCGGCTTGGCCGGGCCGCCGATCTCCCATCCTGCCGGATCCGTGCGGTCACCGAGAACCGGGCTGGCTCGCTTGCGAAATCCGGCGGTGAACCCCTCATCGTAAAGGAACAGATCCTGTCGGCTTTGCGCCAGAAACTCGGAGCCTATCCCGACCGCGAGCCAAACCTGCCCGTTGTTTGCGCCGTCGAGCTGGGCCTTCAGGATCCCGCGCTGTTCGCGCATGTCAGCCATGGTCGTCAGCGACGGCGCAAGGCTGCTCAACCAGGTGGCTGCATCGCCCGTGCGGTCGGGCTCGCTCGAAAGCCCGATCAAGACCTCAATGTTCGTATTGAAACCCGCGAGAATTTTGCCCTGGATTTCACTGAGATCGAGCGCCATGCATCTAACGGCCTTTGCCCGGCATAGGAACGGCCGCGGCAAGGATGTGCGCCGCCGCGGCGATGATCGTCGGGTCCTTGATCAGCCCGGGGAAGGCCAGGTCGAAGCCCGGTTCGCAGGACGTCTTGGTCACGACGAGTTGCTGCGTGTCGTGCTTGCGGCAACAGGTGCCGGTACACGGCAGGCTCGGATTCTCGCTTCCCGGGGCTCTGTCCCAGATCGTGACGAAGAGGTGGACCTGGAGCAGGTCGGCGATCTGACCGACGAACCGGACCGGAACGCCGTCGACCGTCAGATCCTCCAGCGTCAGTTTCGAGCCCTTGGGCGGGGCCAGCTCCAGGCGCAGCACACGGCTGGTCTCGGGCTTTTCGAGGCCGCTTCCGCGCACGACGGTCCACCAATCCGGCGTGAGTTCCTCGCCATTGCTGGTCTGGATACGCTGGTGATTGACGGCGGCGATGTAGAGGCCGACAGGATTGGCGAGCGTATAGCGCTTGTTCGCTTTCACCAGGCCATAGGCCTGTTGCGAAATAAGCGGGTCGCTGTTTCTGTTGGGATTGCCACCCTCGCAGCAGCACAGCAGTTCCTCCGGGTCGTTCCCGCTGAGGGTGGTGCCATCGGCTTTCAGGCGCAGGATGCCGGAAACACCGGCCAGATTGACTTCCGCTCCCAGCGAGTTCGCCCGGTGCGACAGGTGAACGATGCCGGGATTGATGTTGAACCGATTGCGGGGATTGAAATCGCCGGGCTCGACGACAGTCAGGCGCGCGCCGTTCGCCAGTCTTCTGTAGACGCCATGGTGGGCACGCAGATCGTCCGCGTTGATCGTCGAGACGCCGGTGAAGTCGCGATACAGTTCGACGGCGCGGCTCTCGTCATGCTTGAACAGGGTCGAGTAGTAGTCATAGCCTTCTGCGACGAATATCGCTTTCGCGAGTTTCCCGTCGGCGTTTCTCCGGCCGACCCATTCGAGATACTCGTCCTGCCGGTCGCGGATCGGCAGATGCAAGACGGCGTCGTGCCGATCGACGAAAACGCCCGGCCTGTGGTCTTCATCGCCCAGATGCTCGGCGGCGCGGCGCGTGCCGTCATTGTCGCCGGGCGTCGGCTTGAACTCGGTCCAGGGACGTCGCCTCAGGACCGCGCGGGGAAATGCGCCCCATGGCGCGATGTTGACGGTTTTCCCGGGCGAGCTGGGAGGCGTGTTGACGGGATCGATGTATCCGATCTTGGGGGCGTGTTCGGCGATTTCCGCTTCCGTCAGTTCGTCAGGGCTCTTCCCGACGATGGCGGCAACCAGCTCGAGCACGATGCCGCGAGCTTCCTCCGCCATCGCGTTGTGCCAGTTCCCCGGGTTTCGGAAGTCGGTCACGCCACCGGGTGCGTCAAATATCCATTCGGCCATGGCAATGTCTCCAGACAGCGAACAGTTTCGAAATAGCGATCGATGAAAATGATGCTCGATTTCTACCGTATCACTGAAATACACGTCAAGGTAGTCGAAGTCGGCGATTGGTGGAAGTTCGTTAACGTCGCTTCCGGTGCGACAGATTGTGCATGTAGACGTGCCGTCGAGCGGATCGGACTCCTGTCGATACCGGCTGTGTTCCACGCGCCCTCATGCTAGGACTCCCGCGTCATCCTTCCGGAGTTCGCCTTCATGTCCGTCGCGACCGCGCCCAGCCAGATCGCACCTCTGACCGCCGCCGAGACCGATCCGCAAGCGCTCGGCTGGATGCAGGGCTTTCCGCCGCCGCCGGACAAGACCATCACGTTCCATGACGGATCGTTCCGCAGCTTCCCCGAACTGCGCTGGGCGTGGAGCAATATCCGCCAGCTGGTGCCGACGGTGAATGTCTGGCGCGGCGCGGGGCCGGCGTCGGTGTTGCCGCGCGAAGATCACGACATCGGCGCATCGAGCTCGGTCACGATGGACGGCCGTCCCATGACTTTCGCGCGGATGCTGGAGGAGACCTATGCCGACGGGATCGCGGTGGTTCATCGGGGCAAGCTGATCTACGAGCGCTATTTCGGCGCGTTGAAGCCGCACAAGCCGCACATCGGGATGTCCGTGACAAAATCGTTCACCGGCACGCTGGCCGGCATTCTCATCGCGGAGGGCAAGATCGATCCGCAGGCGCCGGTCACCGACTATGTGCCGGAGTTTCGGGCCAGCGCCTTCGGCGATGCGCGCGTGCACGAGGCGATGGATATGACCACCGGCCTCGAATACACCGAAGTCTACACCGACAGGAATTCCGGCGTGTTCGGGCTGCGGCGCGCGAACGGCATGGCGCCGATCGAGCCGGGCTATACCGGCGCGACCAACATTTTCGATTTCCTGTGCGCGCAGAAGAAGCAGGGCGAGCACGGCAAGGCCTTCGCCTACAAGACCGTCAATTCCGACGTGCTGGCCTTCATCTGCCGGCAGGCGAGCGGCATGACGCTGTCCGATCTCCTGTCGGAGCGCATCTGGCAACCGATGGGCGCGGAAGAGGATGCGCATTATCACGTCGATCGCATCGGCACCGAAAGCGGCGGCGGCGGGCTCTCGACGACGCTGTGCGATCTCGCCCGCTTCGGCGAGACCATCCGGAATGGCGGCCGGTTCAACGGCCGGCAGATCGTGCCGGCCCAGGTGGTCGAGGACATCGCGCGCGGCGGCGATCCCGCAAAGTTCAAGCCGGCGGGCTACACGACATTGCCCGGCGGCTCCTACCGGAACCAGTGGTGGGTGACGCACAATGCGCACGGCGCCTACATGGCGCGCGGCGTGCACGGGCAGGGCATCTACATCGACCCGAAGGCCGAGATGGTGATCGCCCGCTATGCCTCCCACCCCGTCGCCGGCAACGTCGCCAACGACCCCGTGACGCTGCCGGCCTACATGGCGCTGGCGAAGGACCTGATCGCCGGCGGCTGATGCCGGTGCGTAGGGTGGACTAGCCGTCAACTGATGCCCCTACAGGTCGTGGTGGAACGCGCAGGTTTGCAACTATCCCTACTGTGCATGGGGTTGTTTTCGCACTTTGGGCTTCGGCCATCTCCAGCGCCGCCGCTACAGTCGGTGTCGCGGCACCGTCGGTTGTCCGTCGCCTCGCCCATCACTACATTGCACCCCGTCAAGAGCAACGAGGAGACACAATGGCACGCGTGCGCTGTATCACCGAGATGGGCATGGGCGTCGACGTCCACGGCAAGGACGCCACCAAGGCGGCGAAGCGCGCGGTGTCCGACGCGATCAGGCATTCCAGCCTCGGCTTCTTCCGCATGCTGGGCAAGACCGCCAATGACATGTTCGTCGACGTCACGATCGCCGTGCCGAACCCTGAAGCGGTGGATATCGCGGCGGTGGCCAAGGAATTGCCCTACGGCACGGTGAAGGTGAATGCCGTGAAGGGCGGCCTCGAGATTCCGGCCGAGCAGGGCACGGATTCGATCCTGATCGCGAACGCCGCCGTGATCGTCAGTTTCGACGAGGACAAGGGCTAGTAGCCTCATGAGCTCCGCAAACCGAACGCGCTTCGACATCGCGACGCTGCGCGAGCTTGCCGGAGACCGCACTTTCGCGCGCGGCGAGGCGTATTTTCGCGACGGCAGTGTGCATCTCTTATCGCTGAGTTCCAGGCGCGTGGTTGCCGAGGTCTGGGGCACCGAGGACTACCGCACGGTGCTCACAGGGCGCGGTGCCGATATAGACGGCGAATGCTCCTGCCCGGCCTTCGAGGAGCAGGGTTTTTGCAAGCACATGGTTGCAGCGGCGCTCGCCGTCGACGCCGCCGGAGACGGCGCGGAAGGTGAGGCCGATGCGGTGATATCGCGTATCCGCGAGCACCTGAAGGCTAGAACGATGGATCAGCTGGTCGACATGATCCTCGGCTTGGCCGAGGAGGATGCGGATATGTTCCGCAAACTGGACATGGATTCAGCACTCGTGCATGCTGATGATGTCACGCTGGAAAAACGCTTGAGAAAGGCGATCGACGCGGCGACACGCACGGGAACCCATGTTGATTATCGCGCGGCGCAGGGCTGGACCGCAGGCGTCGAGGCCGCGCTCGATGCGGTTTCCGAACTTGCCTCCGGGCCGCGAGCCAATGTCGCGTTACGGCTTGCTGAGCATGCCATCGAGCGCATCCGGGCCGCGTTGGAGTCGATCGATGATTCCGATGGCTATCTCGGCACGTTGATCGGTCAGGCGCGCGCTATCCACCTCGCCGCTGCAGAGGCGGTGCGGCCGGAGCCGGTCGCCTTGGCACGCAGCCTCTTCAAGCGCGAGATAGAAGACGATTTTGAGGCGTTTGTAGGCGCTGTGCGCGACTACGCCGATGTGCTTGGCGATGAGGGGCTTGCGGAGTATCGACGACTTGCGGAAGCTGCGTGGAAGAAGGTGCCGGCTCGGTCAGGACGAGCAGGCGCTGCCGAAGACGGCTCCTTCCCGGTGCATCAGTTGATGGACATCCTCGATTTTTTTGCGGAGCGGGACGGAAACATCGAGGCGCGCATCGCGCTTCGCAAGAAGCGCCTGTCTTCTGCCTGGGACTATCTACAACTGGCGGAGTTCTGCCTGTCGCAAGGACGCCATGAGGAGGCACTCCGCCATGCCGAGGAAGGGCTCTGGCAGTTCGAGGATGATCGGCCGGAAGAGCGGCTGTTGTTCTTTGTCGTAAGGCAACTGACCAAGGCGCGGCGGAAGGCGGATGCGGAGGCGCATCTGTGGCGGGCTTTTCAGAAGGCGCCGAGCCTTGAAATCTACAAGCAGCTTCGCAGCACTGGCGGCGAGCCGGCCGCTGCGCGCGCGCTGGCATGGCTGGAATCCAGGCTGGGCGACAGCAAGCGCGATCCGTGGGGCGCTTGCACCAAGCTCGTTGTCGAAGTGCTGATGCAGGAAAAGCGGTTCGACGCCGCGTGGTCGATCGTGCGAAAGCGGGAAGTTTCCGAGCATGTGAAGCAGCGGCTCGTTGCCGCTACAGACGTCGAATTTCCGCGCGAGGCGCTCGAGTTCTACCGCGCGCAGGTCGAGCGCTTTGCGAATGCCTCGGCCTATTCAGAAGCGGTGAAAGTGATCGCCCGCATGGCGAAATTGCGTAGTGCCGGCGAGCAGGCGGCTTTCGTGGCGAACCTCAAGCTAAGGCACGGCCGGAAGCGCAATTTCATGAAATTGTTGTGATAGAAAGCTTGAAGCGCTGCAAAGTCGGTCCAGTCCGGCGCGGCCTGCAACAAGAAGAATCCTGGGAGGGACTTTTGGTACAAGACAGCAGCACCTACTGGAAGCGGTCGCGCGTCGAGTTGCGCGCCGCCGGCTTCGATCCGGACCGCGCGGCGAACACCAGCGCCGTCGTCACCATTGCCAGCGCCTGGACCAACGCGCATCGCTGCAACAACCGCGTGCGCGGAATCTCGGACATGCTGGTCGAGATCCTCGGCGAGCGCGGCGGGCAGGGGCTCGTGGTCGGCGCGCCCGCCGTGTCGGATGCGCTGACGCAGGGCACGCCGACGGCGAGTTATAGTCTCGTATCGCGCGACGTCGTCGCCGACTGCATCGAGATCGGCCATTATGCCCACCACGGCGACGCCATGATCGTGATTTCCGGCTGCGACAAGACCGGCGCCGCCGCGCTGATGCCGTTGGCGCGCACCAACGCGTTCGGGCTCGTGATCTATCCCGGCACGGGCACGCCGGGCCGCGTGTCATCAGGCGCGTGGGCCGCCAAGGGCAACAACCTCACCATCATGGATTACGCGGAGGCGCGCGCCGCCAACGAGAGCGGCCGGATCTCCGACAATGAGCTGCTCGAGGTCGAGCGCAACGTGATGCCCGGCAGCGGTACCTGCGGGGCGATGTTCACCGCCAACACCATGAGCACGATTGCGGAATCGATCGGCATGATGCTGCCGCGCGGCGCCTCGCATCCGGCCGACTACGGCGCAGGCAGCGACATCCATGCCGACGTTCGTGCGCAGGCCCGCGCCTCGGTCGATGCGCTGTACCGGTTGATGGAAGCCGGCATCCGGCCGCGCGACATCATGACCGAGCGCGCCTTCGAGAACGCGATCGCCACCGTCTACGCCATGGGCGGCTCGACCAACATGTATCTGCACCTGCTGGCGCTCGCGCGCGAAGCGCAGGTACCTGTTACCATCGACCGCATCCAGGCGATCGGCGAGCGGATTCCGCTGCTGGCGAACCTGCAACCGCACGGGCCGTTCGCGATGGGGAGCCTGCATGCGATCGGCGGCGTACCTATCGTGCAAAAAGAGCTGCTGCGGGCAGGCCTCCTGCACGGCGATGTCATCACCGTCACCGGCAAGACGTTGGCGGAAAATCTCGCCGCCGTGCCGACACTGGAAGAGATCGGCAAGCAGGAGATCGTTTCTCCCGTGAGCAATCCAGTTGCACCGCCGAACAACCATATCAGCGTGCTCAAGGGTAACCTCGCGCCGGAAAGCTGCCTCCTGAAACTCTCCGGCAAGACGCTGGAGAAGGGCGAGTCCGCGGCTCCGCGCGCGTGTTCGAATCCGAGGCCGACACCATGGCCGCGATCCGCGCCGGCAAGATCGTCGCCGGCGACGTCATCGTCGTGCGCAATGTCGGCCCGGTCGGCGGGCCCGGCATGCCCGAGATGGTGATGCTGACGATCCAGTTGCAGGGACGCGGCCTCGGCGAAGGCGTCGCGCTGATCACCGATGGGCGCTTCTCCGGTGTCTCACACGGCATCCTGATCGGGCACATTTCCCCGGAAGCCGCGCGGGGCGGCCCGATCGCGGCGGTGCACGAGGGCGACGTGATCGTGATCAATCCGACCAAGCGGACGCTGACGCTGGAGGTCAGTGACGCAGAGATCGCCCGCCGCATGGCCGGCTGGCGCGCACCCGATCGCGCCGAGAAGGCGCGGCCGGGGTCGGTGCACGACAAGTACATCCGCCTGGTCTCGTCGGCACATTACGGCTGCGTGCTCTGACGGACGTTTAGCCGGAGTTCTCAGGAGTCGCAGGGTGGAATCGCTAACGCGGCTGTGATCGCCAAAACTAAACCAATCAGTTGACTATTTGCCGGTCCCGTCTATATTCAACCATATGGTTGAGCTTCAGACACCGCAGATGAATTCGGTCTTCCACGCGCTGGGCGATGCCACGCGGCGGCAGATGCTGCGCGATCTTGCGCGGGGCGAACGCACCGTGAGCGAGCTCGCCGAACCCTTTGCGATGTCGCTGGCGGCGGCTTCCAAGCACATCAAGGTGCTGGAAGGTGCAGGACTGATCCGTCGCGAGGTGAGGGGACGCACGCATCTGTGCCGGCTCGAACCCGGGCCGCTCGCCAGCGCGCATGAATGGCTCGGCTTCTACGAGCGTTTCTGGACCAGCCGGCTCGATCTGCTGGAGCAACTGCTTCGCGACGAGGACGTTGCCAGGACAAAGACACGCAAGGCGAAATCGAAAAAGGGAGTTTTGTGATGAACGCCGCTACTAGCCGCGACGCCTATGGCACTCTGATAGAGCCCACGACTTTGAAGATCCAACGCCTGCTGCCCGGGCCGATCGAGCGCGTCTGGGCGCATCTCACCGACAGCGACATGCGCCGCAAATGGCTCGCGGCCGGCAAGATGGAATTGAAAGTCGGCGCGCCCTTTGAATTCGTCTGGCGCAATGACGAGCTCACCAACCCGCCCGGCAACAAGCCGGCAGGTTTTGGCGAGGAGCACCGCATGCAGAGCCGCATCACCGAGCTCGATCCGCCGCGCAAGATCGCCTTCACCTGGAGCGACAGCGGCGACGTCTTGATCGAGCTGGAAGCAAAGGGCACGGAAGTGCTGCTGACGCTGATCCATCGCCGGCTTCCGAACCGCAACACCATGATGATGGTCGGCGCCGGCTGGCACATGCATCTCGACGTGCTGGTGGCGCGTGCCCGCGGCGAGGAGCCGCCGCCGTTCTGGGACGGCTGGCTCAAGCTCAAGCAGGATTACGACCGGCGTCTGCCGCCGCAGTGACGCTGCGCGGCGCACTCAATGAGAACAGCAACAACAGGAGTTTCGTCATGAAGTACAACGTCGTTTCGCCCGAGCAATGGCAGGATGCATGGCAGCAAATGCTGGTAAAGGAGAAGGAGCTGACCCGTGCGCGCGATGCGCTTGCCGCCGAGCGGCGGCGCATGCCGTGGCAGGCCGTCGAGAAGGATTATGTGTTCGACGGGCCTGACGGCAAGGTGAGCCTGCTCGACCTGTTTGACGGCCGCCACCAGCTCATCGTCTACCGCGCATTCTTCGAGCCCGGCGTGCATGGTTGGCCGGAGCATGCCTGCATCGGTTGCTCGCTCGGCGCCGACCAAGTTTCCGATCTCACCCATCTGCACGCGCGCGACACCTCGCTGGTCTACGTCTCGCGCGCGCCGCAGGCCGACATCGCGCGCCTGAAGGCGCGCATGGGATGGGAGCATATTCCGTGGGTGACGGTCACCGACAGCTTTGACGCCGACTTCGGCGTGGATCAATGGCACGGCCACAACGCCTTCATCCGCGACGGCAACCGCATCTTCCGCACCTACTTTATCAACAACCGCGGCGACGAGGCGATGGGCACCGTCTGGAGCTACCTCGATATCACGGCGCTCGGCCGCCAGGAGGAGTGGGAAGATTCGCCGAAGGGCTATCCGCAGACCCGGCCGTACAAATGGTGGAACTAGCACGACACCTACGTGCCGGGCGCCGCGCCCGACCCAAAATGGGTGGCCGTGTCGGACGCGGGAGAGGCCGCCTTCCGGAACAAGAGCGGCTGATCGACCCGGTCCCAGCAAGGCCGCATCCTTAGCAGGAGAACTGACATGAACAACGCTTGTGCAGTCACGCCCGGCCGCGAGGCCGCGCGCGCGCCTGGCAGCGACGTCGCAAGGCGCGCAGCTGGTTTCCTTCACCTTGCAGCCGCGCCGACATTCGCAGTCATGGCGCTGGTGACAGGCGTGCTGGGCGGCGGAGCGGATGTGATGTGCTCAGCCGCCGCTGCCTCGCCGTTCGGCGGAATGGTGCCGATGTATCTCTTGATGAGTGCCTTCCACGCGGCGCCCTGGCTGAAGCTGATTGCGGTCCGCCGCCCGAAATGAACATGGCCCCGCTGCTTTATTCATCACCTCATCGAAAGGACAACATGAGTAACGCCTTTGCTGGCGGATGCGCCTGTGGCGCGATCCGTTATGAAATTTCCGCCGAACCCCTGTTCATGAATCATTGCCAGTGCCGCGATTGCCAGCAGGCCAGCGGCACCGGCCACGGATCCTATCTGACCTTTCCGAGCCGGAAGGCCGTCAGGCTGACGGGGCAGGCGACGCATTTCGACATGGTCGCCGACAGCGGCAATGTGAAGACGCGCGGGTTCTGCCCGAGCTGCGGCTCGCCGGTCTATCTGACCTTTGCGGCGATGCCTGAGCTCTTCACCATTCATGCCGCGAGCCTGGATGATGCGACCCGGTTCAAGCCGCAAGCGGTGACGTACCGTGTGCGTGGCCACGACTGGGACACCCTTGATCCCGCCGTTCCGCAATTCGACAAGATGCCGTCCGGCGGTTAGGTCCCGGCTGGTCAGGCGGCCCGCGAGCCGGCAATTTTTCTGGCCCAGCATGTCGTCTTTCGTCCCCTTCGTTCGTCCTTTGCCTGAGAGCAGGAACGGAGAATTGAAATGAACGCATCGAGCTATCGCTGGGTCATCGCCGCCGCTGGCGGCCTGTTGGGATGCGTCGCCATCGGCGGCATGTTCTCACTGCCGGTGCTGCTGCAGCCGATCGCGCGGGATACCGGCTGGTCGGTGGCGGGCATTTCCAGCGCCATGACCGTCGGGTTCCTGGCCATGGCTTTTTCCAGCATGGCCTGGGGCACGCTGTCTGACCGTATCGGGCCGCTGCCGGTGGTGCTGACCGGCTCGATCGTGATCGCGCTCTCGCTGGCGCTGGCGAGCCGCGCCACCTCGCTGATCGAGTTCCAGCTCCTTTTCGGCGTGCTGTTGGGCGCGGCGACGGCCGCGATCCTGCCGCCGATGATGGCGAGCGTCACAGGCTGGTTCGACACCCATCGCAGCCTTGCGGTCTCGCTGGTCTCCGCCGGCATGGGCATGGCGCCGATGACGATGTCGCCGCTGGCCGCCTGGTTGGTCTCGACCTACGACTGGCGCACGACAATGCTGATCCTGAGCGGCGTCATTGCTGCCATCATGATTCCGGTTTCGCTATTCGTGCGCCGGCCGCCGGCGCTGGCCGCGGGCGCCGCCGCGCCGGGCGATGCCGGAACGCAAGCGGAAATGACGCGCGCGGAGGCAATCCGCTCGCCGCAATTCCTGATCCTGCTCGCGACCAATTTTTTCTGCTGCGCCACCCATTCCGGGCCGATCATCCACACCGTGAGCTACGCCATCAGTTGCGGCATTCCCTTGATTGCCGCGGTGTCGATCTACAGCGTGGAGGGACTTGCCGGATTGTTCGGCCGCATCGGCTTCGGCCTGCTCGGTGATCGCTTCGGCGCCAAACGCGTGCTGGTCATCGGTCTGCTGGTACAGGCGTTCGGCGCGCTGGCGTACGTCTTCGTGCGCGAGCTCGCCGCGTTCTATGCAGTCGCCGCGCTGTTCGGCTTCATCTATGCTGGCGTGATGCCGCTCTATTCGGTGCTGGTCCGCGAAAACTTCCCGCTGCACATGCTGGGCATGGTGATCGGCGGCACCGCCATGGCGGGCAGCCTCGGCATGGCCACAGGTCCGATCGCAGGCGGGCTGATCTACGATACCTTTGCCAGCTACGCCTGGCTCTATATCGGCGCCTGGGGCATGGGCATCGGCGCGTTCCTGATGATCATGATGTTCCGGCCGTTCCCGAAGCCGCAGGCGGTGCCCGCGGCAGCGTGAGGTGGTACGATTACTGTGCCTTCTATCGGACGGTTATGGCGGGGTGTCGCCCTACGTCCCGCTGACCCTGTTGCTCTACAAGGAGTAATGGCCATGGCTCAGGATTCGAGGTTTGCTGACGATCTTCCATTCAAAAGCCGGATATTTGACCATTGGAAGGACCGCCTACCAGCATTGGGCATCCTGATCGATTGGGGCGAACCCAGTTGCTGGGCTTGTCGTTTTCACTACGGGACGAAATACGACGTCAAACGGGCTGGCGTCGGCTGGGAACAAATCTTACGGGGATGGGACCGCATCCCACTGCAACGATGTCACATTGTCCCTCGATGTCTCGGTGGTGCCAACGATCCGACCAACCTGTTTCTGATGTGCCGCGAGTGCCACGATCTAGCTCCTAACACGAGCATTCCGGATATCTTTTTTGAGTGGGCTCGCGCGCAGAGTTCGGAAGCGCGCGAACTTTCAAAGATTCGTGCGGCGTTGAGTGCCTTTGGCATTGATGATGCGGAGGCAATGGAGTTGGAGGCGGTTCTGTTCTCGAAAGAGTTCGAGATCTGTAAATCGGGCAAATTGGGATTACACCGCCCTCAATCGAATTACGCGTCCATTTCGTATCGGTTGACGCCGGCAACCTTGGTGGGGCTTGTCGTTTATTATCGCCGGACTACGGCGGGTCGCGATCACTTTACTCATCGCCGCGGAAATAGTCCGGCTTGCCCGTGGTCCAGGTCTCGCCCCAGTGCTGGCCGCCGCCGTCGACCGTCAGCGTCTCACCGGTGATGTATTTGCCCGAGGCGGCGGACAGATAGGCGCAGGCTTCCGCGATGTCCCAGGACGAGCCAACCCGCATCATCGGGTTGCCGCGCGAATACGCTGCGCGCGCTTCGGGCGAGTAGACTTCCCAACCCCGGGTTTCAATCAGGCCGGGAGCCACGCAGTTGACGCGGATGTCGAGCGGCGCCCATTCGACGGCAACTGCGCGGGACAGGCCGATAACGCCGGAGCGCGCGGCGATGGTATGCGCAATGCCGTAGAGCCCGTGGGTCGTCACCACGACGATATTGACGATGCTGCCGGCATGCTTGCGGTCGCGCCAGCGCTGCGCGGCGGCCTGCATCATGTACCAGGTGCCGTTGAGGTTGGTGTTGATGACGGCGTTCCAGCCCTTGATCGAGAAGTCGATCGCAGCTTGCGGGAATTGTCCGCCGGCGCTGTTGACGAGGATGTCGAGGCAGCCGTGTTCGTCCCAGACCTTGTCGAGCAGGGCAGCGATCGCGTCGGGCTCGCGGATATCGACCGCACGAGCCGAAGCCTTCAGGCCGTGGCCGACAAGATGCGTAACCAGCAGGTCGAGTTTGGCCTGGTCGCGACCCGTCAACACCACATGCGCCCCGAGCCGCGCGAACAGCCAGGCGATGGCGCGGCCAATGCCACCGGCTCCGCCCGAGACCAGCGCGACCTGGTTCTTCAGCGCGTCCGCCGCATAGACCGTCGGATAGGTCGCGAGATCGTGGTCGGTTAGTTCCGATTTCTGGGGGGCGACCATGTGGGTGAGGCCCTTGTTGTTTGCACTTGCGTTCGTAGATTAGCCCGACAATCAACAAAGAACAGATGGCATGTCCGATCTCTCCACCTTTCCCATCACAAATCGCTGGCCTGCAAAACACCCCGATCGTCTTCAGCTCTATTCGTTGCCGACGCCGAACGGCGTCAAGGTTTCGATCATGCTGGAAGAGATAGGCTTGCCCTATGAGTGGCACCTGGTCGATTTTAATAAAGACGACCAGAAGACGCCGGAGTTCCTGTCGCTGAACCCCAACGGCAAGATCCCGGCGATCCTCGATCCCGACGGCCCCGGCGGAAAGCCGCTGCCGCTGTTCGAGTCCGGCGCGATCCTGCAGTACCTCGCCGAGAAGACCGGAAAGCTCTTGCCTGCGGACGCTGCGCGGCGCTGGCAGGCGATCCAGTGGGTGCATTTCCAGATGGGCGGTGTCGGGCCGATGTTCGGCCAGGTCGGCTTCTTCCACAAATTCGCTGGCCGCGAATATGAGGACAAGCGGCCGCTGCAGCGTTACGTCAGCGAGTCAAGCCGTCTGCTCGGGGTGATGGAAGGCCACTTGAATGGCCGCAAGTGGTTTCTGGACGAGGAGTTCAGCATTGCCGATGTCTCGATGTTGGGCTGGGTGCGCAATCTGATCGGCTTCTATGGCGCGCGCGAGATCGTTGCCTTCGACGACTTCAGTAACGTCGCCGGCTGGCTCGAGCGCGGGTTGGCTCGGCCGGCGGTGCAGCGCGGATTGAACATTCCGCCGCGGCCGTAGTGGCCCCGTAATCGTTACCAGCGCCGGAGCAGCTCATAGACGACGGGATTGTCGGCGCAGGCGCCAAAGCCGCACTCCAGCAACGTTGACACCACGTTCAGCGCCGTCAGCGCGATCACCAGCCAGACGGCGCATGTCGCGAACAGGTCGGGCGCGTCGAACTTCGGCGCGGCCTCCGGTTCGAACTGGCGGTCGAACAGCAGCATGGCGCCGATCAGGACGATCGAAAGCGCAAAGCCGATCAGCGCCAGCGTATAATAGTGGTAGCCGAGCAGCGCCGTGCCGTAGCCGGGATCGCCGGGCAGGATGTGCAGCAGCACCTGCCGCGTCGAGAAGGCGAAGCCCGCTGCGGCCGCAAACAGCGACAGCGCGTAGTGGCTGGCGCGCGGGCCCCAGCGCACATTCATGATCGGCCCGATCGCCAGCAGCGCAAACTGGATGCGCTGCAGCAGGCACAACGGGCACGGCAATTCATGCAGCAGGAGCTGTGCCGCGAACGCTGCGGCCAGCACCAGGCTGATGGCATAGAGACCGAGGGCGTTGAGCGTGATGGCCACTGACCGGGTCATGTCGATCCCTCAGAACGAGAGTTTCAGCGTGTCGGTCGCGTGGTGCAGATAGGTTGCCAGCGAGGCGGCGATCACGAGCGCAAACAGTCCGAGCGCCAGCTGTCGCGAGCCCCGCCAGGCGGCCAGCATCACGACGACAGCGGCGAGAAAAAGCGCTGTGAATTCCATGTCGGTCCCCGATTCACCTATGTCTGAAGATCATATCACGGCGGTGACGGTGCAGTGCAGGCATGTGAATTCCGTCATCTCGGAACACGGGAAATTTCGTTGTCGAAGGCTATGCTCTCGACCATGATGGGGGCAAGCTTCCTCCCGCCCGTCCGCTTCATCGCCTATATCAAGGACGAACTCCTGATCGTGCTTGGCACCTCGTCATCGGAGACGGTGCTGCCCCAGATGATGCAGAAGATGGAGCATCTCGGCGCATCACGCTCGGTGGTGGGCCTCGTCGTTCCCACCGGCTACAGCTTCAATCTCGACGGAACCAACATCTACATGACGCTGGCGATTCTGTTCCTGGCGCAGGCGACGAATACCGATCTGACCATCTGGCAGCTGCTTGGCATCCTCGGCATCGCCATGACCACCTCGAAGGGTGCCTCCGGGGTGACCGGTGCGGGCTTCATCACGCTCGCGGCGACGCTGTCCATCGTGCCCGACATTCCGATCCAGTCGATTGCCATCCTTGTCGGTATCGACAAGTTCATGAGTGAATGCCGGGCGCTGACCGATCTGATCGGCAACGGCGTTGCCTGCGTCGTGATCAGCCTCTCGGAGGGCGAGCTTGACAAGGAGGCACTGCACGAGACCATGGCGCATCCGCTCGAGATCGGCGAAAGCGCTGGAGCCGGGCGGCACCTAGATCTACGGGACAGGAGCAGCAGGCAACATGGCGACCACCATCTACGGCATCAAGAACTGCGATACCATGAAGAAGGCCCGCGCCTGGCTCGAGGCGAAGGGCGTGACGTATGACTTCCACGACTACAAGACCGCCGGGATCGCCAAGGACAGGCTGAAGGGCTGGAGCGACAAGCTAGGCTGGGAGACGCTGCTCAACCGTGCCGGCACCACCTTCAAGAAGCTGCCGGATGCGGACAAGGAAGGCCTAAACGAGAAGAAGGCGCTGGCCCTGATGCTGGCGCAACCCTCGATGATCAAGCGGCCGGTGCTGGAACTCGGCGGCAAGCTCGTGGTCGGCTTCAAGCCGGAAACTTACGAAAAGGAAGTCGGCAAGGGCAAGAAAGGCTAGTCGAGCTCGATCACGTCGTTGGCCGCTGGCTCGGCGGCCGGCACGGCAAGGTCGATGACCGCCTGGACGAGAATGGCCGGGACGCTGCTGGCTTGCAGTCCCATCAGGTTTTGCACCTTGAAGCCGCCTTCGATGCTGATCGCCTTGAAGGAGCCGACGATCTGCTCGACCTCGTCGCCGAAGCCGAACGGCAGCAACAGCCGCTCGTAGGAAACTTCCTTGCCATCAGCGTCCTGCACGGTGGCCACCGAATAGATCGGCCGGCGATGCCTTACGCAGGCCAGATAGGACGGCACGACGCGGGAATAGCGAAGCTCGCCGATGGCATCGTGCAGATAGCGATTGGTGCGCTTGGCAGGATCGACGTGGTCGTTGCCATAGGTGGCGGCTAGCCGCGCGCCTTCCTGCTTGATGACGAAGCGGGCATCCTCGCCGTCGCCCTCCACGTCATATCCCATCATGTCCTGCAGTTCGCCCTTGATGTCGCCGGGGTCGAAATCGACCAGCAACGGCAGCGGCCGATGCGCCCGCGCAGCCCGCAGCCACGCGTTCAGCAGCACGCGCTGCGTGATTGCACGGACCACGGAAGGGTTGGCGCTGGCAAATTGCATGCGGGACTTAGCCGAATTCGAGCTGGTCGCCGCTCGGAATCCGGCCGGGGGCACGATGAAAGAGGTCGCGATCGATGATGGTGAGCAGTTTCGGCACCGGCAGGGTGTCGTTGCCGCGCATCAGGTTCTTGATCTCGAAACCGCCGTCCTCGCTGATCGTCTTGAGGGAGGCGACGATGTCGGTCACTCCGTCACCGTCGGCGAACGGCAGCAGCAGCCGCTCATAGGCGACGATGCGCCCGTAGACGTCGTCGATATGGGCGACCGTGAATGCGGGCAAGCGGCGACGGATGCACTCGTAATAGACGGGCATCACGATCGGGGCGAGGCGGGGACCGAGATATTCGTCGAGCAGTCGGCCTTTGCCGGTGTGGCCATAGGCGCTCGCCATGCGCGTACCGTCGCTCTGGATCGTCAACCGGGGCGGGGTCTGCGTGCCGTCGACGGTGTAGAAGACGATATCGGGCATCTCGTCTTCCATCCGCGCCGGCTGATATTCGGTAATTGCCGGCAGCTTCTGGTCCCGGGCATATAGCCGCAGCCAGGTGTTGAGCAGATCGCGCTGCTTGATCGATTTGACGACCGTCGGATTTGCGCTTTCGAAGTCCATGCCCCACGCCCACCTGGAAAGCAAACCGCCGAAGCTTGCGATGGAAGGCCAAATTTTTGATGAAGGTAAGTCATTGCGGCCAAACACCGTTAAGGAATGCTTTCCGTCTCCCGGAACCGGGCCGGGCGCCGCGGTTCTGCTGACCGGCCGGCGAAGCAGGTATTCGACTAATGGCGGACGCGCCCGAAGCGGCGCCGGGAGGCGGGGCGGGACTGTCTTTCCGCCTTGCCTAACCGGCTAGGATGACGGCATATTCCGCCCCCGGAGGCGGCCGGTCCCAAGACGTTCCAGGACGTTGCGGGAGAACCAGCCGGTGGAAAGATAATCGGCCACGCGCGCGGTCCGCTGCGATGGCTGATGGGGGAATTTTGTTTGGCCGATGAGTTCATTCTCGAAACCCACGGATTGACCAAGGAGTTCGCGGGGTTCTTCGCCGTTCGCGATGTCTCTCTGAAAATCCGCAAGGGTTCCATTCACGCGTTGATCGGTCCGAACGGGGCCGGCAAGACGACGTGCTTCAATCTTCTGACCAAGTTCCTGCAGCCGACGTCGGGCAACATCCTCTACAAGGGACAGGATATCACGGCGATGAAGCCGGCCGATGTGGCCCGGCTGGGGTTGGTGCGCTCATTCCAGATTTCGGCCGTGTTTCCGCATCTGACTGCGCTCGAGAACGTGCGGGTGGCGCTGCAGCGCCAGCACGGCGCTTCCTTCGATTTCTGGCGTTCCAAGTCGGTGCTTGACCGCTTCAATCCCAAGGCGCTCGAGCTGCTCAATGACGTGGGCTTGAGCGAATTCGCCAATACGCCGGCGGTGGAGATGCCTTATGGCCGCAAGCGGGCGCTGGAGATCGCCACCACGCTGGCGCTCGATCCGGAGATGATGCTGCTGGACGAGCCGATGGCCGGCATGGGCCATGAGGACATCGACAAGATCGCCGCGCTGATCAAGCGCATCTCGGCGAAATACACCATTCTGATGGTCGAACATAACCTCAGCGTGGTCGCCAACCTCTCCGACATCATCACGGTGCTGACGCGCGGGCAGGTGCTCGCCGAAGGCAACTATTCCGAGCTCACCAAGGACGAGCGGGTCAAGGAAGCCTATCTGGGAGCCGGTCATGCCTGAGGTGAACACGGCAGTGAGGCCGGCGGCGCAGACGAGCGGCGCACACGTCCTGTCGGTCAAGGATCTGCAGGCCTGGTACGGCGAATCGCACATCCTGCACGGCATCAATTTCCATGTGAACGAAGGCGAGGTGGTCACGCTGCTTGGGCGCAACGGCGCCGGCAAGACCACGACGCTGAAGTCGGTGATGGGCATCATCGGCAAGCGATCGGGCACGATTCAGTTCAACGGCAAGGAAATCTCGCGGGCCTCGTCCGACAGCATCGCGCGGATGGGCGTCGCCTTCTGTCCGGAGGAGCGCGGTATCTTCGCCAGCCTTGACGTGCGCGAGAATCTGCTGCTGCCGCCGATCGTTTCCAGCGGCGGGCTCTCGCTGGACCAGATCTTCGAATTGTTCCCGAACCTGAAGGACCGGCTCAACAGCCAGGGCACAAAACTTTCCGGCGGCGAGCAGCAGATGCTGGCGATTGCCCGCATCCTGCGCACCGGCGCGCGCTTCCTGATGCTGGATGAACCGACCGAGGGGCTCGCGCCCGTCATCATCCAGCAGATCGGTCACACTATTGCGCGGCTGAAGAAGGAGGGTTTCACCATCCTTCTGGTCGAGCAGAACTTCCGCTTCGCGTCCACCGTGGCGGACCGCTACTACGTTGTCGAGCACGGCAAGGTGATCGACGGCTTTGCCAATTCGGAGCTCGAGGCCAACATGGACAAGCTCCACACTTATCTTGGCGTGTAAGTTCGAAACGCATTCATCAACGGAGTCACGATGAAACAGCAGCTCTCGGCACTTCTCCTCGGCACCGCGCTCTCATTCGCGGCAGCCAGTGGCGCGCTTGCGCAGGACAAGACGATCAAGATCGGCGTGCTGACCGACAATTCAGGCCTTTATTCCGACCTCGGCGGCGCCGGCTCGACGCTGGCGGCGCAGATGGCGGTCGAGGATTCAGGACTCGCTGCGAAGGGCTGGAAGATCGACATCATCTCGGCCGACCATCAGAACAAGCCGGACATCGGCACCAGCATGGCGCGGCAATGGATTGACGTCGAAAAGGTCGACATCTTCATGGACGTGTTGAACTCGGGCGTGGCGCTCGCGGTCAACAATGTCGTGAAGGAAAAGAACGCGATCATGATCAATACCGGCGCGGCGTCGTCGGATTTGACCAACGCGCAGTGCTCGCCCAATACGATCCACTGGGTCTACGACACCTACATGCTCGCCAACAGCACCGGCCAGGCGCTGGTGAAAGCCGGCGGCGACACCTGGTACTTCCTCACTGCTGACTATGCCTTCGGTCACGCGCTCGAGCGGGACACCGCTGCTGTCGTCACCAAGTCGGGCGGCAAGGTGATCGGTGCGGTCAGGCACCCGCTCAACACCGCGGACTTCTCCTCGTTCCTGCTGCAGGCGCAAGCCTCCAAGGCCAAGATCATCGGCATGGCCAATGCCGGCGGCGACACCACCAACACCATCAAGCAGGCCGCCGAATTCGGCATCGTCGCCGGCGGGCAGAAGCTTGCAGGTCTCCTGCTCTTCATCACCGACGTGAACTCGCTCGGCCTGAAGGTGGCGCAGGGCCTGAACTTTACCGAGACCTTCTACTGGGACCTCAACGATGGCACGCGTGCCTTCTCCAAGCGCTTCTCCGAGAAGATGAAAAACAAGGCGATGCCCTCGATGGTGCAGGCCGGCGTCTATTCGGGCCTGGTGCACTATTTCAAGGCGCTGGAAGCGATGGGCGGCAATCCGCATGACGGCGCCAAGGTGGTCGCCAAGATGAAGGAAATGCCGACCGACGATCCGCTGTTCGGCAAGGGCACGATCCGCGTCGACGGCCGCAAGCTCCACCCGGCCTATCTGTTCGAGGTCAAGAAGCCCGAGGAATCCAAGGGCCCGTGGGACTATTACAAGCTGATCGGCACCACGCCGGGCGACCAGGCCTTCCGTCCGCTTTCGGAAAGCGCCTGTCCGCTGGTAAAGAAGTAACAAGGCAAGGGCAGCCCGCCGGTTGATCGCCGGCGGGCGCTATCAGCAACAAAAAGAGTTTCTCGAAAGATCGATCGATGCAAGCCCTCTACGCGCAGCTTCTGGTGGGACTGATCAACGGCTCGTTCTACGCGCTGCTGAGTCTGGGCCTTGCCGTGATCTTCGGTATGCTCAACATCATCAATTTCGCGCACGGCGCGCTCTACATGATGGGCGCGTTCACTGCGTACTTCCTGCTGAATCTTTTCGGTATCGGCTACTGGTGGGCGCTGCTCATCGCGCCGATCGTGGTCGGCATTTTCGGCATGATCCTGGAGCGGACCATGCTGCAATGGCTGGCCGGCCTCGACCATCTCTATGGCCTGCTGCTCACCTTCGGCATCGCGCTGATCGTGCAGGGCGTCTTCCAGAACTATTTCGGCTCCTCGGGCCTGCCCTATGCGATCCCGGATGAGCTCAAGGGCGGCATGAATCTCGGCTTCATGTTCCTGCCGATCTACCGCGGCTGGGTGGTGGTGTTCTCGCTGGTGGTGTGTCTTGCCACCTGGTTCCTGATCGAGAAGACCCGGCTTGGCGCTTACCTTCGCGCCGCCACCGAAAATCCGACGCTGGTGCGGGCCTTCGGCATCAACGTGCCGCGCATGATCACGCTGACCTATGGCCTCGGCGTCGGGCTTGCCGCGCTTGCCGGCGTATTGTCGGCGCCGATCAACCAGGTCCGCCCGCTGATGGGCGCCGACCTCATCATCGTCGTGTTCGCCGTCGTCGTGATCGGCGGCATGGGTTCCATCATGGGTTCCATCATCACGGGCTTTGCGCTCGGGGTGATCGAGGGCCTTACCAAATACTTCTATCCCGAAGCATCCAACACCGTGGTATTCGTGTTGATGGTGCTGGTGCTGCTGATTAAGCCCACGGGACTCACTGGACGGGCGGCCTGACATGAGCGCATTGACCGACGACACCCTGCCGGCATCACCGCGCGCCATGCGCGACGAGATGATCGTCTTTGTGGCGATGGCCGTGCTGCTGGCGATCGTGCCGGCCACCGGCATCTATCCGTTCTTCGTGATGCAGGCGCTGTGCTTTGCGTTGCTGGCCTGCGCGTTCAACCTGTTGATCGGCTTCGGCGGGCTGCTGTCGTTCGGTCACGCGATGTTTCTGGGCTCGGCCGGCTATTTCACCGCGCACGCGGTGAAGGAGTGGGGTGTTTCGCCGGAGATCGGCATCATCATCGGCACGGCAGGAGCTGCCGTGCTCGGCGTCATCACCGGCTACGTCTCGATCCGCCGCCAGGGCATCTACTTCTCGATGATCACGCTGGCGCTGTCGCAGCTTCTGTACTTCATCTACCTGCAGGCGCCGTTCACCCATGGTGAGGACGGCATCCAGGGCATTCCGCAAGGCAAGATGTTCTGGGTCCTCGACCTTTCCAAGCCGACGATCCTGTATTACGTCGTGCTGGTCGGGTTCCTCGCCGGCTTCCTCCTGATCTTCCGCACCATCAATTCGCCGTTTGGCGAAGTGCTGAAGTCCATCCGCGAGAACGAGCAACGGGCGATCTCGCTCGGCTACAAGACCGACCAGTACAAGCTCATGGCCTTCATCTTGTCCGGCACGATCGCGGGCTTTGCCGGATCGCTGAAGGTTTTCGTGGCGCAGAACGCCTCGCTCACCGACGTGCACTGGACGATGTCGGGCGAAATCGTGCTGATGACGCTGGTCGGCGGGCTCGGCACGATTTTCGGCCCCGTTGTGGGCGCCTTCATTATTATCGCCATGCAGCAGTACCTGGCCGGGTTCGGTCAGTGGGTGCTGGTGATCCAGGGCGTAATCTTCGTGGCTTGCGTGCTCACGTTCCGGAGGGGCCTGGTCGGCGAGATCGGGCATTACTTCCGCAGGTCCCTGTAAGGGCCCGTTTTCAGGACGTTTTCGCCTCCATAATGCGGTGGATGACCGGGTTCCCGGCACCACCGCCATGAGTCTTTCCCCCAAATCCGGTCTATGACAGTTTCATGACAGAGGCTGCCGGCCCCTGCATTTGCCGACAATGGACTGACCCATGCTGCGCTGGTTTCGTGCTTTCCTGCCCAAGGAAGAGCGGTTTTTCGATCTGTTCGCCCGCCACGCCGATACCTGCGTCAAGGGTGCGCAGGCATTGCAGGGGGTGCTGCGCGGCGGGGAGGAGACACCGGTTTACTGCCAGCGCGTCAGCCAGTTCGAGAACGACGCCGACGGCATCACCCGCGAAGTGCTCACGGCGGTCCGGCGTACCTTCATCACCCCGTTCGATCGTGGCGACATCAAGAACCTGATCACCTCGATGGACGACGCCATCGACCAGATGCAGCAGACCGCCAAGGCGGTGATGCTGTTCGAGGTGCGCCAGTTCGAGCCGCCGATGCGCGAGATGGGGCAACTGATCATCGAATGCGCCAATCTGGTGCAGAAGGCGCTGCCGCTGATGCAGTCGATCGGCGACAACGTCGCGATGCTGACCGCGATCACGGAAGAACTCGGCAAGCTGGAAGGGCGGGTCGACGATCTCCATGACATCGGCATGAAGGAGCTGTTCCTCAAGCACCGCAGCGCCAATGCCATGGACTTCTTCGTCGGCGTCGAAATCTACGACCATCTCGAAAAGGTCGCGGACCGCTTCGACGACGTCGCCAACGAGATCAACAGCATCGTGATCGAACAGGTATAGGGTTTTCGTGGACGCCACGCTGGCTTTTCCCGTTCTGGTCGGACTGATTGCGGTCGCGCTGCTGTTCGACTTCCTGAACGGCCTGCACGACGCCGCCAATTCGATCGCGACCATCGTCTCGACCCGCGTGCTGCGGCCGCAATATGCGGTGTTCTGGGCGGCGTTCTTCAATTTCATCGCCTTCCTGGTATTCGGTCTGCACGTCGCCAATACCATTGGCAGCGGCATCATCGAGAAGGATGTCGTGGATGCGGTCGTGATCTTTGCGGCGCTGGTCGGCGCCATCGTCTGGAACCTGATCACCTGGGCGCTCGGCATTCCCTCATCGAGCTCGCATGCGCTGATCGGCGGGCTTGTCGGCGCGGGCGTAGCGAAGGCAGGCCTTGCGGCCGCGGTATGGAGCGGATTGTCGAAAACGCTGCTCGCCATCGTGCTGTCGCCAATGGTCGGGTTCCTGCTGGCGCTGGTGCTGGTTGCGGTCGTTTCGTGGCTCTCGGTGCGCTCAACGCCGTTCGCCGTCGACCGCGCCTTTCGCGTGCTGCAGTTCGTTTCGGCCTCGCTCTATTCGCTCGGCCATGGCGGCAATGACGCGCAGAAGACCATGGGTATCATCGCGGTTCTCTTGTATTCGCAGGGGTACATGGGCGCCGACTTCAATATCCCGTTCTGGGTGGTGATCTCCTGTCAGGCCGCGATGGGGATGGGCACGCTGATGGGCGGCTGGCGCATCGTGCGCACGATGGGCCTGCGCATCACCAAGCTGACCCCGATGCAGGGCTTTTGCGCCGAGACCGGCGGCGCCGCCACGCTGTTCATGGCGACCTATCTCGGCGTACCCGTCTCGACCACCCACACCATCACCGGTGCGATCGTCGGCGTCGGCGCCTCGCGGCGCGTCTCGGCGGTGCGCTGGAACGTGGCGAGCTCGATCGTCTATGCCTGGGTCATCACCATCCCGGCTTCCGCAGCCGTGGCGGCCGCGACCTATTGGGCAGTGATCCTGTTCCGCGCGTCAGGTCACTAGCTTCAGCCCGACGATCCCCGTGACGATCAGGCCGATGCAGGCGAGGCGCAGGGCGGTGGCGGGATCGCCGAACAGGATGATGCCGAGGATGGCGGTTCCAACCGCGCCGATGCCGGTCCAGACCGCGTAGGCGGTTCCAATCGGCAGCGTCTTCACGGCCAATCCCAGCAGGATGATGCTGGCGAGCATGCAGGCCAGCGTCAGCGCGGACGGTAGGAGCCGCGAAAAGCCCTCGGTGTATTTGAGACCGATGGCCCAGCCGATTTCCATGAGGCCGGCGACGAACAGGATCGTCCATGCCATGACATACCCTCCCGATAAGGCAGGGTCGTCCCCGCGAGAAAATGGACTGAAGGGGAGGCCGTCCTCCCGGTCGTGGATATGGGGGCGCGGCGCCAGCCCTGCAACAGCAAGAATCGTCCTTGAAATCAGCCGTTTTCCCTGCCAAACGCTCGCTCATGTCCGACATTGCCCTGACCGCCGAGTCGCCGTCCGCGTCGCCGCTCGCCAATGAAGTGGCGCGGCGCCGCACCTTTGCGATCATCTCCCACCCGGACGCCGGCAAGACCACGCTGACCGAAAAGCTGCTGCTGTTTGGCGGCGCCATCAATCTGGCCGGCCAGGTCAAGGCCAAGGGCGAGCGGCGCAACACCCGCTCGGACTGGATGAAGATCGAGCGCGAGCGTGGCATCTCGGTCGTCACCTCGGTGATGACCTTCGAGTTCAACGACCTCGTCTTCAACCTGCTGGACACGCCGGGCCACGAGGACTTTTCGGAAGACACCTACCGGACGCTGACCGCTGTCGATTCCGCCGTCATGGTGATCGACGCCGCCAAGGGCATCGAGGCGCGGACTCGAAAGCTGTTCGAGGTTTGCCGTCTGCGCGACATCCCCATCATCACCTTCATCAACAAGATGGACCGCGAAAGCCGCGACACCTTCGAGTTGCTCGACGAGATCGAGAAGACGCTGGCGCTCGACACCACGCCGATGACCTGGCCGGTCGGCCGCGGCCGCGATTTCCTCGGCACCTATGACGTCGTCACTGGCGGCGTGCGCCTGCTGGAAGGCGGCGGCGCCAAGACCGGCGCGACCGAGCAGATCGACATCGCCGATCTCGGCAAGCGCAACGCCAATCTCGATGTCGGCCAGGTCAAGGAAGAGCTGGAGCTGGTATCGGAGGCCTGCAAGCCGTTCGATCTGGAGGCGTTCCGCGAGGGCCATTTGACGCCGGTCTATTTCGGCAGCGCGCTGCGCAATTTCGGTGTCGGCGATTTGCTGGAGGGCCTCGGCAAGTTCGCGCCGGCCCCGCGCGCGCAGGATTCTAACCTGCGCAAGGTGGAGGCGGCCGAGCCGCGCATGAGCGCGTTCGTATTCAAGATCCAGGCCAATATGGATCCGAACCACCGGGATCGCATTGCCTTTGCAAGGCTTTGCTCCGGAAAGCTCAGCCGCGGCATGAAGGCCAAGCTGGTTCGCACCGGCAAGAACATGAGCCTGTCGAGCCCGCAATTCTTCTTTGCCCAGGACCGCTCGGTGGCGGACGAAGCCTTCGCCGGCGACGTGGTTGGCATTCCCAACCACGGCACGCTGCGGATCGGGGATACGCTGACCGAGGGCGAAGACCTGACCTTCGTCGGCGTACCGAGTTTCGCGCCGGAAATCGTCCGCCGCGTGCGGCTGACGGATGCGATGAAGGCGAAGAAGCTGAAAGAGGCGCTGCAGCAGATGTCGGAGGAGGGCGTCGTGCAGGTGTTCCGCCCCCGCGACGGCGCACCGGCGCTGGTCGGCGTGGTCGGCCCGCTGCAACTCGA
>JAKFVP010000003.1 GCA_021732175.1 Bradyrhizobium sp.
TCGCTGGAGCTCTTGCTGGCGCAGCCGGCCGAGCGGCGGAAGGCCATCATCGGCAGCGCCCCCGTCAAGATCGCGATCGAGGCGGCCGTGCGCTGGGGCTGGGATGCCGTGATCGGCCCGGATGGCGAATTCGTGGGCATGCACGGATTCGGCGCCAGCGCGCCTGCCAAGGACCTTTTCAAGCACTTTGGCATTACCGCCGAGGCTGCGGTTAACGCTGCCCTGAAACGCCTGGGCTGAGGGGCTGAATCGGTTGAGATTGCCGGGAAAAAGGACTAGGTAAAGTTCCATCTTGACCGCTCCCGCCCGGCAGAACCGGGCGTTCCGCCGTAAGAACTCCGCGAGGGAAATCCCGCGGGGCGGCATCAGCTTTTAGAAGGAGAAACGAGCATGGCACTCCGCGTCGCGATCAACGGATTTGGCCGTATCGGCCGCAACGTGCTGCGCGCCATCGCCGAGTCCGGCCGCAAGGACATCGAGGTGGTCGGCATCAACGATCTCGGCCCGGTCGAGACCAACGCGCACCTGCTCCGTTTCGACTCCGTGCACGGCCGCTTCCCCGGCACCGTCACCGTCGATGGCGACTCGATCAGCCTCGGCAACGGCAAGATCAAGGTCTGCGCCGAGCGCGATCCGTCAAAACTGCCGTGGAAGGATCTCGGCGTCGACATCGCGCTCGAATGCACCGGCATCTTCACCGCTAAGGACAAGGCTTCGGCCCACCTTACCGCAGGCGCCAAGCGCGTGCTGGTCTCCGCGCCCGCCGATGGCGCCGACGCCACCATCGTCTACGGCGTCAACCACGACACGCTGACCAAGCAGCACCTCGTCGTCTCCAACGGCAGCTGCACCACCAATTGTCTGGCGCCTGTCGCCAAGGTCCTGAACGACACGGTCGGCATCGAGACCGGCTTCATGACCACGATCCACGCCTATACCGGCGACCAGCCGACGCTCGACACCATGCACAAGGATCTCTATCGCGGCCGTGCGGCGGCAATGTCGATGATCCCGACCTCGACCGGTGCTGCCAAGGCGATCGGCCTCGTGCTGCCGGAGCTGAAGGGCAAGCTCGATGGCGTCGCGATCCGCGTGCCGACGCCGAACGTCTCGGTGGTCGATCTCAAGATCGTCGCCAAGCGCGCCACCGACGTGAAGGAAATCAACGCGGCGATGAAGCGTGCCAGCGAGCAGCAGCTCAAGGGCATCCTCGGCTACACGTCAGCGCCGAACGTCTCGATCGACTTCAACCACGATCCGCACTCCTCGACCTTCCACGAGGACCAGACCAAGGTCATGAACGGCAATCTGGTGCGCGTGATGTCCTGGTATGACAATGAGTGGGGCTTCTCCAACCGCATGGCCGACACGGCCGTCGCGATGGGCAAGCTGCTCTAATATCTCGCGGCATAGCCGGAGAACGCCATGATCCCCAAGCTGGTCGCCCTCGTGCTGTTGCTGGCGCTGATGGGCGGCCTGCTTTTTCTGTTCCTGCGGTCGGGCAGCAAGATCAAGCCCGATCCCAATCGCAAGAACGAGGACTGGCCCAACATCACCCAAGGCGGCTCAGGCGGCTGATAGGATTTCCCGTGACGAAAAACTTCCGCACCCTCGATGACGTCGACGTGAAGGGCAAGCGCGTGCTGCTGCGCGTCGACCTCAACGTGCCCATGGAGAACGGCCGCGTCACCGACGCGACCCGGCTCGAACGCGTCGCGCCGACCATCACGGAGATCGCCGGCAAGGGTGGCAAGGTGATCCTGCTCGCGCATTTCGGCCGGCCCAAGGGCCGCGATGCCAAGGATTCGCTGAAGCCCGTGGCCGAAGCGCTCTCGAAGGTGATCAAAAAGCCGGTTTCCTTCGCCGAGGACTGCGTCGGCGAGCCCGCCTCCAAAGCGATATCGGCAATGAAGGACGGCGACGTCCTGTGCCTGGAGAACACCCGCTTCCACAAGGAAGAGGAAAAGAACGATCCGGCGTTCGTCGCGGAGCTCGCCAAGCTCGGCGACATCTGGGTCAACGATGCCTTCTCCGCCGCGCACCGCGCGCATGCCTCGACCGAGGGCCTCGGCCACAAGCTGCCGGCCTATGCGGGACGGACCATGCAGGCCGAGCTCGATGCGTTGGGCAAGGCGCTGGAAGCGCCGACCAAGCCTGTGATCGCCATCATCGGCGGCGCCAAGGTGTCGACCAAGATCGACCTCCTGGAAAATCTCGTCAGCAAGGTCGACGCGCTCGTGATCGGCGGCGGCATGGCCAACACCTTCCTGCACGCGCAGGGCGTCGCGGTCGGCAAGTCGCTGTGCGAGAAGGATCTGGCGCCGACGGCGCTGCGCATCCTCGAGAAGGCGGAAGCTGCCAATTGCGCGATCATCCTCCCCGTCGATGCCGTGGTTGCCTATCACTTCGCGGCCAACGCGCCGTCGCACGCCTATGGGCTCGATGCGATCCCGGCTGACGGCATGATCCTCGACGTCGGCCCGCAATCGATCTCGCGCATTCACGCGGCGATCGACGATGCCGCCACGCTGGTCTGGAACGGTCCGCTCGGCGCCTTCGAGATGACGCCGTTCGACCGTGGCACCATGATCGCTGCGCGCCATGCCGCCGAGCGCACCAAGTCAAAGAAGCTGATCTCGGTGGCCGGCGGCGGCGACACGGTGGCAGCCCTCAACCAGGCCGGCGTCGGCCACGACTTTTCCTATGTTTCGACTGCGGGTGGCGCGTTTCTTGAATGGATGGAAGGGAAACCATTGCCCGGCGTCGAGGTTCTAAGAACGAAATAAGCCAATCCCATCAAGCGCCACCGCGCGCAGCCAACCCGGAGAACAGGACCCATGGCCCGTATTACGTTGCGTCAATTGCTCGATCACGCGGCGGAACACGACTACGGCGTGCCGGCGTTCAACATCAACAACATGGAACAGGCGCTGGCGATCATGGACGCGGCGTCGACCCTCGATGCCCCCGTCATCATCCAGGCCTCGCGCGGCGCGCGCTCCTACGCCAATGACGTGATGCTGCGTCACATGATGGACGCCGTCACCGAGATCTATCCGCAGATTCCGGTTTGCGTGCATCTCGACCATGGCAACGAGCCCGCCACCTGCATGACCGCAATCCAGGCCGGCTTCACCTCGGTCATGATGGACGGCTCGCTGAAGGCCGACGGCAAGACGCCGGGCGACTGGGACTACAATGTCGGCGTGACCAAGACCGTCACGGACATGGCCCATCTCGGCGGCATCTCTGTCGAAGGCGAACTCGGCGTGCTCGGCTCGCTCGAGACCGGCATGGGCGACAAGGAAGACGGCCACGGCGCCGAAGGCAAGCTGTCGCACGATCAGCTCCTGACCAACCCCGATGAAGCCGTGAAGTTCGTAAAGGAAACCAAGGTCGATGCGCTGGCCATCGCCATGGGCACTTCGCACGGCGCCTACAAGTTCACCCGCAAGCCCGACGGGGACATCCTCGCCATGAACGTGATCGAGGAGATTCACCGCAAGCTGCCGAACACGCATCTGGTCATGCACGGCTCCTCGTCGGTGCCGCAGGACCTGCAGGAAATCATCAACGCCAATGGCGGCAAGATGAAGCCGACCTGGGGCGTGCCGGTCTCGGAAATCCAGCGCGGCATCAAGAACGGCGTGCGCAAGATCAACATCGACACCGACAACCGCATGGCGATGACCGGCCAGATCCGCAAAGTGCTGAAGGACAATCCGGAAGAGTTCGATCCGCGCAAGTACCTGAAGCCCGCGATGGAGGCGATGGCCAAGCTCTGCAAGCAGCGCCTGCAGGAGTTCAATACCGCAGGCCAGGCCAGCAAGATCAGACGCGTGCTCACCACCGCCGAAATGGCCAAGCGCTACGCCAAGGGCGAACTCGACCCCCGCGTCGCGTAGCGCCTGGTAACTCCCCCTCGCCCCGCTCTTGCGGGGAGAGGGTCGGGGTGAGAGGCTGTCTCAGTATAGGCGGTCACAAAAAGGACTCGCGGAGAGTCCCCCTCACCCGGATTGCTTCGCAATCCGACCTCTCCCCGCAAGCGGGGCGAGGTGGACCGAACCAAGCTCACCCGATCGTGTTCCCCCACAATTCTTAACGCCCTGCGACGAACGTAAATCTCCCTATTTGCCCGAGAACCGTCTATTTTCCCGGCCAAAGCACATTCCGTCCGGGAGAACTGCCAATGAACCTTACTGAACTCAACAAGATCGCCGTTGCCATGGTTGCGCCGGGCAAGGGCATTCTGGCCGCCGACGAATCCTCCGGCACCATCAAGAAGCGCTTTGACGCCATCAAGGTCGAATCGACCGAGGAGAACCGCCGCGACTATCGCGAGATGCTGTTCCGCTCCAGGGAGGCGATGAGCAAGTACATCTCCGGCGTCATCCTCTATGACGAGACGATCTGGCAGAACGCCAAGGACGGCACGCCGCTGGTCAAGCTGATCGAGCAGGCAGGCAGCATCCCCGGCATCAAGGTCGACGAAGGCACGCAGGCGCTGCCGCAGTGCCCGGGTGAACTCGTGACCGTGGGCCTCGACAAGCTCGCCGAGCGGCTGAAGAAATATTACGAGCGCGGCGCGCGCTTTGCGAAATGGCGCGCGGTGATCGATATCGGCAGCGGCATTCCCACCATGACCGCGATATCAGTCAATGCGCATGCGCTGGCCCGCTATGCCGCGCTGTGCCAGGCCGCGCAGATCGTGCCGATTGTCGAGCCCGAAGTGCTGATGGACGGCGATCACGACATCGACCGCTGCTATGACGTGACGCAGCGCGTGCTCAACAAGACATTCCAGGAATTGCGCGTGCAGCGCGTTGAACTCGAAGGCATGGTGCTGAAGCCGAACATGGCGATCTCCGGAAAGAAGTGCGCGAAGCAGGCTTCCGTCGCCGAAGTTGCCGAGAAGACCGTGCGGATGCTGAAAGCCTGCGTACCCGCGGCCGTGCCCGGCATCGCCTTCCTGTCCGGCGGACAGAGCGACGAGGAAGCAACCGCGCATCTCGATGCCATGAACAAGATCGGCGGCCTGCCGTGGAAGCTGACCTTCTCCTACGGCCGCGCGTTGCAGGCAGCGCCGCAGAAGGCATGGGCAGGCAAGTCCGAGAATGTCGCGGCCGGTCAGCGCGCGTTCGCACACCGCGCCCACATGAACGGACTTGCCAGCAAGGGCGCCTGGGAGTCCGGGCTGGAAAAGAAGGCGGCCTGACATTGGCCGCCAAGCCTCCGCCGCCGCGCCCTGCGCCGCGCCTCTATCTTGCGACACCGGAGCTGGACGATCCGTCCGGCCTCCTCGCGCAGTTGCCGGACCTGCTGGCAGCGACTGACGTCGCTGCCGTGCTGGTGCGGCTGAAGGAAACCGACCAGCGCAGCATGATCTCGCGGCTGAAGCAGCTCGCACCTGTTATCCAGAACGCCGGCGCGGCGCTGCTGGTCGATGGCCATGTCGAGCTGGTGGCGCGCGCCGGTGCCGATGGCGCGCACGTCACGGGCATCGCCGCGCTGGAAGAGGCGCTGCCGTCGCTGAAGCCGGATCGTATTGCCGGCGTCGGAGGTCTTGCGACACGACATGATTCAATGGCGGCGGGCGAATCCGGCGCCGACTACGTGCTGTTCGGCGAGCCCGATGCGAAAGGCGAGCGGCCGTCGGTTGAGGCGATCGCCGAGCGGCTGCAATGGTGGGACGAATTGTTCGAGCCGCCTTGTGTGGGCTTTGCCGCCTCGCTGACCGAGGCTAAGGAATTCGCGACCGCCGGTGCGGATTTCGTGCTGGTGGGCGATTTCATCTGGGCCGATCCGCGCGGCGCCAAGGCGGCGCTGATCGATGCCGGAAAGGCGATTGCGCAGGCGCACGCCGCGGCCCATGGAAAAGTCCGCGCCTGATGAAGACCCTTCGGCCGATAGCGATTGTTGCCGCGAGCCTGATGTTTTCGCAGGGCGCATTCGCGCAGGCACAGCCGGCGCCATCAGCGGCTCCTGCCGCGAAGGACGCGCCGAAGGAAAAGAAGGCGCCGGTCGCCGCCAAGAAGACGCCGGCAACGCCGCCCAAGCCGGCCGCAACGCCGGTCCCCGCACCGACCGCTACGCCCGCGCCCGGTGCCGTGTTTGAAGACCCCAATGTCGATCTCGTCTACGGCGCCTATCAGCGCGGCATGTACAAGACCGCGTTCGACCTTGCGACCAACCGCGCGCAGTTCAATGGCGATCCCAAGGCGATGACCATGCTGGGCGAACTCTACGCCAATGCGATGGGCGTCAAGCGCGACTACGCCAAGGCCGCCGAATGGTACAAGCGCGCCGCCGATGCCGGCGATCGCGAGGCGATGTTTGCGCTCGCCATGATGCGCTTCTCCGGGCGCGGCGGGCCCGCCAACCGCGAAGAAGCCGTCAAGCTGATGGCTTCCTCGGCCAAGCTCGGCAATCCCAAGGCGGCCTATAATCTGGCGCTGCTCTATCTCGACGGCCAGACCCTGCCGCAGGACCTCAGGCGCGCGGCCGAGCTATTGCGCGTCGCCGCGGATGCCGGCAATCCCGAAGCGCAATATGCGCTGGCGACTTTCTACAAGGAAGGCACCGGCGTCGAGAAGGACATGGAGAAGGCGGTGCGCCTGCTGCAGGCCGCCTCGCTCGCCGGCAATGTCGATGCCGAGGTCGAATATGCCATCGCGATGTTCAACGGCTCCGGCACGCCGAAGAACCAGCCCGCCGCGGTGGCGCTGCTGCGCAAGGCCGCCAGGCAAAACAGCCCGATCGCGCAAAACCGGCTGGCGCGCGTGCTCGCCTACGGGCAAGGCGCGCAGCAGGACAAGGTCGAGGCGCTGAAGTGGCACTGGATCGCGAAAAGCAAGGGCAAGGGCGACCCCGAACTCGACGAGTACCTCGCCGACGTTCCGGCCGCCGATCGCGCCAGGGCCGAGGAAGCCAGCCGCAAATGGCTCGGCAACAAATGATCCGCCTTGACGGCGCGGGCGCGGCAGGGCACCCAAGGCCGTAATGACCGCCGCGAAACCGCGCTCCCTCCCCCTCATTCCACCTGCGTGATTGCATGCTCTATTCCGCCCTCATCAACGTCATGGTCAAGGCCGCGCGCCGCGCCGGCCGCAGCCTGAAGCGCGACCTCGGCGAGATCGAGCATCTGCAGGTGTCGCTGAAGGGGCCGGCGAATTTCGTCTCGCTCGCCGACAAGCGCGCCGAGGAAATGCTCTACACGGATCTGGCCAAGGCGCGGCCCGGCTACGGCTTCCTCGGCGAGGAAGGCGGCTCGCGCGAAGGCAGCGACAAGAGCCACACCTGGATCGTCGACCCCCTCGATGGCACCACCAACTTCCTGCACGGCATCCCGCAATTTGCGATCTCGATTGGCCTGGCGCGCGAGGGCACGGTGATTGCCGGCGTGATCTACAATCCCGCCAATGACGAGCTCTACATCGCCGAGCGCGGCAAGGGCGCCTTCCTCAACGACCAGCGCATCCGCGTCGCCGGGCGGCGCAAGCTCAACGAATGCGTGATCGCCTGCGGCTTGCCGCATATCGGCCGCGGCGACCACGAGCAGTCGCGCCGCGAGATGACCGAGATACAGGACAAGGTCGCAGGCCTGCGCCGCTTCGGCGCCGCCTCGCTCGACATGGCGTTTGTCGCGGCCGGCCGCCTCGACGGCTATTGGGAGCGCAATCTGCAGGCCTGGGACATCGCGGCCGGCCAGATCATGGTGCGCGAGGCCGGCGGCATCGTTTCCGGCATCGAGGGCAACGACAATGCACTGACGACGGGCCACGTCGTCTGCGGCAATGAGTTCGTGCAAGCCGAGCTGGTGAAGATATTGAAGCCGCTGTGAGCGGCTTCTGCCTTCCGTCCGCGCGTCCGAGCAGGATACGCGACGACTACCGCACCGGCAAATCGACCGTACCGCCAGAACGATGGTGAAGACGTTGCGGGCGCACTAGCCTTCGCCGCATGCGCAAGGCCGCCATCTCGATCACGGTGATACTATCTGCCCCGGTGCTGGCGCTCTATTTCTGGCGCATCGAACCGCTCCTGCCCGCGCGCGGCGGCGCTACCTGTCTTGCGGCCAACTATGACCCACCTCGCCAGATCGACCTATCCTCGCCGCGCCGCGACAAGAAGAGCACCGCCGACGTGAAGTCGATGCGGCTGAAGATTTCGCTCTCACCGGATGAAAAGCCCTACAGCGACGGCAGGGGCGGTGGCTACGGCTGGCGTTACGCCCTGTACCTCGACGCGCGCCTGACCAACGGCGAGCGGCTGACGTCAGCCTCGATTTGCGAATGGCGCGAAGGCTTCGTTGGCCACGTCATCCCGGCCCTGTTCTGCTACATCGATTGCGACGGCGGCAGCGTAACGGTCTTCCGCAAGATCGGCCAGAACGCCCTCGCCGTCTGGTTCGAGCCCGGCGAACGCCTGCGCACCGGCCAAACCTGCGACGGCGGCGGCGGGGTGTTCATCGGGGCGGAGAAGGACTGGCGGAGGCTGCCGGTTTCAAACGCGGAGAAGTGCGCGGAGTAGAGTCTACTCCGCCGGCGCGTGCGCGTTGCCTGCGGCCGCCGCCTTCTTCTCCACCTTCTCGCGATCCCCCGCCAGCACGCGCTGCACGGAGACGAAGAACACCGGCACCATCAGGAGCGCCAGGATCACGACTGCGATCATGCCGCCCATCACGCTGGTGCCGAGCGCCTGCTGGCTGGCGCCGCCGGCGCCGGTCGCGATCACCATCGGCAGCACGCCGCAGACGAAGGCAAGGCCCGTCATCAGGATCGGGCGGAAGCGCAAGGAGCATGCTTCCAGCGTCGCCTCGATCAGCGGCTTGCCCTGCGCGCGCAGATCCTTGGCGAATTCGATGATCAGGATGGCGTCCTTGGCGGCAAGGCCAATGATGGTGATGAGGCCGACGGTGAAATAGACGTCGTTGGGCAGGCCACGCATCGTCGCCGCCACGACGGCGCCGGCAACGCCGAGCGGCACGGTCAAGAGCACCGCGAGCGGAATGGTCCAGCTCTCATAGAGCGCGGCCAGCAGCAGGAACACCACCAGCACCGACAAGCCGAGCAGGAACGGCGCCTGCGAACCGGAAAGTTTTTCCTGCAGCGATTGTCCGGTCCACTCGTAGCCGAAACCGCGCGGCAACTGGCCAGCCAGCTTCTCCATCTCCTTGATGGCATCCCCCGAGGTGTAGCCGGGCCGGGCCTCGCCGGTGATACGCACGGCGGGATAATAGTTGAAGCCCGCAATCTGCGTAGGCCCCTTCGACCAATCGATGGAGGCGAAGGCCGAGAACGGCACGAGCTGGCCGCGGCTGTTCTTGACGTTGTAGTTGAGCAGATCCCCGGCCTTCATGCGGCTCGCGCTGTCAGCCTGCACGATCACGCGCTGCATGCGGCCGCGATTCGGGAAGTCGTTGATGTAATTCGAACCGAGATTGGTCGAGATGGTATTGTTGATGTCCTCGAAGGTGATACCGAAGGCACCGGCCTTTTCGCGGTCGATCATCAGATTGACCTGCGGTGCCGGCGGCAGGCCCTCGATATAGACCTTCTGCAGCACGGGGCTGGCATTGGCACGGGCCACGAGTTGATCGGCGGCAAGGGTCAGCGCGCCAAAACCCTTCTGGCCGCGGTCCTGCAGGCGGAACGAGAAGCCGGAAGAGTTTCCGAGATTGTCGATCGGCGGCGGCTGCAGCGCGGTGATCTTGGCATCCTTGACCGATGCGAGGTTCTTGTTGATGTCGGCGACGATGTTGGCGGCCGAATCCTTTGCCGGACGCTCCGACCAGTCCTTCAGCGAGATGAAGGCCTGCGCGGTGTTGAGGCCCTGGCCGAGGAAGCTGAAGCCGGTGAGGAAGGTGACGTTCTCGATTCCGGCGCGCTCGAGCAGATACTTCTCGACCTTCTCTACCGCCGCCTCGGTGCGCCCGTAGGAGGACTCCGACGGCGTCTGCACGTCGGTCGTGATAAAACCCTGGTCGTCGACGGGCAGGAAGCCGCCGGGCAAACGGACGAAGGCCCATGACAGGCCGATCAGCAGCGCGGCATAGATCAGCATCAGCCGTCCGGTGCGCTTCAGCGAACCCTGCACCGTGCGCGAATAATGATGCCGGCTGGCATCGAGCATCCGGTTGAACCAGCCGAAGATGCCCTTGCTGGCGTGGCCGTGGCCGGCCTCGACGGGCTTCAGCAGCGTCGCGCACAGCGCGGGGGTCAGCGACAGCGCCAGCAGCGCGGAGAAGGAGATCGCCGCCACCATGGTGACGGAAAACTGGCGGTAGATGATGCCGACCGATCCCGGGAAGAACGCCATCGGCAGGAACACCGCGACCAGCACCAGGGTAATACCGACAATGGCGCTGGTGATCTGCGACATCGCCTTGCGCGTCGCCTCCTTCGGCGGCAGGCCTTCCTCGGCCATGATGCGCTCGACGTTCTCGACCACGACGATGGCGTCGTCGACGAGAATACCGACCGCCAACACCATGCCGAACATGGTGAGCATGTTGATGGAGTAGCCCATCAGCATCAGCGTGGCGCAGGCCCCGAGCAGCGCCACCGGCACCACGATGGTGGGGATCATGGTGTAGCGGATGTTCTGCAGGAACAGGAACATCACGACGAACACCAGCACAACCGCCTCGACCAGGGTCATCAGCACCTTGTGGATCGAGGCCTTCACCACCGGCGTGATGTTGTAGGGAATGTCGTAGGCGATGTTGGCCGGAAAGAACCGCGACAGTTCCTTCATCTTCTTTTCGATCGCACTCGCGGTCGCCAGCGCATTGCCGGTCGGCGCCAGCAGCACCGAAAGGCCCGCGGTCGGCTTGCCGTTGAGGCGGGTCTGGAACTGATAGGAGAGGCCGCCGATCTCGATGCGCGCGACGTCGCGCAGCCGAACCGTCGAGCCATCGGCATTGGCGCGCAGGATGATGGCGCCGAATTCTTCCGGCGACGACAGCTGGCCCTTCACCAGCACCTGCGCCGCGATCCTGGTGTCCGGCGTGCTCGGCTCGGCGCCGATGGTGCCCGAAGCGACCTGCGCGTTCTGGGCGGCGATCGCCTTGTTGACGTCATCCGCCGTCAGCCCAAAGCCGACCAGCTTGGCCGGATCGATCCAGATGCGCAGCGAACGCTCGGTGGAATAGAGCGTGGCACGACCGACGCCGGGAATGCGCCGTATCTCGCCGAGAATATTGCGGATCATGAAGTCGCCGAGGCCGACTTCGTCGAGGCTGCCGTCGGTCGAGCGCAGCGTGATGATCTGCAGCACGGCGCTGGAGGCTTCTTCCACCAGGATGCCCTGCTGGATCACGGCGCGCGGCAGCCGCGCCTCGACGCGCTTCAGGCGATTCTGCACCTCGACGGAGGCCGCGCTGGTCTCGGTGCCCGGCACGAAATTGGCGATGATCTCGACCTGGCCGAGCGAATCGCTGGTCGATTCGAAATTGAGGATGCCGGAGGCGCCGTTCAGCTCCTCCTCGATCAGCCGCGTCACGCTGTTGTAGAGGTTTTCCGGCGAGGCGCCGGGATAGCTGGTCGAGATCGAGATCGAGGGCGGCGCGATGATCGGATATTGCGCGACCGCCAAAAGCGGGATCGAGATGGCGCCGATCAAACAGATGAAAAGCGCCACGACCCAGGCGAAGATCGGCCTGTCGATGAAGAAGCTCGGCATCGGCGGTTACCGCGTCTGCCGGGTCAGATCCGCAGACGCATCTGCCTCGGCCCAGGACTGCGCCTTGACCTTGTCGCCCGGCGTGAATTTCTGGAAGCCTTCGACCACGACCTTGTCGCCGGACTTCAGGCCGTCGGTGACAAACCACATGCCGTCCTGCTGCGAGCCGATCTTCACCGGCTGGATGGTAACGCGGCCGTCGTCCTTGACCACGAACACCTCGCTGCCGCCGCCGCTGTTGCGCTGGATCGCCTGCTGCGGCACCGCGATGGCATCGCTGTCGATACCCTGCTCGATCTGCACGCGGACATACATGCCTGGCAGCAATTCGCGCTTCGGATTGGGGAATTCGCCGCGCAGGGTTACCTGCCCGGTATGGGCGTCGACCTTGGCTTCGGAGAACAGGAGCTTGCCCGGCAGCGGATAGAGCTCGCCATCGTCGAGCACGAGGCGCACCTTCATCGCATCCGGCGCGATGCGATCGAGCTCGCCGGTGTCGAGCGCGCGGCGGAGCTGATGCATCTCGTTCACGGATTGGGTGAAGTCGGCATAGATCGGATCGAGCTGCTGGATGGTCGCCAGGCTCGTCGAATCGTTCTGCACGACCAGCGCGCCCTCGCTGACATAGGCCGCACCGACGATGCCGTCGATCGGCGCGCGGATGGTTGCGTAGTCGAGATTGAGACGCGCACGCGCGACGTCGGCCTTGCGCGCGGCGACATCGGCTTCCGCCTGGCGCTTCGCGGCGATCGCCTCTTCGTTCTTGGCCTCCGGCGCCGCCTTCTCCTTGAACAGCGTGCCGACACGGTTCGCCTGCGAGCTGGCCTGCTCCAGCACCGCCTTGGCACGCGCCAGCGCGGCCTCGGTGGATTGCACCTCGACTTCGAACGGACGCGGATCGATTCGATAGAGGGGATCGCCGGCCTTGACCTCGCTGCCCTGGGAGAACAGGCGCTCGACGATGATGCCGGAAACACGCGGACGAACCTCGGCCACACGCGTCGGCGCGATGCGGCCCGGCAGTTCGCGCATCTGCGCGCGCGCCCGCGGCTGCACCACGACGACGCTGACCTCGACTTCGGGAGCGGCAGGTGCGGCCGTAGCCGTCGGCTCCTTGCATCCGGCAAGCAGCGGACCCAGCGCCGCAAGCATCAATGCAATGCAGGCCGATTTCGCGCGGTAGCCGGACATTTTGAAACGATCGCCCCTGTTAACTTCTGATACTCAGGCGCAAATACAGATTGCGCCGCGCGACGGCGTCGCGTGCTGATATGGCGAACATAGGCACGACGCGCTGCGACGCAACAATTTTCGCGGCGGCCCAATGTCACACAACGCTAGATGCCTGAAAGCGCAATTGTATTTCCGGATTCACCGGATTGTGAATTTGCGCTATTCAGGTTCCACTCAGGGCATATGATTAACGCACGGCCATTTGCTTGCTCAGCAAGTCAGCCAGCGGAAAGAATGTTAGGCCAACCACCGCGAATCGAACTCTACGCCGCCTTCATACGGTAATGGCTGACGCCCCATTCGCTGCCATCCGCGTAGCCAAACAATCCTGCCGTCGCGAGGAAGAACCAACGCCAGCGCCGCATCCAGAGCGCGGTGTCGTCGCCGTAGACATCGCGCAGGACGCGCTCGATCTCCACCCGATGCGCGTCGAAATTGGCGAGCCAATGAAGCGCGGTGCGCTGGTAATGGGTCCCGCTCCAGCGCCACTCCTTGTCCACTTCGAATATATCGGCATATTGCCGGATCAGATGATGGCTCGGCATCACGCCGCCGGTGAAGAAATGCTGCGCGATCCAGTCCTCGCGGTCGCTGCGATCGAACAGATAGGAGCCGGAGCGGTGGGTGAAGATGTGCATGAAGAAGCGTCCGCCGGGCTTCAGCCAGGAGCGGACGCGGATCATCAGCTCGCGCCAGTTCATCATGTGCTCGAACATCTCGACCGAAACGATTCGGTCGAAACGATGATCGATGTCGAAGCGGTTCATGTCGCAGGTGATGATTCGCAGATTGCCCAGCCCGCGCCTGGCCGCCTCGGCCTCGATATATTCGCGCTGCGAGTTTGAATTCGACACCGCTGTAATTGCCGCATGCGGAAACTGCCGCGCCATCCACAGCGACAGCGAGCCCCAGCCGCAGCCGAGCTCGAGGATGGCCTGGCCATCGGCGAGTTCGGCATGCTCCACGGTCTGGCGCAGCGCCTCTTCCTCTGCCTCCTGCAAGGTGCTGGCAGGCTCCTTGTAGAAGCACGACGAATATTTGCGGTTGGGCCCGAGCACCTTCGCGAAGAACGCAGCCGGCACTTCGTAGTGCTGCGCGTTGGCTTCGTCCGTGAACTCGGCGATGGCGCGCGCGGCCATCTCGTCGGCGAAAAGCGCGTCGGTCTTGGCGTCGCATTCGGAGAGGCGAACCGCGGTGCGCGAACACAGTTGCTGGATCGCGGCGCGGATGATGACATCGGGAAGCGGGACGCGCTCGGCGGTACCGATGATGGTCGAGACAAAGCTCATGTGGCCACTCCCTTTCTTCGAAGCACGATCCGCATTTCTCGGGATCATGCCTGTGGTGGCAACGGGAAGAACCTGCTCGTACGCAACTGATAGTCGCGATAGCGCTCGCCGCGGGAGCGCAGCATCTGCTCCTCCAGCGGCGGAATGCCGGTCACATGGACCAGGATCCAGTACATGAAGATCGGTGCGAGCAAGGTCGCGAGGCCCCAGGGGTAATCGACTGACAGGCCGATCACGGGATAAGCGAGCCAGCCGAACCACTCGAAGAAGTAGTTGGGATGGCGCGACCAGCGCCACAGCCCGGCATCGCAGACCCGGCCCTTGTTGGCGGGATCTTCGCGGAAGCGCTTGAGCTGCGCATCGGCCAGTGCTTCGCCGGCGATGCCGATGAACAGGATGAGCGCACCGACAAAGTCCTGCGGCCGCAGCGCGTCGGAAGGAAAGCGTGCGGCGACGAAGATCGCGAACACCAGCGGGATGGTGCCGAGCGCCTGGTTCTGCAGGAAGATGAACATCCGCCGCGGCGCATTGAGGCCCCATTCCTTCGCGAAGGAGGCGTAGCGCGGGTCGTCGCTGATCCCTGCGGTACGGATGGCGATGTGAATGCCGAGCCGCAGCGACCAGATCGCCACCAGCGCGGCCACCAGCCATTGCCGCGCGTTCGGCGCTGCACCTGCGATCGGCCACAGAGCGGCGCCGGCGCCGACCAGGCCGAGCGAAAAGGTCCAGATGGTGTCCACCCAGCCGGAATTACCCGTCCGCTGCTGGAACACCCAGGCGCCGGCCATCAGGATCGAAAGGGAAGCGGCAATCAGAACGAGGGCCGCAAGGTAAGTCAGCGTCATGCAAAATCCTGATATCTCTCCACCAGACATCGAACTTGCCAAAATACGCGCGGGGCTAATGCCCGGTTTCAACTCCCGGTTCCCCCTAGGTCTGATCGAAAACCGGGCAGTCCGGCCTTTTTTCCCCCCGTATCCGTGCCATATTGGCGGCCCGACCGCGTTTTGTAACGGATGACGTCAGGCCAATGCCCCAAAACCCCTCCCCCCGCGCCGCCATGGAAATCGAGCTGACCAAGCTGTCATCGCCCCGGATTTTCCTGGTGCGGATGCTGGTGTTCCTGGTGCTTTGCGCGCTGGTCATGGTCGTGCTCTACAAGCAGATCGTCGTCGCCTTCTTTGCCAATCCCGGGCTGAACGCGCTGATCGGCGCCGTGCTGCTGATCGGCGTCATCCTGTCGTTCCGGCAGGTGATCCGGCTCTATCCGGAGGTCGCCTGGGTCAACAGTTTCCGCATCGCCGATCCCGGCCTTGCGGTGGAGCGGCACCCGACCCTGCTGGCGCCGATGGCCGCGATCCTCGGCGGCGAACGCACCGGGCGGATGAGCATCACGCAGCAGACCATGCGGCACCTGCTCGACTCCATCGCCACGCGCCTCGACGAAGCGCGCGACATCTCGCGCTACATGACGGGGCTCCTGGTATTCCTCGGCCTGCTCGGCACCTTCTGGGGCCTGATCGAAACCGTCGGCTCTGTCGGCAAGGTGATCGAAGGCCTGAAGGTCGGCGGCGATGCCGGCTCGCTGTTCGACGCACTCAAGGAAGGGCTTGCCGCTCCGCTCGGCGGCATGGGCATCTCGTTCTCGTCCTCGCTGTTCGGTCTTGCGGGATCGCTGATCCTCGGCTTCCTCGACCTGCAATCGAGTCAGGCGCAGAACCGTTTCTATACCGACCTCGAAGACTGGCTCGCCACCACGGTGCGCGAATACGCACGTGACGATAGCGGCGTCGGCGGTCCGGGCCTGCAGCAGGCGCTCGACCGGCTGCGCCTCGCAGTGGAGGAAGGCGGCGCCAACCGCAACGCCACCGCGGCGATGGCCAATCTTGCCGAGGCGATCCAGGGCCTGGTCGCGCACATGCGCACCGAGCAGCAGATGATCCGCGAATGGGCCGACGGCCAGGGCGAGCAGAACAAGGAAATCAAGCGCCTGCTAGAGCACCTCGCACGCCAGCCCGAGAAGAATTGAAGCTATCGTGCCTCAGACGCGGCGCAGCGTTACACGCTGCATCGCGTCCGGGACACGAGAGGAGAAGTTTGAATGGCCCTCGCACGCAGCCGCCGCAGCGAATCCGGTCTGAATTACTGGCCGGGATTCGTCGATGCGCTCTCCACGCTGGTGCTGTCGATCGTGTTCCTGCTCACGGTGTTCCTCGTCGTGCAGTTCTTCCTGTCGCAGGAAGTCACCGGCAAGGACAAGGCGCTGGAGCAGCTCACCGCCAAGATCGCGCAGCTCAATGATCTGCTGTCGCTGGAAAAACTCGCAAAACTCAATCTCGACGACCAGGTCTCGCAGCTTCGCGCCGGCCTTGCCTCGGCCGAAGGCGAGCGCGACCGCATCAAGGGCCTCTATGACGGGCTCGCCGGCGCCGGCGATGCGCAGGGCCGCGCCAACGAGCTGAACAAGGCGCTGGATTCCGAAAAGCAGGTGACGTCGCGGGCGCTGGCGCAGATCGAGGTGCTGAACCAGCAGATCAGCGCGCTGCGCCGCCAGCTTGCGGCGCTGGAGGAAGCGCTGGAAGCCTCCGAAAAGCGCGACAAGGAATCGCAAGGCCGCATTGCCGATCTCGGCCAGCGGCTCAACGTGGCGCTGGCCCAGCGCGTGCAGGAATTGTCGCGCTACCGCTCCGAATTCTTTGGCCGTCTGCGTGCCATCCTCGGTAACCGCCCCGATATCCGCATCGTCGGCGACCGCTTCGTGTTCCAATCCGAAGTGTTCTTCGACACCGGTCAGGCCGCGCTGCTGCCGGAGGGGCGCGCGGAACTCGACAAGCTCGCCGCCGCCTTGACCGAACTCGACAGGCAGATCCCGTCCGAGATCGCCTGGGTGCTGCGAGTCGACGGCCATACGGACGTGCGGCCGATCAACAGCCCGTTGTTCAAATCGAACTGGGACTTGTCGGCAGCTCGCGCGATCTCGGTGGTCCAGTATCTCGTCTCGCTTGGCGTGCCAGCCCAGCGGCTTGTCGCCGCAGGCTTTGCCGAATTCCAACCGCTCGACACCGCGCCGACGGAAGAAGCCTACAAGCGTAACCGCCGCATCGAGCTGAAGCTGACGGAGCGCTAAACAACTAAACGCGGCGAAACAGCACGCCGATCATCAACGCAATGTAAGCGATCGCCAGCACGTCAAACACCCGCGATGTGTTGATGATCGGCACCGCGACATGGGCGTAGTGCACGAGCAAGGCTAGGGCCGCCAGCACCAGCGAAATCACGAACACGACCACTGACGGGGGCGTCAATGCAAAACCGCCACGGCGATACGGCATCACTGTCTCCTGTTGGTTCGTGGGGCCAACCAAGGCTGCGTTGCAACGACTGGGCGACCTTTCCGGTTCCCGGGGGCGGCGGCTAAATTCCCTCGAACTGCAGCCGCGCCAGCCGCGCATAGAGCCCGTTGGCGGCGACCAGCGTGGCGTGCGTCCCCTCCTCGACGATCCGGCCGTTCTCCATGACGAGAATCCGGTCGCAGGACAGCACGGTGGCGAGACGATGCGCGATCACAAGCGTGGTGCGCCGGCGCATCAATTCTTCCAGCGCGGTCTGCACCAGCGTCTCGCTTTCGGCGTCGAGCGCCGAGGTCGCCTCGTCCAGCAGCAAGAGCGGCGCATCGCGCAGGATCGCGCGGGCGATCGCGATGCGCTGGCGCTGGCCGCCGGAAAGCTTGACGCCGCGCTCGCCGAGCGCCGCCTCGAAACCGCCGGGCAGGCGGCGGATGAATTCGGTCGCATGGGCAAGATCGGCGGCGCGCTCGACCTCGGCATCGCTGGCATCGGGCCTGCCGAAGCGGATGTTGTCCCGCGCGCTCGCCGCGAACACCACGGAGTCCTGCGGCACCAGCGCGATGCGCGCACGCAGATCATGAGGATCGACGCTTTCGATTCCCACGCCATCGAAGCGGATGGCGCCGCTCTTCGGATCGTAGAAGCGCAGCAGAAGGTGAAACAACGTGCTCTTGCCGGCACCGGAGGGGCCGACGATCGCGACCCTCTCGCCGGCCTTCACCGAGAGCGAGACGCCGTCGATCGCGAGCGCGTCCGGCCGAGTCGGATAGGCGAAGCTGACGCGATCGAAGGCGACATCGCCGCGCGCCGGCAACGGCAGCGCCCGCGGCGCGGCGGGCGCGGCGATCTCGGGCTTTACGTGCAATAGCTCGAACAGCCGCTCGGCCGCACCGGCCGCGGCCGAAAGCTCGCCCCAGACCTCGCTGAGCTGGCCGAGGCCGGCGGCGGCGAACACCGCATAAAGCACGAACTGGCCGAGCCGGCCCGGCGTCATGGTGCCGATCAGCACGTCATGCGAGCCGACCCAAAGGATGACGACGACGCTGGTGAAGATGATGAAGATGATGACCGCGGTCAGGATCGAGCGCGCCATGTGCGAGCGGCGCGCCGCCTCATAGGCGTCCTCGACATCGCTGCCGTAGCGGGCATTCGCTACGCCCTCGCCTGTAAAGGCCTGCACGATGCGGATGCCGCCGACCAGTTCGCCGACATACGCGGCGGCAACGCCAAGGCGGTCCTGCGCGCGGCGCGTCAGCCGCCGCACCCAGCGTCCGAACGCCACCAGCGGCAGCACGATCAGGGGGATCGCCAGCAGCACGAAACCGGAAAGCCTGGGACTCGTGATCACCATCATGATGGTGGCGCCGCCGAACAGCATGATGTTGCGCATCGCAACCGAGGCCGAGGCGCCGACGGCTGATTTGATCTGGCCGGCGTCCGAGGTCAGCCGCGACACCAGTTCGCCGCTGCGGGAGGAATCGAAAAAGGCGGGCGACAGCGAAATCAGATGCGCCAGCACGTCGCGCCTGAGGTCGGCGACGATGCGTTCGCCGATGGTCATCACGAGGTAGTAGCGCGCGGCGCTGGCGCCGGCGAGCACGGCAACCATCGCCACCATCACGCTGAAATAGCTGTTGATCATGGCGATGCCTTCGGGCGTGAAACCGAAGTCGACCATGCGGCGCACCGCCACCGGTACCATCAGCGTGGTCCCGGCCGCGATCGTCAGCGCGATAAAGGCGAGGAAGGCGCGGCCGCGATAGCGCGCCATGTACGGCGCCAGCGCCAGCAGCGGCCGCAGCCTGGCGCGGCGCACCGGCTTGTCGGCAAGTTGCTGCTCGATGACGGCTTCCGCCTCCATCAGCGCATCGCGCGGCGCCGCCGCTTTGGCGCGACCATCGTCAATTTGTTCCGCTGCGCTCATTCCATTCCGACCGTTTTGGCGCCCCCAGATAGGCCCTTGGCGGGGGCGCTGGCAAATCCGGGACGGCCCTTATCCGGATGGCCCCGGAAGGCCGTTCCGCGGCTTGTTTTGCCGGGTCGCTTGCGTTATAGAGCCGCCCAAATCCGCATTTCCCGAGATTTGAGACGGGCGCCGGCGCGCCAGAGGACAAGCCATGAAAGCCGAAATTCATCCGGATTATCATATGATTACGGTCGTCATGACCGACGGCACCGAGTACCAGACCCGTTCCACCTGGGGTAAGGCCGGTGACAAGCTGAACCTCGATATCGACCCGAAGTCGCATCCGGCCTGGACCGGCGGCACCCAGCAGCTCCTGGATCGCGGCGGCCGTGTGTCGCGCTTCCAGAAGAAGTTCGAGGGCATCGGTATCCTCAAGAAGTAAGCGCCGCCGCTTCCCGCGCGCTGGTTCGCAACGAAAAACGCCCCTGCTTCCGGCAGGGGCGTTTTTGTTTTTGGCGGGGTACGCGGAGGCCGCTTACTGCTCGAACGCGGCCTTGAGGCGGTTGAGCTGCGGCACCAGTGGGTTGCCGATGGAGGGACGCTCCGGGGGCGGCGCGTGAATGGTGCTGTCGAGACGGCGGACCCGCGACTGCAGGTTCATCGAGCGAGAGATCAGATCCTGGAGCTGCGCCGGCAGCTTTTCGATCATGTCGGTCGGGCCGGGGTCGGCGGCGGAAAGCTTCACCTTGGTCTTTTCGCGGTTGGCTTGCGTGAGCGTCATCTCGCCTTCCTTGACCGCGCGGTGCAGCAAGAGCCAAGAGGCAAGCTGCATCAGGCGCGTGGTCAGGCGCATGCTCTCGGTGGCGTAGGTCAGGCTGACGGAACGTTCCAGCGCCTTGGCCTCGGTACGGCCATCGCCGTCGAGATAGGCGGCGGTCTCCTCGACCAGATCCATGCCTTCGCGGAAAAGACTGGAGAACGCCGTCGAATTGGTCAGCCGCTCGCTCAATTGCACCAACGCGCCGTCGCCCTGCGAACGCTCCGCCATGGTTAACGCCCTCACACCACCGATTTACGCCAAATCCCGGCGTCTTTGCGCACCGGGTTATGATGAACAAATCATTGCGCGGCTGCGGGGCGAAGTCCAGCAACAACCCGATTTATGGTTTCCGCGCCGGTGAGGAAGAAGGCCAAAAAAAGAGCCGCCGAAAGGATCGGCGGCTTTTGAAGTTGATAACAGGGAGGCGTCAAACAGAGTGGACAGGAGCCACTCGGTGTCCAAACGAGGACATTTCGAGTCATATCTGAGAAAGCTTAACCGATCGTAAACGAACGAATTTATTGAGGCTTTGTTTGCCATGTCGGCCATTGGCCCACCTCGTGTCGCCCCGGCGAAGGCCGGGGCCCATAACCACGAGTGCCGGTTGCTGAGACAAAGCCGTCTCCCCGCGTGCCCTTTTCCGCGGGTCACGGCGTATGGGCCCCGGCCTTCGCCGGGGCGACACTCAACAATTTCGAACTACGACTTGAAGAAGCTGTTGGCCGCATCCTTTGACGCGCGCTTCTTCGTGGAGGCCGCTTCCAGCCGTTCGATCTCGCTCCTGAGCAGCGCGATTCGCTCGGCGAGTTCTTCGACCGACAAGAGTGAGAGGTCCTGACCGATCTCGTGGCTGATCTTCTTCCGCGGCCGGTCGTCGTCTTCGATGGGCATCGCGCCTCCGTGATATGCGCTCCGGAACGGTTGCAAGCTGCCAAGCGGCTGGCTAAGCAAGCGGCCGGATTTCCCGCATTTCCCAAGGACAAATCATGGAAAAGCTGCCCGCGCAAATGACCGCTGTCGCCATCAGCAAGCCCGGCGGTCCGGAGGTGCTGATCCCCGAGCAGCGCCCGCTTCCCGTGCCCGGTCCCGGCGAATTGCTGGTCAAGGTGATGGCCGCCGGCGTCAACCGGCCCGACATAGCACAGCGCTCCGGCGCCTATCCGCCGCCGCCCGGCGCCAGCGACCTGCCCGGCCTCGAGATCGCCGGCGAAGTGGTGGCCACCGGTCCCGGCGTCAGTCGGCACAAAATCGGCGACAAGGTGATGTCGCTGGTGGCCGGCGGCGGCTACGCCCAGTATTGCATCGCGCAAGACGGCCAGGCGATGACCGTGCCGCCGTCGCTGACCATCGCGGAAGCCGGCGCCATTCCGGAAACGCTGATGACGGTGTGGCACAATGTGTTCGAGCGCGGCGCGCTCAAGCCCGGCGAGACCCTGCTGATCCATGGCGGCTCTTCCGGCATCGGCACCATGGCGATCCAGCTTGCCAAGGCGTTCGGTTCCAAGGTCATCGTCACCGTCGGCGGAGAGGACAAGGCTGAGGCCTGCCGCAAACTCGGCGCCGATGTCGCCATCAACTACAAGACCCAGGATTTCGTCGACGAGACCAAGAAGGCCACGGGCGGCGCAGGCGCCAATGTCATCCTCGACATGGTCGCCGGCGACTATGTCGATCGCAATTACGATGCCGCCGCGGTAGACGGCCGCATCGTGCAGATTGCAACCCTCAGCAGCCCCAAGGTGACCGTCAACATCGCCAAGGTCATGGTGAAGCGCCTCACCCACACCGGCTCTACACTGCGACCCCGTACGAATGCGGATAAGGCGGCGATGGTCGCGGCCATCGAGGCCAAGGTGATGCCGCTGCTGCGCGAGGGGAAGGTCAAACCCGTGATGGACAGCACTTTCCCGCTGGAAAAGGCGGCTGACGCACACCGGCGCATGGAGACCTCCCAACATATTGGCAAAATTGTGTTGGCCGTTTAACTCTCTCAACCTATCGGCGGGCGGAAACCCTTTGATTTTCCTCGCTTTCATGGCATCTATCGCGTAACGCCGGGCCGGTCGCTTGGCCGGGACGAACGTTTTCGCGGAGTACACAAATTGCGTCTGATCAGGCGCCTTGCGCTGTTTGCGCTGGGCCTCATGATTGTTGCCGCCACCGCGCCCGCGCGCGCGATCGACGCCGTTAGCGTCCGCAGTGACGCGCCTGCCATCGACCTCACCGCCGTCCTCGACCATCAGCGCAGCGACACCGACCGCATCCAGGTCTCCACCGCACCGGGCACCGACGGCATCGTGCGCCGCATCGAGGTGCGCGCCCGTGAAGGCGGCCAGAACTGGGTGGTGTTCGCGCTGGCCAACAACACCGACGACCAGCTCGACCGCCTGATCGTTGCCCCGCACTACCGCATCGTCTCGTCCGGCCTGCTGTGGCCCGACCTCGGCCTGTCGCGTGTCGCCACCATCACGCCGTCGGTGGGCGACCGCCCGGAACGGCAGGAGAGCGCCACCGCCGACATCTTCCGCATCACGCTCGATCCCGGCGCCGTCGTCACCTTTGTCGCGGAGCTGCGCACCGACAAGCTGCCGCAGCTCTATCTGTGGGAGCCCGACGCCTACAAGGACAAGGTCAACTCCTTCACGCTGTACCATGGCATCGTGATCGGCATTTCCGGTCTGCTTGCGCTCGTGCTCACGATCCTGTTCGTGGTCAAGGGCTCGATCATGTTTCCGGCCGCTGCGGCGCTGGCCTGGGCGGTGCTGGTCTATATCGGCGTCGACTTCGGCTTCTGGGGCAAGGTGCTGGACATGTCGAACAACGCCGAGCGCGTCTGGCGCGCGGCGGGCGAGGCGATCCTCGCGGCGACACTGCTGGTGTTCGTGTTCGCCTATCTCAATCTGTCGCGCTGGCATGTGCGCTACTCGCACATCACCATCGGCTGGCTGACCTTCCTCGGCTCGCTGGTGGCGCTGGCGCTGTTCGATCCGGCCGTGGCCTCCGGCATCGCGCGCATGTCGCTTGTGCTCATCGCCTTCGCTGGCTTTGCGCTGATCGTTTATCTCTCGACCCACGGTTTCGACCGCGCGGTGCTGCTGATCCCGACCTGGTTCCTGCTGGTGGTCTGGGTGATCGCAGCCGGCATGACGGTGGCCGGCTCCGTCACCAACGACATCGTCGGCCCTGCTTTGCTCGGCGGTCTCGTGCTGATCGTGATGCTGATCGGCTTTACGGTGATGCAGCATGCGTTTGCGGGCGGCGGCGCCACCACGGGCGTGGTCTCCGACGTCGAGCGCCGCGCACTGGCGCTGGCGGGCTCCGGCGATCTGATCTGGGACTGGGACGTCTCGGCCGACAAGGTGTTCACCAGCCCCGAGACCGAGGCGCTGCTCGGCCTGCGGCGCGGCACGCTGGAAGGCCCTGCCGCGAAGTGGCTCGAGGTGCTGCATCCGCTGGACCAGGACCGTTTCCGCGCCGCGCTCGACAGCGTGCTCGACCAGCGCCGCGGCCGCCTGGTGCAGGATTTCCGCCTGCGCACGCCGGACGGCCATTTCATGTGGTTCGCGCTGAAGGCGCGCCCCGTGGTCGGCTCCGACGGCGAAGTGTCGCGCGTCGTCGGCACGCTCACCGACGTCACCGACATCAAGAACGCCGAGGAGCGCATGCTGCATGACAGCGTGCACGACAACCTCACGGGATTGCCGAACCGCAAGCTGTTCCTCGATCGTCTCAATGCGGTGGCGAACTTCGCCAAGACCGTGCCGACCTTGCGGCCGACCCTGATGGTGATCGACCTCGACCGCTTCAAGCAGGTCAACGATTCCGTCGGCATCGCGGTCGGCGATTCCATCCTGCTGACGCTGGCGCGGCGCCTGACGCGCATTCTCAAGCCGCAGGACACGCTGGCGCGGCTGGCCGGCGACCAGTTCGGCCTGATCCTGCTCTCCGAACAGGACTCCGCGCGCATCACCGCGTTCGCCGAAACGATCCGCAAGACCATCCGCGCACCGATCGCCTTCAACGACCGCGAGATATTCCTCACCGCTTCGATCGGGCTCGCACTGTCCGATCCGCAGACGCAGCTCTCGGAGGAGATCATCAAGGATGCGGAGCTCGCGATGTATCATTCCAAGCGCATCGGCGGCGACCGCATCGACGTCTACAAGCCGGCGATGCGCGCCCGCAAGACCGACCGCCTGACCCTGGAGTCGGAGCTGCGCCGCGCCATCGAGCGGCAGGAGATCACCATCCTCTACCAGCCGATCGTGCGGCTGGAGGATCGCTCCGTCGCCGGCTTCGAGGCGCTGGCGCGCTGGGACCATCCCAAGCTCGGCCGCATGTCGCCGTCGGAGTTCATCAGCATCGCCGAGGAGATCGGCCTGATCGTCGACCTCGGCATGTTCGTGATGGACCAGACCGCGCGGCAGCTTGCGGTGTGGCAGCGCGCGATGCGTTCACGCGAGCCGATCTTTGCCAGCGTCAACGTCTCCTCGCGGCAGCTGCTGCGCCACGACCTGATCCACGACATCCGCACTGTGCTGTCGCGCTCCTCGGTGGCGCGCGGTACGCTGAAGCTGGAATTGACGGAATCGCTCGTGATGGAGAACCCGGAACACGCCGCGCAAATGCTGACGCGGATCCGCGAACTCGGCACCGGGCTGTCGCTCGACGATTTTGGCACCGGCCACTCCTCGCTCGCCTATCTGCAGCGTTTCCCGTTCGACACCATCAAGATCGACCAGTCGTTCGTGCGCACCACCAGCCGCGGCACCCGCCCGGTGATCCTGAAATCGATCATCGCGCTTGCGCACGACCTCGGCATGGACGTGGTCGCCGAGGGCGCCGAGACCGATTCCGATGCGGTGGAGCTCTATCAATTGGGCTGCGAGTACGCGCAGGGCTTTGCCTTCGGCGAGCCGATGGATGCGGACGCCGCGATGCGGCTCTTGACCGAAGAGCGGCTGGAAGCTGCGAGCTGAGTGTAAGACGACTACGCAGCTCCTCATCCTCGCTGTCGTCCCGGATCAGCGCTGGCTCCGCTCGCTTGTCCGGGACGACACTGAGTTTGTTGCGAGCACGTGGCCCCCACCAGACAAGCAAAAGGCCTCCGCAATGACGCCGGAGGCCTTCACCCGCGCGAGGGGTACATCCGCCCCCGCGACACTACTCGATTATTTCTGCGCTTCCCTGGCGAGACGCTCAGCCTTCAGCCGCTCATAGTTGGCGCGGAATGCGGCTTCAGCCTTCTCGTGGTCGGCCATCGCCTTTTGCGCTTCGATACGTCGCTTCTCGAGCCTTGCCTCCCGCTCAATGCTGGAGGAAACCGGCTTCACTCGGTTTTCATAGGTCATGCGTGTTAACGCAATATGACAGGAAAAGTTCCCTCGGCCGGGGAGCCCAAACCAAACCCGAGCAAAACAGGCGCGCCGCGGACCCTTCTGCCGCGGCGAGCCTCCGCCAGAACGTCGCGGAGGCTCTCTGCTCGCTCAGGCGGCTTCCGCAGTCTCGGCGTGTTTGTTGACCTCCGCTTCCGCAAGCTGGGTCAGCGTGCTGTCGGTGTTCTTCTCCTCCTTCAGCGTGGCGTCGAGCAGTTTGACGGCTTCGCCGTAGCCGAGCTCGTTGGCCCAGGTCTTCAACGTGCCGTAGCGGGAAATCTCGTAATGCTCGACGGCTTGCGCGGCGGCGAGCAGGCCGGCGTCGAGCGCGGGCATGCCCTTGTATTCGGACATGACTTCCTTGCCTTCATCGAGAATGCCCATGATGGCATCGCAGGTCTTGCCCTTCGGGCTCTCGTCGATCGAGGCGAAGACCTGCTCGAGCCGTTCGACCTGACCGTCGGTTTCGCTGTGATGCTTCTCAAATGCCGCCTTCAGTTTCGGGGATTGCGCCGCTTTCGCCATCTTGGGCAGCGCGGACAGGATCTTCTTCTCAGCGAAGTAGATGTCCTTCAGGGTGTCGAGAAACAGGTCTTTCAATTCTTTGTCTTTGGCCATGAACGCCTCCGGGTTGGTCTTCAACCGTGTCAACCCGCACCCGCCGACACAGTTCCCGTGGCAGCCGAAAAAGCATTACGCCTTCAACTAGGAACGAAGCACCGTAGCAACCTTTGGTCCCCCGCTTCGTCATGCGAAGCTATGGGCGTTCCCTCCACTGCCTCACCGCCCCCGCTTCAACCGCTTGAACTTCACGCTTTGGCCGTCGGCCTGGCGCGTCGCGACATAGCCGGCCTCCAGGCAGGCCTCGCGCTGCGGCATCTTCTCCTGCGGGCTGCGCAGGCTGTCCCACCATGAGGCGCGATGCGCCGCCCGCGGCAGGGCGGCATCGATGATCGCCTCGATCTGCTCGAAGGTCAGCACGAGTTCGGGAAGCGTCTGTTTCTTCAGGTATTCCCGCAGCGCGTCGTAGTCGTTCACGTCAATCCCCGTCTGGCCGACTGCCATAAGATCGCTGGCGCCGGAAACCAAGCGTTAACCCATCGCGGCATCGCTGTCGCCATTTAAGGCAGCCGCAACGATTCCGGGCGCATTTCAATGGCATTGGAGTCCCAAATGTTATTTCGGCGGCAGCAACATACGGCGAAGCGGCGCTGGCGCATGCCGGCGAAGCTGTTGATCGCCTCTTCGGTTGCCACCGTCATCGGCTTCTCCGCCATTTGCGTCTCCGTCATGCTCGACATGCGTCGCGGCGAGGAGCAGATCGCACGCCAGATGCTGGAAAACCTTGCCGCCGGCATCGATGCCGATATCGGGCGCAACATCGAGCTTTACGATCTGTCGCTGCGCGCCGTCGCCAACAACGTGGTGATGCCTGAGGTCGCGAACGTCAGCAAGCCGATACTGCACCTGATCCTGTTCGATCACGCCACCACAGCCAAGCATTTCGGCGCTATCCAGGTATTCGATCCGCAGGGACAATTGACGATCGATGCGTCGTCGCTCGACCCGCGGCCGGAAAACCGCGCCGACGAAGAGTATTTCACCGTTCACCGCGACAATCCCGACGCTGGCCTGTTCATCAGCAAGCCGATGCTGCATCGCGGAGCCTATTCGATCGTGCTGAGCCGGCGCATCAACGGCGATGACAACGCCTTCCTCGGCGTGGTCGTGGGCGCGATCCGGTTCTCCTATTTCCATGAGCTGTTCGAGCGGCTCAATCTCGATCCGGATGACACCATCACGGTGCTGCGCCGCGACCGCACCATCATCATGCGCAAGCCGTTCGACCTCGACGTCATCGGCAAGAATCTCGCCACGGTAACCGGCTGGAGCGCCGGCAATCTCAAGCCCGGAACGTCTTATGCCGGGCAGGGACCGGTAGATTCGATTCCGCGGCTCTACATCCGGCGCGACGCGTCGGGACCGCTTTTCGTCGTGGTGGGCAAACCGCTCGATGCGGTGTTCCGTATCTGGCATACGGAGGTGATGCGAATCGGCGCCATCATGCTGGTGCTGGTCCTGTTCGTGCTTGGTACCACGCTGTTCCTGGCGCGCGAGATCGGCCGCCGCGCCCGCGCCGAGGCCAAGCTCGAGGAGCTTGCCATCACCGATTCCCTCACGGGCCTGCGCAACCGGCGCAAGTTCGACGAAGAGATCGACACCGAATGGCGCCGCGCCGCGCGGCAGCGGACACCGCTGGCGCTATTGATGATCGACGCCGACCATTTCAAGCTCTTCAACGACACCCATGGCCACCAGGCCGGCGACCAGGTGCTGGTCGGAATCGCGATCTGCATCTCCGATTCGATCCGCCGCGCCGGCGATTGCGCCGCGCGCTACGGCGGCGAGGAATTCGCGGTGCTGCTGCCGGGCTGCGACGCGGCCGACGCGTTCAAGCTGGCCGAGACGATCCGCACCAAGGTGATGCACTGGTCCGAGGGCGAGACCGCGAGCACCGTCAGCGTCGGCGTCGCCAGCCTGACACCGGCGTCCAACATCCACTGGGCGCTGCTGCTGGAAGCCGCCGACAAGGCGCTCTATGCCGCGAAAGCCAACGGCCGCAACCAGTCGGTGCTTGCCAGCATGCCGAAGCTGTCGCGGGCGGCTTAGCCGGCCTTGGCCAGAGCCCGCTTCACCGCCTCCGGCTCTTTCTCGACGACCTTAAGCAAAATGCGTGCACTACGCTCGGGTTGGCGACGTCCTTGTTCCCAGTCGCGCACGGCAGACAGGGCAAACCCGTAGGTTTGCGCAAAGCTCTCCTGCGAGAGGCCGAGGCGAGCGCGAATTTTCTTCACGTTGATACGAGCTGGAACATGAACGCCAAAGGATCGTTTGTCGGCGGAGCCTTCCACAAAGGCCTTAGCGTCTTCCAGACCGACCCTGATCTTATTGAATGCGGACTTTGTCATTTGCTTCTCCGATAACCTTCAACCATCGTCGCTACCATCTTGGACAGCGCGTTTCGCTCGGCAGCCGAAAGGTTGGCCTTCTCGTTCTTTGCGAACACGGCCAAAATGAACACAGGAAGGTTCACGCCACTAAACAAATAGATGATGCGTGCGCCGCCGCTCTTGCCACGCGAGCCAAAGCCAAACCTGACCTTGCGAATGCCGCCGCTGCCGGGAATGACCACACCGCATGTCGGATCGCTGGCAAGACGATCGATGATCGCCTTGCGTTCTTCTGACGAGAAGAGGCGTTCCGCATCGGCCAAATAGGATGGCGTCTCGACGACGGTTTGCATTAATCGCTATATACGGCATTGCCGTAGTAAGTTCAAGTGAAATCCCGGATCACCGCCGATCAGGCGAACGGCTACTTTAGTATTGCCAGGGTGCTTAACGGATCTAGTTAGCGCTGCACGCTCCCCCGAAAGCAGCGCGTCGCGCTGCTCTCGTCACTTCTCCAGATACTTCTTCATCTCCGCGCGCAGTCCGTCGCGCAGCTCGGGACGCGCCAGGCCAAAGGCGATGTTGGCGCGCAGAAAGCCCTGCTTCGAGCCGCAATCATGGCGCTCGCCCTCGAACTCGACGCCGTAGAATTTCTGCGTCTTGGCAAGGCGGATCATGGCGTCGGTGAGCTGGATCTCGCCGCCGGCGCCGCGCTCCTGCGTCTCCAGGATCTTGAAGATTTCCGGCTGCAGGATGTAGCGCCCGGTGATGGAAAGATTCGACGGCGCCGTGCCTTTCGGCGGCTTCTCCACCATGCCGTCAACCTCGAAGATGCGGCCATTGCGTTTTCCGACGCCGCAGATGCCGTACTGATGGGTGAGTTCATCGGGCACGGCCTCCACCGCAAGCAGATTGGACTTGGCGTCGAGCTTGCTGGCCGCCTCGATCATCTGCTTCAGGCAGCCCGGCGTGTTGAGCACGAGCTCGTCCGGCAACACCACCGCAAACGGCTCGTCGCCGACGATGTCGCGCGCGCACCACACGGCATGGCCCAGGCCCAGCGGCGCCTGCTGCCGCGTGAAGCTCATCGCGCCGGCTTCGGGCTGGTTGGCGGCCAGGATGTCCTGCTCGGCCTTCTTGCCGCGCGCGGCGAGCGTGGTGTCGAGCTCGAACATGCGGTCGAAATGATCCTCGATCACACCCTTGTTGCGGCCGGTGACAAACACGAAATGCTCGATGCCCGCCTCCCTGGCCTCGTCGACCACGTATTGAATGAGCGGCTTGTCGACGATGGTCAGCATTTCCTTCGGCATCGCCTTGGTGGCGGGCAGGACGCGGGTGCCGAGGCCGGCGACCGGAAAAACGGCTTTGCGGATTTTCATGGGATTCTTGGAAGGCCTTGAGGGAGCGGGATGGACGTTTAATTGCACTGTCGTAGCCGGTTTGCAGCCCCGAACAAAGGCGGATGTGTGGTGCGGCGAAAGGGCCGCCTCAAAGGTGCCTTGGCGATCCGGCCCTTGTTAAACTATTTGAAACCGGGGCAGGTCCTCTTGGGGACGGGAAATTTGGACGGACGGGACTGGAAATGATGCGGCAGACGGGATCGATGATCGCCAGGGCGGGCGCAGTTGCGCTTGCCGCTCTGCTGCTGTCGCCGGGGACAACGCCTGCCCAGTCCCAAGGCGACGGGGTCTCCAACTTCCTGAACAATCTATTTGCCCCAAAGGGCGGCAGCAACACGCAGAACCCGCAGCAAGGCGCAAGCCCCTCCGGCCCATTGCCCTGGAGCGGTGAGGACGGCGCCTCCGGTCATCCGCTGATGACCGCGAGCGCGATCCGCGAGGCGGCAGCGAATTTCGACAGATGCGTTGCCGGCATGTGGCCCGATGCGCAGCGCCGCGGCATTTCGCAGGAAAGCTTTCAGCGCTTCACCGCAGGGCTGACGCCTGATCTGCGCATCATGGATTTGATGGATTCGCAGCCCGAATTCACCAAGGCGATCTGGGAATATCTCGACATCCTCGTCAACGACAACCGCATGGCCAAGGGCCGCGAGATCCTCGCGCAATACAAGCCGCAATTCGACGCGGTCGAAAAAGCCTATGGCGTCGACCGCTACATCATCGCCTCGATCTGGGGCATCGAGTCGAACTACTCGACCATGATCGGCGACCGCAGCGTGCTGCAATCGACGGCGACGCTGGCCTGCATCGGCCGGCGGCAAGCCTATTTCAAGGATGAATTCCTGGTCGCGCTGGAAATCCTGCATCGCGGCGATCTCAAGCCGGAGCAGCTGAAAGGCTCCTGGGCCGGCGCGTTCGGGCCGACGCAGTTCATGCCGACGGCGTTCAAGCGCTATGCTGTCGATGCCGACGGCGACGGCCGGCGCGACGTCGTCGACAATCCCTATGACCTGATCGCCTCCACCGCCAACAATTTGAAGAAGGACGGCTGGCAGTCCGGCGCGAGCTGGGGCTACGAGATCGTCATTCCCAAGGGCTTCAACTTCATGCTGGCCGACCGCGCCAAGGCGATGACCTTGGCGCAATGGGAGCAGCAGGGCGTGAGGCGCGCCAACGGCAAGCCGTACCCGAACCCGAACGACAAGGCCTATCTGCTGGCGCCGGCGGGTGCGGGAGGACCGGGCTTCCTGATGCTGCAGAATTTCCGCGTCATCATGAAATACAACCCGGCCGAGGCCTATGCGCTGGCGATCGGCCATTTCGCCGACCGGCTGCGCGGCGGTCCGCCCTTCGTGCAGCCCTGGCCGCGGCAGGAACGCGTGCTCTCGCGCACCGAGCGGCTGGAATTGCAGCAGCTGCTGGCTCAGCGCGGCTTCTACAAAGGCACCCCGGACGGCCAGTTCGGCAGGATGACCCGGGAGGCGCTGCGCGCGTTTCAGGTCTCCGTGGGGCTACCGGCCGACGGATTCGCCACCGCCGACGTGTTGGAGAAGCTGCGCGGAAGGTGATTCTCGTTTTGACACGTTTTCTTCCCGGCGAACCGGTGACCACTTCGCCTGAAAACGGCTATGGAACCAAAAGTAACCTTTTAAAACAATGATTTGGCTAGACTCTTGACGGGCAGGTTCCCCACCCCGTTTATGGGGGAAAATCCGCCCGCTTGCGGCCTCTTTCCGCTATTATAGCTGCGACCCCAGAATCCCATTGCGACCGAGCCGGATGCGAGAGCGAAAACCATTCTACCGCGTGCTGACCGAAGGCGGCCCCCTGGTCGTGCTGGCGGTCGCCATTGCGATGCTGGTCGGCATTGCCGCGCCCGCCTCGGCGCAGTTCTTCAATTTCGGCGGATGGTCGCGCCCCGCGCCGCGCCCGCAAGGCGGTGGTGGCGGTGGCTGGTTCGGTGGCGATTTCTTCCAGCCCTTCCAGCAGCAGCAGCCCAAGCGCGTGCAGGATTTCTCCAAGGCGCCGCCGCCGGAGAAGCGCGACCCGAACTTCATCCCGGAGCGCAATGTGCTGGTGCTCGGCGACGGCATGGCCGACTGGCTGGCCTCCGGCCTCGAGGACGCCTACACCGAACGCCCCGACATGGGCGTGATCCGCAAGAACCGCGCGACCTCGGGCCTCATCAAGTATCAGCCCAAGGGCGAGCCGTCGGATTGGGCTGCCGCAGCCAAACAGATTCTCGCGGGCGAAAAGCCCGACGCCATCGTCGTCATGCTCGGCATCAACGACCGTATGGCGATGCGCGACACGGCGCCGGAGAAGACCGACAAGCCGGCCGACAAGGCCAAGAAGGACGCACGCAAGCCGGGCGATCCCAAGCAGGCCGCAAAGCCCGATGCGGCCAAGCCTGATGCTGCGGCGAAGCCCGACGCGGCCGCAAAGCCCGATGCTGCGCCCGCCGCAAAGGCTGATGAGAAGCCCGCCGATGACGCGGATGAAGCCGACAACGCCGACACGCCCTCGGTCGTCGCGCCGGAAAAGACCGCGCGCGGCGGCAGCGGCCTCTACGAATTCCGCGATGAGCGCTGGGTCGAACTCTACGCCAAGAAGATCGAGGAACTGATCGCCGTCCTCAAGACCAAGGGCGTGCCGGTGCTGTGGGTCGGTCTGCCCGCGGTGCGTGGCCCCAAGGGCACCTCCGACATGCTGTTCCTGGACTCGCTCTATCGCGACGGCGCCGGCAAGGCCAACATCACCTATGTCGACGTCTGGGACGGCTTCGTCGATGAGGCCGGCCGCTTCCTGCAGAAGGGCCCCGACTTCGAAGGTCAGATCCGCCAGCTGCGTTCCTATGACGGCGTCTACTTCACCAAGCCCGGCGCGCGCAAGCTTGCGCACTATGTCGACCGCGAGATCAGCCGCCTGCTGGCAGGCCGCTCCGGTCCGATCGCCCTGCCGAGCGAGCCGGCGACGCCGGACCTCAATGCCGTACCTGGCCAGCCCGCGCCGCGTCCGATGGCGGGCCCGATCGTTCCGCTGGTGGCGGCTTCCATCAACAGCGACCAGTTGCTTGGCGGTCCCGGCTCACGGCCCGCCGCGGTCGATGGACTCGCCGCGCGCACTTTGGTGAAGGGCGAGGCGCTGGCGCCGCCCGCCGGACGCGCCGACGATTTCGCCTGGCCGCGCCGCGAGGTCGGCCGCGAGCAGGCGCGCGGCGATTCGCCGGTCGCGAGCGTCGCGCCCGATGGCAGCGTGGTGCAGCCCGGCCAGCGGCCGCAGCAGCGGCCGCCGCTGCAGCCCGGTCAGCCCGGCTTTGGACAACCTGTTCAGCCTGGTCAGCCCGGACAAATCCAGCAGCAGAAGCAGCCGCCCAAGCCCGCGCAAAACACGACGCCCGGATTCGGGAATTTCTTTGGCGGCTTCGGCAACAGCGCGCCCGCGCCGCGTCAGGTCGCGCCGCCCGCCGCCGCACCGCGTCCGCCCGCCAACGGCGCACCGCGCCCGCCGGCCAATGTCGGCCGCTCTGCGGCCGTGCCGCCGGCGAATACGACGCGGTGATCTGTTCCACGAACAGTTAGACCCTCATGGTGAGCAGGCGCGAAACGCCGTCTCGAACCATGAAGGCCCGGATTGTGCCATTCATCCTTCGAGACGCCGCTTCGCGGCCCTCAGGATGAGCGAGAGATTGTGACTCGCGGCCTAGCCGTAATACCGCCAGCGCGGCGGCGGACGGCGCGCCGGACGCATCATCAGCGCAACGGCAAAACCGACACCCGCGGCGATCAGCAGCGCGCCGATCGGATTGTCGCGCACGGTTTGCGCAACGGCCTTGGTGCCGTTCTGAATGGTCTCGCCGCTGTTCTCGTACGCGTCTCTGGCGAGATTGCTCGCGGCTTCGCCTGCCTCGCGTGCGGCATCCTTGGCCTGGCCGTAGAGATTCTGCACCGTACCTGCCGCCTCGCGCACCTTGCCCGAGGCCTGCGTCCTGGCGTCGCCGGCGAGTTCGCCCGCGGCGCCCTCGACCTTGCCCGCAAAATTACCGGCTGCGCCTGCAATCCGATCCTTGTCCATCGCGTTACTCCCTGAGTTGCGTCGGGAGTAACCGGCAAGGCCGCCAGCAGTTCCATCTACAATATCAATCCGCCGTCAACGATGATGGTCTGCCCGACGATATAGGACGACAGGGGCGACGCCAGGAACAGCGCGGCGCCTGCCATATCCTCGGGCGTGCCCAGACGTCTCAGCGGAATCCGTTCCAGCGCGCCTTCGAGCCGCTTGGGATTTGCCGTCGTCACCTTGGTCATCTTGGTGTCGACCAGTCCCGGTGCGATGCCGTTGACCCGGATGCCGTCCTCCGCCCACGCTTCGCCGAGGGTTCGCGTGAGGCCCATCGCGCCGGTCTTCGACGCGTTGTAGGACGGATTGCCCATGGTGGAATGATAGGCGGCGGTGGAGCTGACGATGATCAGCGAACCCTTGGCCTTGGCGAGCATGTCGTGGAATTTGGTCGCGCAGGCCATCAGGCTCATCAGGTTGACTTCCATCACCTTGCGGAAGCCGTCCATCTGGAATTCGCCGCGGCGGTAAATGACTGCGCCCTGCGCCAGCACGAGAATGTCGAGCTTGTCGAAGGATGGCTTGAACTTCTCCACCGCCGTGGGATCGCTCACGTCGAGTTGCGCGTATTGCAAGCCGTCGAGATACGAGCCGTCGTCCGGCGAATAGTCCGCCGCCTTCGCGCGGGTGCCGCATACCGCGACGCGCGCGCCTCTGGTGCGAAACGCCTGTGCGATGCCGTTGCCGATACCACTGGAGCCGCCGACCACAAGCACCTGCTTGCCGCTGAAATCCAGTTCATTCATCGCGCATCTCCCCTGTGTTCTTCCTTGTTGTTTGACCTGTCTGCGGATCGGTGCCAGCCTTGTCAACCTGCCCCCATCAACCAATTTCCGTCTTGCGAGTATCAGCCATGGCCGACATCAAAAAACTCTCCCGCTCCGTGAAGGGCCTGACCGTTCTCGTCACCGGTGCTGCCAGCGGCATGGGCCGCGCCACCGCGCATGCCTTTGCCGACGAAGGCGCCAATGTCGCCGTCACCGACCTCACCGCCGAGGGCACGCGCGCCGTTGCCGATGCCATCACGGCGTCGGGCGGCAAGGCCAGGGCCTGGGCCCTCGATGTCAGCGATCCCAAGGCGATCGTCTCCGTCGTCAACGACGTCGCCGCGCATTTCGGCTCGCTCGACATCGTCATCAACAATGCAGGCCTGTCGCTGCGCGCGGCGATCGACGCCGACAATTACGAGGAGGCGTGGGCCAAGGCGCTGGCGGTGATGCTGACGGCGCATCCGCGCATCATCCGCGCGGCGCTGCCCTATCTGCGCAAGTCGAAATGCCCGCGCATCGTCAACATCGCCTCGACCGAGGCGCTCGGCGCAACTGCGACAAACAGCCCCTACTCCGCGGCCAAGGGCGGCGTCACCAGCCTGACGCGCTCGCTCGCCGTCGAACTCGGCCGCGAGGGTATCACCGTGAACTGCATCTGCCCGGGGCCGATCCGCTCGGCGATCACCGAGCGGATTCCGGAGGAGCACAAGACCATCTACGCCAAGCGCCGCACCGCACTCGGCCGCTACGGCGATCCGGAAGAGGTTGCCCACATGACCCTGAGCCTGTGCCTGCCCGCGGCCTCCTTCCTGACCGGCGCCGTCATTCCGGTGGACGGAGGGCTCATGGCGCGGAACGCCTGACACCATTCCCCGGATGCTGCGCAACAAGAAATGTTGCGCCGCCGATCCGGGGGTCGACGCATTCGGCGACATGGGTCCCGGCTCAGCGGTACACCGCTGAAGAAGCGCTGCACCGCGTCCGGGACACAAGGCCATGCACCGCTGGCAGACCGGCCATCGTTGACATCGCGTGCTCCGGGAGTAGCCTTTCCGGAAAAGCAACGCATCAGGGAGATCAGCGCCATGGCGATCGCCATCCGCCAGTTGCAGAAGCATTTTGTCGGCGAGGTTTCCGGCCTCGACCTGCGCGTGCCGCTGACAAGGGAGCAGGCGCGCGAAGTTGAAGCGGCGATGGACAAATATGCCGTGCTGGTGTTCCACGAACAGGACATCACCGACGAGCAGCAACTGGCGTTTGCGCTGAACTTCGGCGAGCGCGAGAAGGCGCGCGGCGGCACCGTGGTGAAGAAGGAAGACTACCGTCTCACCTCCGGGCTCAACGACGTCTCCAACCTCGGCAAGGATGGCAAGCCGCTGGCGCGCGACAGCCGCGCCAATCTGTTCAACCTCGGCAATTGCCTCTGGCATTCCGACTCTTCGTTCCGGCCGATCCCGGCGAAATTCTCGCTGCTGTCGGCGCGGGTGGTGAACCCCAAGGGCGGCAACACGGAATTTGCCGACATGCGCGCGGCCTATGATGCGCTCGATGACGAGACCAAGGCCGAGATCGAGGACATGATCTGCGAACACTCGCTGATGTATTCGCGGGGCTCGCTCGGCTTCCTCGATTATTCCGACGAGGAAAAGGAAATGTTCAAGCCGGTGCTGCAGCGCCTCGTACGTACGCATCCCGTGCACGGCCGCAAGTCGCTGTACCTCTCTTCACATGCCGGCGCGATCAAGGGCATGAGCGTGCCGGAAGGTCGCCTGCTGCTGCGCGACCTCAATGAGCACGCCACGCAGCCCGAGTTCGTCTACGTCCACAAATGGAAGCTGCATGACCTCGTGATGTGGGACAATCGCCAGACCATGCACCGCGTGCGCCGTTACGACCAGTCGCAGCCGCGCGACATGCGCCGAGCGACGGTGGCAGGCACCGAACCCACCGTGGCGCAGCAGGCGGCGGAGTAAATTTTCTCCGTCGCCCCGGCGACCCGTCTCCGCCGAGGCTTCGCCGGGGTCTTGCATCTGGGGCGCCGAAGCTTTGGCGAAGGCGGCAGGCCGGGCCCATAACCACAGGTGGTCGAGCTTGAAACGAGCTGGGGCTCCAGCACCGCATACAAAAAGCATTTGGGGTTATGGGTCCCTGCTTTCGCAGGGACGACACCGAGGGCGTGACGCTAGCGGCTACGCGTGTCCTGCTTCATTTGAAAGCATGCCGGGGTCGATGCCGATCTTGCGCAGCGCACGCGGGTATTTTTCTTCTACCGCGCTGCCGAAGACGAGATCGGGATCGGCAGGGCAATGCAGCCAGCCATTGTGCTGGATCTCGTTTTCGAGCTGGCCCGGTGCCCAGCCGGCATAGCCGAGCGCGAGAATCGCATGCCGGGGGCCCGTGCCCTTGGCGATCGCCTTGAGGATATCGACGGTCGCGGTGAGGCAGATGTCCTGGTCGATCCGCAAGGTCGCATCCTGGATGAAGAAGTCGCTGGAGTGCAGCACGAAGCCGCGTCCGGTGTCGACCGGGCCGCCCTTCAGCACCTGCATCGGCTCGGCATTCTCGTGCACCTTGATCTGGTCGGCGCTCTTGATGATATCGAGTTGCATCAGCAGTTGCGGGAAGTCGATGCTGCCGGCGGGATGATTGACGATGATGCCCATCGCGCCCTCGGCCGAGTGCGCGCACATATAGATTACGGAACGTTCGAAACGGGGATCGCCCATCACAGGCATTGCAATCAGCATCTGGCCGTCGAGATAGCTCTCATCCGGCGCATTGTGCCCGACGCCGGCCTTGCGGCCGGGCTTCTTCGGTGCTTTGCCTGCTGGACTCATCCGCAAAGCCCTCTTCATATCCTATTATATCCTGATATTGGGTGAGCGATCTGTCAATCAAGGTTCGTGCGGTACATCACAAGCAATTCAATGGTTTGCGAACGGACCAGCCGGTAAAGACGTCTCATGAACATGATTGTTCCCTTGCGCGCCGCATTCGGCTTCGCCGCCGTGCTTCTCGCCGCATCGCCTGCTTTCGAGGCATGCGCCGAGGACTCCTCGCCGTGGCAACGCGACGCGCACTCGGCGGTGCGGCTGCTGGCGGGCTCACGCAGCGGCGGCGTTCTGCTGGGCGGTATTGCCATCCAGCTCGAGCCGGGCTGGAAGACCTATTGGCGTAACCCCGGCGACTCCGGCGTGCCGCCGCGCTTCGACTTTTCCAAGTCGGACAATGTCGAGGCGGTGACGGTTTTGTGGCCGGCGCCGATGAAGTTCGACGATGGCGCCGGAGGTTTCTCGCTCGGCTACAAGAAACAGGTGGTGCTGCCGCTGCGGATTGTCGCCAAGAACAGCGACAAGCCGGTGACGCTGCGTGCGAATATCAACTACGCGGTTTGCGACAAGCTGTGCATCCCCGTCGAGGCCAGCAGCGAACTGACCTTCGCCAGCGTCGCCAGCACCGAAGACGGCACGCTGTCGGCCGCGCTCGATGCCGTGCCGAAGCCGGCGAATATCGGCGATCCGACTGCTGTGACAGTTCGCGACGTCAGACGCGACGGCGACAAGGGCGTGCTGGTCGACGTCACCGCGCCGGATGCTAAAGACGTCAGCCTGTTCGTGGAGGGTCCGACGCCGGACTGGGCATTGCCGATCCCGAAACTGCTGGACAACAGTCCGCCCGGCGTAAAGCGCTTTGCCTTCGATCTCGAAGGCCTGCCGCCGGGTGCGAAGCCTGATGGTGCCGCGCTCAAGCTGACGCTGGTCGGCGGCGATCGCTCGTACGAATTCAATGTGAATTTGAACTGACGCGAAGCGTCATCCCGGGGCGAAGCGTCAGCATCGAGCCCGTGATCCATAACCACTTGCCATGGTTTTGCGAAGGCTGGAGCCACAGCGGGTTCGACAACTGCATCCTGTGGTTATGGGTTCCGGGCTCATGCTTCGCATGCCCCGGAACGACAGCGGGAGACCGATTCTTAACGATTCGTTGATAGATCGGACGATGGCCGCGCGGTTTCGCGGCAATCCCGAGGACAATTCCCGCGTGGCCGTGATGGACAGCCAATCCGCAACCGCTTCGCCTGCCGGCATTGTGGCGCGCGTGAAGGCGTTGCTGCTCGACCCAAGCGAGGCTGCCGTCACCAAGCGGCTTGCGGCCACCATCTTCATCATCCGTGTCGTCAGCGCGGTCATGGCCTATGGCGCGCAGATTCTGCTGGCGCGCTGGATGGGCACCTCGGACTACGGCGTCTATGTCTATGTCTGGACCTGGGTGCTGCTGCTCGGCAGCATGATGGATTTCGGCATCTCGGCGTCGGCGCAAAAGCTCATTCCGGAATATCGCACCCGCGGCGAGCACGCGCTGCTGCGCGGTTTCCTCTCCGGCAGCCGCTGGCTGACCTTTGCGGTTTCCGCCGTGATCTCGCTGGCGCTTGCCGGCCTCGTAAAGACTCTGACGCCCTGGATCGATGCGGCCACCATCGTGCCGCTCTATATCGGCTGCGCGACGCTGCCGGCCTTCGTCGTCGCCAACACCCAGGACGGCATCGCGCGCTCGCATGACTGGATGCGGCTCGGCTTGATGCCGCAATTCATCGTGCGGCAGACGCTGATCATCGGCTTCACCGCCGGCGCCTTCGTGCTCGGCTTCAATCTCGGCGCCACCGCGGCAATGCTGGCAAGCTTCGCCGCAGTTTGGCTCGCCATGCTCGGGCAGATGTTCGTGCTCAACCGCCGCCTCGCCGGTCATGTCGAGGCCGGCAACAAAGCCTACGATGTGCGCGGCTGGCTCGCGGTGTCGCTGCCGATCCTGCTGGTGGAGAGCTTTTATCTGCTGCTTTCCTACACCGACGTGCTGGTGTTGCAGCAATTCCGCTCCTCCGAGGAAGTCGGCATCTATTTCGCCGTCGTGAAGACGCTGGCGCTGGTCTCCTTCATCCATTACGCGATGTCGGCGACAACTGCACATCGCTTCGCCGAGTACAACGCGCAGGGCGACAAGGAGCGGCTGTCGGCCTATGTCAGCCATGCCATCCAGTGGACGTTCTGGCCATCGCTTGCGGCGACGCTGGTCCTGCTGGCGTTCGGCAAGCCCCTGCTCTGGCTGTTCGGACCGCAATTCGTCGTCGGCTATGACATCATGTTCGTCGCCGCCATCGGCCTTGTCGTGCGTGCGGCGATCGGCCCGGTCGAGCGGCTGCTCAACATGCTCGGGCACCAGCACATCTGCGCGCTCGCCTATGCGCTGGCCTTTGTGATGAACCTCGTGCTCTGCGTTGCGCTGGTGCCGCGCTTCGGCGGTATTGGCGCGGCGGCTGCGACTTCACTCTCGCTCGCCTTCGAGACCGTGCTGCTGTTTGTCATCGTCCGCCGCCGCCTCGGCCTGCACGTGCTGGCGTTCGGGACGAGCAGTTCGCAACCGTAGCGCGTTGGCTAATTCGCGGGGTATATTCTCCGCATGATAGAAGCGGACCCGAAAGAGGCTGGAAACGACTACGTCGCTCCACCCGAGGAACTAGAGGTCGTTGATGCGGCCATTGCGTCTGTAGACGCTGGTGAAATCGCAAGCGAATGCGAGGTCGAAGCAGCCTTTGCCAAGTTTCGCAAGCAGTCTTAGCTTAATCCAACCCCCTCATTTTCCTGCCTTTTTTCTCGCCCCGCAGAAGCAGATTCCTCCCCGCGCCCCCGGTTTGGGGAAAAACACCATCCGGTTCCATTGCGCGCATGAAATATTCTTATTTTGCGGGCTCCGTTGCGGTCGGGCGGCCTGCGTCGTTACATGTCCGAAACGTAATCAACACACTGCGTGAAATGACCGGTATCGGCGACGGCTCCCCGATGCGCCAGATCGGCACGCGGTAGGATGAACACGGAAAAATGCCTGCGATCGACAGCGGACTGATTGTTCTCACAGGGATCGCCTTGTTTGCGGCCTTCGTGAACGGTGCGCTCGGCTACGGGTTTTCATCGCTCACCGTTCCGGTCGCACTCGTCTTCTATGCCAATCGCGTGCTCAATCCCGCGCTGGTCCTGATCGAAGTCTTCGTGAACCTGTACGTTCTCTTCATCAACCGCAGCGGAATTCCGGCGGTCTGGAAACGGGTATTTCCCATTCTCGTCGGCTTGCTGCCCGGCATTGCGGTCGGCGCCTATATTCTTGCTTCGGTTCAGCCCGTCTGGGTCAGTTTGCCACTTACTCGATCATCCTGCCGCTTATTCTGGTGCAGGCCGCGGGCTGGCGCAAACCCATTCAATCGAGATGGCTGGTTGGCCTGCCCTTTGGCACGACGCTCGGGGTCTTGTATTCGGTAACGACCATTTCAGGCCCGCCGCTTGCGGTTTTGTTCAACAATCAGGGCCTGGTCAAAGACGAGTTTCGTGCCGGCCTGGCGCTGGTTCGGGTGGCCGAGTCCAGCCTGACGGCGATCGTCTACTATCATCTTGGTCTGTTTATTGCCGAAAGCATCAGCATCCTGCCGGTGCTCGCCGGCTGCGCGGTCGTCGGCATTCCGCTTGGCGCCTATTTTATTCGGCGGATGGATGCCGAGACTTTTCGCCGGATATGCATGAGCTTTGATGCGTGGGTCGTGGGCTTCGGCCTGTCCCGCGTGCTGATCGAACTGAATTTGATGACAAGCCCATGGGCTTACAGCGTGATGGCGGGCACGATCGTGCTCGACGTCTATCTGCTGTACCTCTTCTTCACCGCCCGCAGGGCGAGGCTCGCCCGCGCCGAGCATTTCGCGCAGCATTCGTTGACGGACGGCGCCCGATAGCGTCTAGGGCAAGCCAGCGCTATTAGCGCGCAACCTCTCCCCGTATCGCGGGGAGAGGCGAAGGCAGGCGCCCTACTCCGCGGTCCAGCCGCCGTCGATCGACAGGTTGGTGCCGGTGATCTGGGACGCTTCGTTGCCGCAGAGAAACAGCGCAAGCGCTGCGACCTGATCGACGGTGACGAATTCCTTGGTCGGCTGCGCGTCGAGCAGCACGTCATGAATGACCTGCTCCTTGGTCATGTTGCGCGCCTTCATGGTGTCGGGAATCTGCTTCTCGACCAGCGGCGTCCAGACATAGCCGGGGCTGATGCAGTTGCAGGTGATCTTGTGGGTCGCAACTTCCAGCGCCACTGTCTTGGTGAGGCCGGCAATGCCGTGCTTGGCCGAGACATAGGCCGACTTGAAGGGCGAGGCCACCAGCGAGTGGGCGGAAGCCGTGTTGATGATGCGGCCCCAGCCGCGCTTCTTCATGATCGGCACCGCGGCGCGGATGGCATGGAACGCGGACGACAGATTGATGGCGATGATCGCGTCCCATTTCTCGATCGGGAATTCCTCGATCGGCGAGACGAACTGGATGCCGGCATTGTTG
>JAKFVP010000276.1 GCA_021732175.1 Bradyrhizobium sp.
TCGCCCACGACATCTACACCGAAATCATGAAGAGCCGGCCCGACGTACGGCTCGACCGGCTCGAGAACGAAAGCCCGGCCGATGTCTTCACCCCGATCCTGGCGCAGGCGCATGCCTACCAGATCGGCGCGGCGCGTGACGAGCTGGCGCGGCACTTTCACGTCGACAAGGATTTGCTCAAGCGCACGCCGAACCTCTTGATTGTTTCCTCCAACGGCGCGGGCTTCGATCCCGTCGACGTTCCCGCCTGCACCGAAGCCGGCGTGCTGGTTGTCAATCAGTCCGGTGGCAATGCCAACTCGGTCGCCGAGCATGCGCTCGGCATGCTGCTGACGCTGTCGAAGCGCATCATGGAATCCGACCGCGCGCTGCGCCGCGACCGTAACGTCAACCGCAATTCGCTGATCGGCAACGAGGCCAAGGGCAAGACCATCGGCGTCGTCGGCATCGGCAATGTCGGCCGGCGCATCGCCGAGCTCTGCAAGGGCCTCTTGCATATGAACGTGATCGCCTACGATCCCTATCTGTCGAAAGAGGAGATCGCGGCACGGGGCGCCGAGAAGGTCGAGCTCGACGATCTGCTGCGCCGTTCCGACTTCGTCTCGATCAGTTGCCCGCTCGATCCCGGCAGCCGCGGCATGATCGGCGTGAAGCAATTCGCGTTGATGCAGCCGCATGCCTTCTTCATCACCACCGCCCGCGGCTTCATCCATGACGAGCGCGCGCTGTATGACGCGCTGAAGGAGAAACGCATCGCCGGCGCCGGCCTCGACGTCTGGGACAAGGAGCCGCCGCCGCCGGATCACCCGCTGCTGCAGTTCGACAATGTGCTGGCGAGCCCGCATACCGCTGGAGTCACCAAGGAGGCGCGCATCAATATGGGCCGCATCGCCGCCGAGCAGTTGCTCGACGCGCTCGACGGCAAGCGCCCGCCGCGCGTCATCAATCCCGAGGTCTGGCCGGAATATGCGAAGCGCTTCGCGGCGACGTTTGGGGTGACGCCGAAATAGGTCCGGGCACGGCTGGAACAGGCGGAGAAGAATTTCTTCGCCCCAAGCTTCGATAGGGCAATAAACCCACTGCAAAACGCCCGCTTGGCGAAGCGGGCGTTGCTATTTTCGCTGATATCTCGACTACTTGGCGCTGAAGCATCATTTTTCCTGTGTGCCCGATGCCCTGGGCGCCAGGGAACTTGAGCTATGGCAAAGATCCGCAAACTGCTGCGCAACGCGCCGTCCCGGTTCGGACGCGAGTTTGAGCGCTTTGTCGAGATCGCCGCTGCCGGCCTGCACGCCGCCGGCGTCTGATCGAGATACTGAATCATCCCGGCAGAATTGGCGGGGTTTTCGCTTTCGCGAGCGTGCTTCCGCCCCAGTGGAGCTGTTCGCGCCGCTCCATCAAAAAGCGGTGTTTCGGTCAGCCATTTGGCGATCAATCGAACCCCTTTTCGGGCGCTTGTGCGCTCAGGGAGCCATCCCAGCCGGGCATCCCCTGCGGGATTTATGAGTTCAACTTGTGAATGGATGAGAATTTTCCGGCTAGCGCGATAGCTGGTAACTTGTAACATTCGGTTTTCGGCGCTTTTCCAACTTAATCGAAAATATAACGAAGAAAAGGAAAGCGTTGCGGGGCGGCGATGGGCATCGCGGCCTGCTGAAAGCGAAGGGGGAATCCATGCGCAAGGGCTTGCTCGCCATCATTGGCGCAGTTCTCGTTCTCGTGGGTGGGCTGCTGGCTCACATGACCCAGACCACGAACGGCATTCGCATCGATGACGTTCGCTTCAAGGGCGCGAAGGGCAATACGATGAGCGCGCTCGTCTATAGACCCGCCAACGCCACGGAGGCGACGCCGGCGCCCGGCATACTCGCGGTGCACGGCTACATCAATTCACGCGAGACGCAGGACGGCTTTGCCATCGAATTTGCCAGACGCGGGTACGTCGTAGTGGCGCTGGACCAGACCGGACACGGCTACAGCGATCCGCCCGCCTTCGCCAATGGGTTTGGCGGTCCCGACGGCCTGACCTTTCTGCGCAGCCTGCCTTATGTCGACAAGAACAATATCGGGCTCGAAGGGCATTCGATGGGCGGTTGGACTGTGCTAGCTGCAGCAACGGCCATGCCCGATGGCTACAAGTCGGTGGTGCTGGAAGGCTCGTCTACCGGAAAACCGTTTGCCGCCGAAGGCACCCCGAGTTGGCCCCGCAACCTCGCCGTCGTTTTCTCGCAATACGATGAATTTTCATTACTGATGTGGGGCAGCGAAGATTCCCGCAAAATGAGCCAGTCCGCCAAGCTTGCTGCGGTGTTCGGTGTCACTGGACCAATTGAGCCCGGCAAAGTCTACGGCGACATTGCCCGGGGTACGGCGCGTGTCCTCTACACGCCGGCCATCACGCATCCGGCCGATCATTTCTCGCATGAGGCTATCGGATACAGCATCGATTGGTTCGCCAGGACGTTGACGGGCGGCACGCCTCTCCCATCGAGTGACCAGATCTGGTTTCGCAAGGAATTGGGCACCCTGATCGCGCTGATCGGGTTCGTGGTGCTCCTGCTCGGTACGTTCGAACTGCTGTTGGGGTGGCGCGCTGTCGCGCCGCTTCGAGCGGCTGCGACCTCGCCGGATGCGACCGCTGCCGCGTTATCCGGCGGGCGCTGGTGGACGGCATTTTGGGTCTCGGCAATGATTCCTGTGGTGACCTACTATCCTGCCTTCGCTCTCGGAAATATGTGGCTGCCGGCATCCAGCTTCCTGCCGCAGGTTTTCACCACCCAAATCATGGTTTGGGCGCTGATCAACGCCGCCATTACGCTGTTGCTGTGGCGTTTCCTGCCGAAGCGACCTGACCGCAAAGACGTCTGGATTCCGTCAGTGCTTATTGCGCTGGCGACCGTGGCGGTCGGCTACCTTGCGCTCGTCATTGCCGACGTTCTGTTCAAGATCGACTTCCGCTTCTGGGTTGTGGCATTGAAGCTTCCGAGCGCGAAGCAATGGCTGATCATGCTGATCTACCTGGTGCCGTTCTCGATCTTCTTCGTAATTGCGCTGGAGGCATTGCATCGAAACTTCAGCCGGATGGGCGCATCGGCCCCGCGTCACTATGCAACGACGATTTTGGCCCTTTCGCTGGGCTTCATCATTCTCGTTGGCATCCAGTACATCGCGATGTGGTTTAGCGGAAAACTGATCAATCCGGTTCCGACTTCCCCGATTGTGCCGTTGTCCACGATCATCGCTATTCAGTTCATTCCGCTGCTCATGGGCATCGCCGTGATCTCGACGTTCACCTGGCGCCGGACGGGCAGCTCACTTCCGGGTGCGCTGATCTGCTCCTTGCTGGTCACGTGGTACATCGTTGCCGGCCAGGCAACCCAGGCTGCGATCTGATCAGAACGTCGGGGCTGCGCACGCACCCCCGACGTTTCCCTATCTCACTCCGGCACGATACGAACGGCGCCGCGCGCGGCGCTGCTGGCAAACGCCGCGTACGACCTCAGCGCGGTCGAGACCGCGCGCTTGCGCGGCGCCGGCTTCCAGGCGTTCTTGCCCTTGGCGACCATTGCTGCGCGGCGACGTTCGAGCTCGGCCTCGGGCACCGCGAGGTTGATCTTGCGGTTGGGAATATCGAGCTCGATGATATCGCCTTCCTCGACAAGTCCGATCAGTACGCCTTAGGCGGCTTCCGGCGAGATGTGCCCGATCGACAGGCCGGATGAGCCGCCGGAGAAGCGGCCGTCGGTGATCAGTGCGCAGGCCTTGCCGAGCCCCTTCGATTTCAGATAGCTGGTCGGATACAGCATCTCCTGCATGCCGGGACCGCCGCGCGGGCCTTCATAGCGCACCACGACGACGTCGCCGGCCTTCACCTTGTTGCCCAGGATGGCTTCGACGGAGGCGTCCTGGCTTTCGAAGATGCGGGCAGGGCCGGAGAATTTCAGAATGCTCTCGTCGACCCCGGCCGTCTTCACGATGCAGCCGTCCTTGGCGAGATTGCCGAACAGCACGGCGAGGCCGCCGTCCTTCGAGTAGGCATGTGCGGCGTTGCGGATCACGCCCTTTTCGCGATCGAGATCGACATCGTCGAAGCGGCGATCCTGGCTGAACGCGACCTGCGTCGGCACGCCGCCGGGCGCGGCCTTGTAGAAGGTGCGAACCTTCTCGCTCGAGGTGCGCACGATGTCCCAGCGATCCAGCGCATCGGCAAGTGTCGTGGCGTGCACCGTCGGCACGCTGGTCTTGATCAGGCCGGCGCGGTCGAGCTCGCCGAGGATGCCCATGATGCCGCCGGCATGGTGCACGTCTTCCATGTGCACGTCCTGCACGGAGGGAGCGACCTTGCAGAGAACAGGCACTTTTCGAGACAGGCGATCGATATCGCTCATGCCGAACGGCACCTGGCCTTCATGCGCGGCGGCGAGCAGATGCAGCACGGTGTTGGTGGAGCCACCCATCGCGATATCGAGCGTCATCGCGTTCTCGAACGAGGTGAAGCTCGCGATTTCGCGCGGCAGCACCTTGGCGTCATCCTGCTCGTAGTAGCGGCGGGCGAGATCGACGATCAGGTGCCCGGCTTCGACGAACAGGCTCTTGCGGTCGGCATGGGTTGCCAGCACCGAGCCGTTGCCGGGCAGCGCCAGGCCCAGCGCCTCGGTCAGGCAGTTCATGGAATTGGCGGTGAACATGCCCGAGCAGGAGCCGCAGGTCGGGCAGGCCGAGCGCTCGATCACCTCGACATCGGCATCTGACACGGAAGTGTCCGCCGCGGCCACCATGGCGTCGATCAAATCGACCGCGCGCTTCTTGCCCTTCAGCACGATCTTGCCCGACTCCATCGGGCCGCCGGAAACGAACACGGTGGGGATGTTGAGGCGCAAGGTCGCCATCAGCATGCCAGGCGTGATCTTGTCGCAGTTGGAAATGCAGACCATGGCATCGGCGCAATGCGCGTTGACCATGTATTCGACGCTGTCGGCGATCAGCTCGCGCGAGGGCAGGCTGTAGAGCATGCCGTCATGGCCCATCGCGATGCCGTCGTCGACGGCGATGGTGTTGAACTCTTTCGCAACGCCACCGGCCTTCTCGATCTCTCGCGCGACGAGCTGGCCGAGGTTCTGCAGGTGCACATGACCGGGCACGAACTGGGTGAATGAGTTGACGACAGCGATGATCGGCTTGCCGAAGTCTTCGTTCTTCATGCCGGTCGCGCGCCAGAGGCCGCGGGCGCCCGCCATGTTGCGGCCATGGGTGGTGGTGCGGGAACGATAGGGAGGCATCGCAAATCCTTGGGCTGGTTCGGGTTTTTTCTCGAATTGCCGTCCTTATGCCCGGGCCGGGCCGGCAACTCAAGGCCGCCGGCGCATGGCAGAACCGCGCAGGCCCGTCCTGCGTCCTTGCCTACCGCCCCGAAGTCGCGGGAAACTACGGATCCAAGAACCAAGAAAATCCGAGGGAGGCCCCATTGGCCCGACTGCCCCTGATCGATCCGCAAAATACCACCGGCGACATCCGCGCTTCGTTCGACCGGATGACGGTGAAATTGAACATCTTCCGCATGATGGCCCATGCGGAGAACAACATGATCCCGGCGATGCGCTTCGCCAACTCGATCCTGCACAAGCAGAAGCTCAGCCACGTCAACCGCGAACTCCTGATCCTGCAGGTCGCCCATATCGAGGGCGGCGAATATGAGTGGCGCCAGCATGTGCCGATTGCGCTCGGGGTCGGCGTCACCCAGCCGCAGATCGATGCGCTCGGGCGCGGCGACTACAGCGCGGGCGTGTTCAACGAGGCCGAGCGCGCGCTGCTCGCCTTCGGCCGCGAGGTCGTGGAGAACGTCCGCGTTGATGACGCCGTGTTCGCCGGCATGCGCAAGCATTTCAGCGACCAGGAGATCGTCGAGGCCATCTTCACCATCGGCTGCTACATGATGATGGCGCGGCTGACCGAGGCGACAGAGACCGATCTTGATCCGGCCGCCGGCATGGCCGTGTTCGACAGCGGCAAGAAGCGGAGCGCGTAGGATGGCAGAAGCGCCCGACGCCAAGCCGGAGCGCTATATCCGGCCGCTATCGGCGGAGTCCGAGGGCAAGGCGCCGGGCAGGGGTCGGCTGAAGGGCCGCCGCATCCTGATCGTCGGCGGCGGCCAGCGCATTTTCGATGCCGCGACCGATCCGACCGGCAATGGACGCGCCATGAGCATCTTGTGCGCGCGCGAGGGCGCCCATGTTGCCGTTGCCGACGTCAACCATACGGCGGCGGAACACACGGTGATGCGCATCACGGCGGAAGGCGGCCGTGCTTTCACCGTTACGGCGGACGTGACCAGAGAAAGCGACGTTGCCCGCATGATCGAGGAAGCGCAGCAGGCGATGGGCGGCATCGACGGCATGGTGCTCAATGTCGGCACCTTCGGAAGGACCGGACTCGACGGTGTGTCCGCCGAGGAATGGAACTACATCTACGACGTCAATGTGCGCGGTCCGATGTTCTGCTGCCGTGAGGCGCTGGAAAAATTCGAGAACGGCGGATCGATCGTGTTCATCTCCTCGATCGCGGCGCTCAAGGCGGGCTCGCAGATGGCGGTCTACGATTCCTCGAAAGCTGCGCTCGGCGGTCTGATGCGCAACATCGCCCATCTCGGCGCGCGCCGCGGCATCCGCGCCAACCTCGTCTATCCCGGCCTGGTCGACACGCCGAATGGCCGCGCCGCCGGCGCCGGGCGGCCATCGCGCGGCCAGGCCAACACGCCGTTCGGCCGGCAGGCCAGCGCATGGGAGATCGCCTATGCCGTGCTGTTCTTCCTGTCGGACGAAAGCGTCTACATCACCGCACAGACGCTGGCGGTCGATGCCGGGTTGAGCGGGCTTTGAGGACGGGAATTGTTGAATGAGTGCGTTGTTCGGAAAGGTCTGCCAGAACGGCTATGTCGTGCGCGATATCGCGGCCGCCATGAAATTCTGGACCGAGGTGCTGCGCGTCGGGCCGTTCTTCTATGTGCCTAATGTGAAGACCGACTGGTATCGCTACAAGGGCAAGGACTCGCCGCTCGAGATGAGCGTGGCGCTCGCCAATTCCGGCGACCTTCAGATCGAACTGATCCAGCAGCGCAACGATGCGCCCTCGATGTATCTCGATTTCCTCCGCGATCACGGCGAGGGCCTGCAGCACATGTCCTACTGGAGCACCGACTACCAGGCGCTCTATGACCGCGCGATTGCGGCCGGCTTCAAGGTCGGCCATGAGGGGCAGATCGGCGGGCCGAACGGACGCTTCGCCTATTTCGAGACGCCGGGTCACCCCGGCACGGTGATCGAGATTTCCGACATCAGCGGCGGAAAGGGGCGCTTCTTCGAGAAGGTGAAGGCGGCCGCCGCGAATTGGGACGGCAGCGATCCCGTGCGCGTGATCGGCTAGCGTGACCTAGTACCCGAAGGACACCGCCCGCAGCAGATGGTCGTTGACGGCGTTTACGCCGGGGATGGCTTTGGCCGCCACCTTGATGGCATCCCGCTCCTGCTCGTTCTCGACAGAACCCCAGAGTTCGACGACGCCTCCAGTCACCACGATGTTGAGCTTGTGTGCTTGGGTCCACGACTGCTTCTTGAGTTCGTCGAGCAGTCGGTTGCGGATCGCGGCGTCCGGAAGGCTGATCTCGAGCGGCGGCCGCACGCTGGCGACGGCCTGGATGATATTGGCGCGGCTGAGGATGCCGACCAGTTCTCCATTCTTGTTCACGATGGGAACGCGCTTGATCTGGTTCTGCTCGAATAGCTCGGCGATCTCATGCAAGGGTGTATCGGGGGCCGCTGTCTTGACGTTCCGCGTCATGACGTCCTTTACGCTGACGGCATGCGATTTGACGTAGTCGGCCGCCAATGTCCGTGCATCCGCGAGCAGCGACAGCCACCAGGAATAGTGACGCTCGGTTCCAATCTCTGCGCGGCGCATCAGGTCGGACTCCGTGACGATGCCGACGAGCTTGCCGGCCGCATTGAGCACAGGAACGGCGCTCACACGCTGGTCGATCAGGAGCTTGGCAACTTCCTGAACGGTCGCGTTCTCACCAACAGTAATGACGGGCGAAACCATCACGTCTTGCGCTTTCATGTGAGCCTCCCTTGTGTGCAGCTACCATTGATATTTCAAGTATTGATAGTTCAGGCAGCCGGCACGGGGTTGATCGGCGTCAAACCGGCATGGTCGTGCGAGGAATATGCTTTCCAGATGCCGGGTCGCCCGTTGAACGCGGCCTGTATTTGGGGCTTTCCCTGGCATATTGGCCTCCCGATACCTGTCCCTTCGGGTGGACCGGGTTCATAACCGCGAGGAGCCTGAGGGATGAAAATTCCGCATGATGCGTTCGTGTTCGTGGGTGATGGGCGCAAGGCAATCTTCCTGCGCAACGAGGGCGACGAGAAATACCCGAACCTGAAGACCGAACGGGTATTCGAGGACGACAATCCACCCACCCGTGAGCAGGGTACCGACAAGCCGGGGCACCTCGGCAAGGCCATGGGTTCGGCCCGGCGCAGCGCGGTGGAAACGGCGGATTGGCACGACCTCAATGAGCACCGTTTTGCCAGGACGGTGGCAGCTGCGATGGAACGGCTGGTACGCGAGCGAAGGGCCCCGGCGTTGGTGATCGTGGCGCCGCCCCGGACGCTGGCTGATGTGCGCAATGCGCTGCATGCGGACGTTGCGGCGCTCGTGATCGCGGAGGTCAACAAGGATCTCACCCGGCACCCGGTGGGAGAGATAGAGAAGCATCTCACCGGCGGTTGACGCGGCCCTTGCTGCGCGAGGGGCGGTCCGAGGCGATCCATGTATCGCCCATCTTCACATATGAACGCTTCACGGCCGACCATGCGGTGCGGTGAGCGATTTCCTCCTGCCGCGGGTCGGCGGCATGGGATGCGAAGGCATGGTTGAACGCTTCGCGATAGATGTCCTGCGCGTGAGCCGGCAAATGGCCGCGTACAGAGTGGGGCAAGTCGGCATTCGTCCGGTAGGGCATGATCGCGTGACCTCCTCAGAGCGGCCGCTCGAACTCCTCGGCCGAATGGCCGAACTGCGAAAGCGCTTCTTCCAGGTAGTCGCTGAGCAGCGGCATGCCGATGAGATATTGGGCCGTGCGCCGGTTATGTGCACGGTCCGCCTCGCGACGGATATCGGCCCAGTCAGCGATGTCGCCGTCGCCGCGGCCGAGCCAGGCCAGCGCGACAAGATCGATCTGCTCGTCCTCGTTCAAGCCACGGATCATGGCGCTGAGCTCAGACCGTGCCGGGTCGGACGCGTGATCTTCCAGCACCGACAGCATGGCGTCATCACTGCCGTTCGAGGCGGAATCGGGGTCGGTGACCACGTCCTTGACGTCGAACTGGCGTGCCTTGGAAAGGATCGCGGCGACCTTTTCCGGCGAGATCACGAGATCGGGAATGTCGTCCATGCCTGGCTCCCTGGGCAGCAAATATGGATAATTTAGCGGCGATTGGCCGAAATCCCTTGAGGGAGGTCAAATCACCTCATTGAACTATATGGCCGATGAGGAGATTGTTGTTGAGGCAGGCGGGACGCAGGACGCAGTGCAGCAGGGCGCATGGGCGCATATGGGCAAGCCGTCGGACAAGACTTCAAGCAGACTTCCTTCGGGTGCGGCTCCCCCGCACGATCCGATGCAGTGGCCCCTTGCCGCCATGAAGGTCGCCACCGATGCGATGTTCTGGTGGCTCGATCAAGGTAACGGGCGCAAGGCTTCCGACGACAGGCCGCCGCTGCCGTGGACGACGCCGAACGCGGTTGCGCTCGAATTGACCACCATGCGGCTTCGCGATTTCTCGCGGTCGCGCATCGGACGGCCGGTCCTGATCTGCGGGCCTTATGCGCTGCACAGCACGCTGCTTGCCGATTTTGCCCCGGGCCACAGCATCATCGAGCGTTTGCAGCAGAGCGGGCATGAACGGATATTCCTGACCGATTGGCGCTCCGCCTCGGCTGACATGCGGTTCCTTGCCATCGACCAGTATCTCGCCGACCTCAACGTCGCCGTCGACGAGATCGGCGCGCCCGTCGATCTCATCGGATTGTGCCAGGGCGGCTGGCTGTCGCTGGTCTACGCGGCGCGCTTCCCGGGAAAAGTGCGCCGGCTCGTGCTGGCGGGAGCGCCTGTAGATGCTTCCGTCGATTCCGGACTGGTGCGGCTGGTTGGCAGCGCCCCGCAGGCCGCCTTCGAGGGGATCGTCGAAAGCGGCGGCGGCATCGTCAGGGGCGCACACATTCTGCGCTTCTGGAGCCGCGCCTCCGACACCGCCCTGGTGCTGCAACGAAGCCTCTCGCAGGAAGCGCCCGCCGATCGGGAATTGCATGAGCGCTTCGTGCGCTGGCACGACGAGACCGTCGATTTGCCCGGCACCTATTACCTCCAGGTCGTGAACTGGATCTATCGAGAGAACCGGATCGCGAACGGCACATTCGTGGCGCTCGGTCGCACCGTTCACCCCGAGGACGTGAGTGTGCCGGTTTTCCTGCTGGCAGGCGCCGATGACGAAATCGTACCGGCACCGCAGGCCATGGCGACCGCCTTGCGGCTCGGCACGCCGGCCGCGCAGATCGAGCGCGCCGTCGTCCCCTCCAGCCACCTCGGCCTCTATCTGGGCGGGCAGACGCTGGCCACGGCCTGGCCCCGGATTGCCGGCTGGCTGCAGGCGGACAGGGCGGTTTCGGTCGCTGCCCGGCTCTGATATCAGGTCGGAATGGATCAGGTTGCGGGCGGCAAGGCGGCTCGCGAAACAAGGACGTTCGACATGATTGAATCTCTTGGCATCATCGGGGCGGGCACCATGGGCAACGGCATCGCGCAGGTCAGCGCGGCGGCCGGACTCAAGGTGACCATGGTCGATATTTCCGATGCTGCGGTGAAGAAGGGGCTCGCCACCATCGACGGCAGCCTCGATCGCCTGGTCAAGAAGGAGAAGATGAGCCCCGCCGACCGCGAGGCCGCGCTGAAGCGCATCGATGCCACCTCCGACAAGACAAGGCTCGCCAATTGCGATCTCGTCATTGAGGCCGCGACCGAGAACGAGGAACTGAAGGTCAAGATACTGAAGGACCTCTGCGCCAGCTTGCGGCCGCAGGCGCTGGTCGCGACCAACACCTCGTCGATCTCGATCACCAAGCTCGCCGCCGCAACCGACCGGCCCGACCGCTTCATCGGCATGCACTTTTTCAACCCGGTGCCCGTGATGGCGCTGCTGGAACTGATCCGCGGCCTGCAGACCTCCGACGACACTCACGCTAAGGCCGAAGCCTTCGCCAAGCGCGTCGGCAAGGTGCCGATTACCGCCCGCAACAGCCCGGGCTTTGCGGTCAACCGCATCCTCTGCCCGATGATCAACGAAGCCGTGTTCGCCCTGCAAGAGGGGATTGCGACCGCCGAGGAGATCGACGCCGGCATGAAGCTCGGCTGCAATCACCCGATCGGGCCGCTGGCGTTGGCCGATCTGATCGGCCTCGACACCATGCTGTCTGTGATGGAAGTGTTCTACACCGGCTTCAACGACCCGAAGTATCGCCCGGCGCCGCTGCTGAAAGAGATGGTTGACGCCGGCCGCCTCGGCCGCAAGACCGGCCGAGGCTTCTACGATTACGGCAAGAATTGAGGGATAAGATTGATCGTCGCCACGACGCAACTGCGCTCCCTCTCCCGCTTGCGGGGGAGGGTTGGGGAGGGGGTGGTGCCATCGGGATTCTCCGCGTGGAGAGAGCCCCCACCCGCCGCGCTCTTCGAGCGCGTCGGCCTCCCCCGCAAGCGGGAGAGGCGAAGCGAGCCCGCGGTCCTACCGATTCAACCTAAAGCCATTCCGCTTTAAAAGGGCGACGCCGTCGCCCTTACGGCCGCCTGACTGCGGCGCACCTTCGAAGCAGCGGACGCTGCTTCCACCTGCGGCGCCGGGGCGCTGATCGCCGCCGTCTCGGTGCGGTACTGCGGCAGTTCGCCCTCCAGCGAATAGAACACGCAGAGCGCAAGGCTCGCCCATACGGCGCCGCTGAAATACAGCGCCATCCACATCAGTTCGCCCTTCCAATGGGCGATGTCGTGCGTCCGCACCCAGCGCGTCGAGACGTCACGCAGGCCCTCGAACAGCCCAAGCAGCTGGTTGCCCTCCGCAAGGTTGGTGCGCCAGCGGCCAAGGTACATGGGAACGTCGACGGTGACGAGGAAGGCGGCGATGCCGGCAATCGAGACGAGAAGCACCACGTGCACCGGCCCGTGGAACTCGGGCAGCAGCCGGACGAGGCCGATGCCGACCAGGAAGAAGGCGATCGCCCACAGCGAATTCTCGATCGCGTTGTAGAAGAAGTTCGTGGTCAGCACGGCGTACCACGAAAAGCATTCTGCGATCAGGATCAGCGGCACGATGATCCATGCCACGTTCAGCACGGTCTCCGATCCCGTGATGGTGCCGAGCTGATGCAGGATGATCGCCCATTGCACGACAAAGCAGACCTCGGCGACTGTCGCCACCGATCGGCCGACCAGCACGCTCGACCACCAGGTGTCGAACAGGCAGATGCGCTGCACGTCCGCGCGCGGCAGCACCGAGCGGAAGGCGCAGCCGAACACGTAAGCCGCGCAGAGCAGCAGCATCAATTGCATGCTGCCTACCGGCTGGGAGTGCAGCTCGCGGTAAAGCAGGAACCACAGCGCAATATTGACGCCGCTGACCAGGGTCAGCATCGCCCACCACCACGTCAGGGGATTCGACCGCGCACGCCACAGGCTCATTCCATCGCTCCACAGAAATAATCGAACTGACATTCAGTCGTATTATTTCTGTCATAGATCGCGGCGAGTCACGACAAAAATTCGCGAGCGTTTACTGTCATATAACTGTCATAAAACTCCTTGCACGGGCATGACACGTGACAGATGATCGGCCTCGTCGCTCGGGGCGTTCGGGCGATGTGCCAGTCCGGGAGATAGACCGCGACCACGCGGCTGATGGCACGAAGTACTCGGGAGTGAAGCATGAAGTTACTCAGAACCATCCTGTCCGCCGTCGCGCTCGGCTCGCTCGCCTTCTCCAGCGTCGCGCTGGCGCAGGGCAAGCAGACGGTCGGCATCGCGATGCCCACCAAGGCGTCGGCGCGCTGGATCGATGACGGCAACAACATCGTCAAGGTGTTGAAGGAGCGGGGCTACAACACCGACCTGCAATATGCCGAGGACGATATCCCGAACCAGCTCTCGCAGATCGAGAACATGGTCGCCAAGGGCGTCAAGGTCCTGGTGATCGCCGCGATCGATGGAACGACGCTGTCCAACGTGCTCAAGCAGGCGAGGGATCGCGGTATTGTCGTGATCGCCTACGACCGGCTGATCCGCGACACTCCCAATGTCGACTACTACGCGACGTTCGACAATTTCCAGGTTGGCGTGCTGCAGGCGCAGTCGATCGAGGATGCGCTGAAGCTGAAGGAGGGCAAGGGCCCGTTCAACATCGAGCTGTTCGGCGGCTCCCCCGACGATAACAACGCCTACTTCTTCTACAACGGTTCGATGTCGGTGCTGAAACCCTACATCGACAGCGGCAAGCTCGTGGTTGCCAGCAAGCAGATGGGCATGGACAAGGTCTCGACCCTGCGCTGGGACGGCGCCACCGCGCAGGCGCGGATGGATAATCTCCTGAGCGCGTTCTATACGACGAAGAAAGTGGACGCCGTGCTGTCGCCCTATGACGGTCTTTCGATCGGCATCCTGTCGTCGCTGAAAGGCGTCGGCTATGGCAGCGGCAACACGCCGATGCCGGTTGTCACCGGGCAGGACGCCGAAGTGCCCTCGATCAAGTCGATGCTGCGCGGCGAGCAGTATTCCACGATCTTCAAGGACACGCGCGATCTGGCCAAGGTCACCGCCGACATGGTGGATGCGGCGCTGAGCGGCAAGACCGTCACCGTGAACGACACCACCACCTATAATAATGGCGTGAAGGTCGTTCCGTCCTATCTGCTCAAGCCCGTCATTGTCGACAAGTCCAACTGGGAGAAAGTGCTGATCGACGGTGGCTATTACAAGAAGTCGCAGATCAATTGAGGTGAGACTTGGGGCGAACGCACGTAAGTGGCGACTGCTCGGCCTTCATGGTTCGAGACGCGCCGCAGGCGGCGCTCCGCACCATGAGGGTCTGAGATTTGCCGCGAAACACACCTCATCCTGAGGAGCCCGCCAACGGCGGGCGTCTCGAAGGATGGGCCGCAAGGGCGCCGTCCATGACCCCCTCCAACGAAAGCTGCTCCCAGGAAACTGAATGACAGTCCTGCTCGAAATGCGCGGCATCAGCAAGGCCTTCGCCGGCGTGAAAGCGCTGAGCGACGTGAACTTTGCCGTGCGCCAGGGCGAAATCCATGCGCTGGTCGGCGAGAACGGCGCCGGCAAATCGACGCTGATGAAGGTGCTGAGCGGGGTCTATCCGCACGGCAGCTATGATGGCGACATTATATATGACGGCGCGCCACGGCGGTTCCGCAACATCAACGACTCCGAGGCGCTCGGCATCATCATCATCCATCAGGAGCTGGCGCTGATCCCGCTGCTCTCGATCGCGGAAAACATCTTCATCGCCAACCCGCCGTCGCGGTTCGGCGTGATCGACCAGGACGCCGTCTACGAGCGGTCGCGGCAATTGCTGGCCAAGGTCGGGCTCAACGAGGCGCCGGACACGCGGGTCACCGATATCGGCGTCGGCAAACAGCAGCTCGTGGAGATCGCCAAGGCGCTGTCAAAGCAGGTGCGCCTTCTCATTCTCGACGAGCCGACCGCAAGCCTCAATGAAAGCGACAGCGCGGCGCTGCTCGACCTCCTGCTCGAGTTCCGCGCGCAGGGCATGTCCGCGGTCCTGATCTCGCACAAGCTCAATGAGGTTGCCCGCGTCGCCGACCGCATCACCGTGCTGCGCGACGGCCGTACCGTCGATACGCTGGATCGCGCCGACGGTCCGTTCGAGGAGGACCGCATCATCCGCAAGATGGTGGACCGCGATCTCCAAAGCCGCTTTCCGGCGCGCACGCCTGACATCGGCGAGGAGGTGTTCCGGGTCGAAAACTGGTCGGTCTATCATCCCCAGCATGCCGACCGGCAAGTGATCAAGAACGTCGACTTCCACATCAGCCGCGGCGAAATCGTCGGCATTGCCGGGTTGATGGGCGCAGGGCGCACCGAATTTGCCATGAGCCTGTTCGGCCGCTCCTGGGGCCGCAAGATCACCGGCCGCGCCTTCCTGCACGGCCGCGAGGTCGATCTGTCGACCGTCAGCCGTGCCATCGACGCCGGCTTGGCGTACGTGACCGAGGACCGCAAGCAGCTTGGCCTGCTGCTGGCCGACGACGTCAGGAAGAACATTACGCTCGCCAATCTCGACGCCGTTTCGAGCGGGGAGATCATCGACGACATCAAGGAGATGGAGGTCGCGAGCGACTATCGCGCGCGCATGCACATCCGCTCCCGGGACGTCTACCAGCCCTCGGGCGAACTCTCCGGCGGCAACCAGCAAAAGGTGGTGCTGTCAAAATGGCTGTTTACCGATCCGGAAATCCTGATCCTGGACGAGCCGACCCGCGGCATCGATATCGGCGCCAAATACGAGATCTATTCCATCATCAACGGCCTCGCCGACGCCGGGCGTGCCATCATCATGATCTCCTCGGAACTGCCGGAACTGCTCGGCATCTGCGACCGCATCTGCGTGATGGATGCGGGCGCCTTTGTCGGCGAGTTCAGCCGCGCCGAGGCAACGCAGGAAAAGATCATGCGGGTCATCCTGCGCAAGGGCGAGCGACTGGTGGACCGGGATCTCGGACGAAAGCTTGAGGCGGCCTCGCCGGGAGAAGCGCATCCATGACCGACAAGGCCGTGCCGGCTCCCGAACAGGGCGGAATACTCAGGGCGAATTTGCGCGAATACGGCATGCTGCTGTCGCTGTTCGCGATCATGGTGTTCTTCGAGTTCGCGACCGACGGAACGCTGCTGCGTCCCCTCAACCTCACCAACCTCGTGCTGCAGAACAGCTACATCGTTATCATGGCGCTGGGCATGCTGCTGGTGATTGTCACCGGCCATATCGACCTTTCGGTCGGCTCGGTGGCGGGCTTCATCGGCGCGATCGCGGCGGTGCTGATGGTGCGCTTCGACATGCATTTCATCCCGACCGTCGTCGCCTGCCTCGCGCTCGGCGGCCTGATCGGCGCCGCGCAGGGCTACTGGGTGGCGTATTTCAAGGTGCCGTCCTTCATCGTCACCCTGGCCGGCATGCTGGTCTTCAAGGGGCTGGCGCTCGCCGTTCTGCAGGGCCAGTCGGTCGGGCCGTTCTCGCCGACGTTCCAGAAACTGTCATCCGGCTTCATTCCGGAATTGATCCCCGATGCCGGCTCGCTCTATCCGACTTCGATTCTGATCGGCGTGGCCCTCGCAGCCGGCCTGATCTCGGTCAGCGTCAAGACCCGCGCCCGGCGCGCCAGCCACGGCGTCGAGGTCGAGCCGCACTGGTTCTTCGTGCTGAAGAACGTCCTCCTGTTCGCCGCGGTGATCTATTTCACCTATCTGATCGCCTCGCATCGCGGCCTGCCCAATGTGCTCGTCGTCATGGTCGCCCTGATCGCGTTGTACGGCTTCATGACCACGCGCACCACCATCGGCCGGCAGATCTATGCCGTCGGCGGCAACGAGAAGGCGGCGAAGCTTTCCGGCATCAAGACCGAGCGGCTGACCTTCCTCACCTTCGTCAACATGGGCGTGCTCGCCGCGCTTGCCGGCCTCGTGTTCGCCGCGCGCCTCAACACCGCGACACCGAAGGCCGGTGCCGGCTTCGAGCTCGACGTCATCGCGGCCTGCTTCATCGGCGGCGCCTCGGCTTATGGCGGCGTCGGCAAGGTTACTGGCGCCGTGATCGGCGCGCTGATCATGGGCGTCATGAACAACGGCATGTCGATCCTCGGCATCGGCATCGATTACCAGCAGGTCATCAAGGGCCTGGTGCTGCTGGGGGCAGTCTGTTTCGACGTCTACAATCAGCGGCGGTGAGGGGCGGACAGAGGGCCTCCGGCGCTGCCCCGCTACTGTGCATGGGGTTGTTTTGCCTGTTTTGAGTTCGGGCCGTCGAAAACTGACGGTCAAGGCGCGAAATTCGACCTTAAATTAACGCCGCGAAGCCTCTATAAGCCCCTGCAATGACCAGCAAGACCACCGATATCTGGCGCTTCTCCGTCGCCCCCATGATGGACTGGACTGACCGGCACTGCCGCGTCTTCCATCGCATCATGACGCGCCGCTCGAAGCTCTACACGGAAATGCTGACGACCGGCGCCATCCTGCATGGCGACCGCCAGCGGCTGCTCGGCTTCGATGCCAGCGAACATCCGGTGGCGCTGCAGCTTGGCGGCTCATCGCCGGCCGATCTCGCGCAAGCCGCCAGGATCGGCGAAGACTTTGGCTACGACGAGATCAACCTCAATATCGGCTGTCCGTCGGATCGCGTGAAGGACGGCCGTTTCGGCGCCTGCCTGATGGCGGAGCCGGCGCTGGTCGCCGATTGCGTCGCCGCGATGAAGCAGGCGGTGAAAATTCCGGTCACCGTGAAGTGCCGGATCGGCATCGACCATCAGGATCCGGAACTTGCGCTCGACACGCTGGCGCGTGGCGTGGTCGCAGCCGGCACGGACGCGCTGATCGTGCATGCCCGCAAGGCCTGGCTCAATGGTCTGTCGCCGAAGGAGAACCGCTACATCCCGCCGCTCGATTACGGCCGCGTCTACCGGCTGAAGGCGGCGCTGCCTGAGGTGCCCATCATCATCAACGGCGGCATCGCCAGCATCGCGGAAGCCAGGCAGCATCTCGCCCATGTCGATGGTGTTATGCTGGGCCGCGCGGCCTATCAGGAGCCGTGGCGCCTCCTCGCCGTGGATGCCGAGTTGTTCGGCGAAACGCCGCCGCAGGCGACGATGAAGGACGCCTTCGAGGCGATGCTGCCCTATATCGAGCGCGAGCTTGCATCCGGAACGCGGCTGCACGCCATCACACGGCACTTTGTCGGCGCGTTCCATGCCGTGCCGGGCGCGCGGGCGTTCCGCCGGCATCTCGCCGAGAACGGCGTCAGGGCAGGGGCAGGTGTCGATGTGCTGCGCGATGCGGTAGCGCTCGTGCGCGAGCAGCACGCCGCCTCACTTGCGGCTTGAGAGCTCGGGATAGCCGTGCAGCATCAGCCGGTCGGAGCGCACGCCCCAGCTTTCCAGCCGGTCGAGGAAGCTCATGCCGAGCAGATTGGTCTTCATGTGCCCGCGCGGCACCACCAGCGCCGGCACTGATTTCTCCGTCAGCTTGCCGACCGTCAGGCGGTCCAGCGTCAGTCGCGCCGCCTTGGCGTGACCGCCGGCGGTTTCGAGATCGACATTGTATTCCAGCATCTCGACCGGCACGCCGATCGCCTTCGCCGTCTCCCATGTCAGCACCACCGAGGTCGCGCCGGTGTCGATCACCATCGGCGCGGAGACGCCGTTGATTTTTGCCTTCAGCGAAAACTCGCCGCCCTGGCCGCGCGGGATCTGCACCGGCGGCGGCGGCGTCAGGCTCTTCTGGCGGATCATGTGCGAGATGCTGTCGCCGGCACGGGCGATCTTGTCGGGGTCGCCATAGGCCACCACGGCGCCGGCCGTGCCTGCCAGGAAAACGATGATGAGCAGGATGCGGATCATGCCGCGGCTCCCACAAACGTCAGCGCGCCTCGCTGCGCTGGCGCGGCTCGATCGGCTGCAGCCCGGCCTCGATCATGCGCGCGGAGAGCTGCGCCATGATGGCACGCCGCTCCGCGCTGTCCATCGCCGACCAGCGCGCGATCTCCGGCAGGGTGCGGCCGCAGCCGAAGCAGAGGTTGGTTCTGGGATCGATCTGGCAGACTGCGATACACGGTGTTTCTTGGCTCATTGTTCCATAGTGAAGGTGAATCGAGGGCTTGTGCAAGCATGGGCGCTACAACCCTGTCCCGGCGCTCATGATTGGCTTGTGCTTCGGCCGCCGTTTCTCGTCGGTGACATTGGCTTCCTCCGGCTGCAGGGGAGGCGCTTCCTCGGTCATCGGCCCCAGCGCCGACATCACGCGCTCCGGCGGGAAGGTGATGATCACCTCGGTGCCGATGCGCACCTTCGATTTCAGCGTGAACGTGCCGCCATGCATGTCGACAAGGCTCTTGGCGATCGGCAGGCCAAGCCCCGCGCCTTGCTCGGCCGACTTGATGGAGTTCGAGCCCTGGCCAAACGAAGCGAGCACGATCGGGATCTCGTCCTCGGGAATGCCCGATCCGGTATCCTTGACGCTGAGATATTGCCCGCCGGAGGCGGTCCAGCCGGCCTTGAGCCAGATCTCGCCGCCCTGCGGCGTGAACTTGATCGAGTTGGACAACAGGTTCAGCACGATCTGGCGGATCGCACGCTCGTCGCCCCAGATTTTTGGCATCGCCTGCTCGAACACCTCGTGGATGGTGATGCCGCGGCTCGAGGCGCGAAGCTTCAACAGATGATGGCAATCGGCGACGACATTGATCAGCGACACCGCTTCCTCGTTCAGCTCATAGCGGCCGGCCTCGATACGCGACAAATCGAGGATTTCGTTGATGAGGTTCAAGAGGTGAACCCCGGAATTGTGGATGTCGGCGGAGTATTCCTTGTAGACGGGCACGCTGTGTGCGCCGAAGATTTCACTCTTCATCACCTCGGAAAAGCCCAGGATGGCGTTCAGCGGCGTGCGCAGCTCGTGGCTCATCTGCGCGAGGAAGCGCGACTTGGCCACGTTGGCTGATTCGGCGCGGTGCCGCGCTTCGTCCGAGATCGCCTTGGCCTGTTCGAGCTCGCCGATCAGCGCATCCTTTTCCGCGCGCGCTTCCAGCGTCGCCAGCGTCGTCGAGTGCAGGCGATGGGCGAGCAGGGCGAAGTAGCCTTCGGCGGCGAGTGCCAGCACCGCCAGCACGTAATTGTCGAAGGTGCCGCTGAGGATGAAGTTCAGCGCAATCGCCACCGTCACCGGCGCGGTCGCCGCCAGCGCTGCGATCGGCAGGCTCGCCGCCAGCATGCTGGACACCGCGATCACCAGCAGCATCAGGAACATCATCAGCGTGTTGGAGGCGACGTCGAGGCCCGCGGGCCGGATCAGGATCGCGGTCCAGGTCAGCCCGTAGAGCAGGTCGAGCAGCACGAAGCGCGTGCGCCATTTGCGCGTCGCGGGCAGCGAGGCCGGCTCGCCGAGGAATTTCGAGCAGCTTCGGATGATCGCGGCATGGATGCACAGCATGCCGCAGGTCCAGGCCGCAGCGGAGACCGGCTGCATCCAGAAGCCGAACAGCACGCCGGTCGCGACCACCAGCAGCATGACGACGAAGGATGCGGATATCCTGGTCTGCGCATACTGGCGCAGCAGTTCCGTATCGAAGGCCGGGCGGGTTCCGCTTGATGACGTTAACCGATCGCGCGCCTCGCGCACCCGCTGTGCCGACGCGCGCCGCGCATTGACGGGCGCAGCGGGGGCAGGATCGGCCGGAAGCTGGACAACTTCAGGCTTTTCAGCGGGTTTACTCATCAGACAACACAATTCTGCCCGCGAACCGCACGGACTTTTGCATCATCTATCTGTGGCCCTAAATGTTTAAGCGATGCCTTAAAGAGCTAAAAAATCCCGTTAACGGGAGGTTAAGTTAACCTTTTGGTCCGCTCGGCGCGGATACCGAGAAGTCCTTGCTGGCGAGCGTGCGCAGGCTCGAAGCATCAGCGTTTGCTGCCGATGAGCAGCGCGCAGGGAAGCGCTGTTACGCTGCGGTCCGGGGTGACGTCGACAAAAGGTCGAAGCTGCTCAAGGAGCCAAGGGCTCAATTTTTGATTGAAACCATGATTCGGCGCTGAATCTATAAAAAACTCAGTAATCGTCGTCTATTTGACGCCCTCTGCGCCAACGGCTCCGCCGTTTCGCGACAGTTGGTATGATATATTTCAAATATAAGTTGAATTCACGGAACCTCGTGTCGCCACGCCCGTTGTGAACTGATCCCCTGGCGCGAAGGGATTGGTCAGGCGCTAGCCAAAAAGGCCGCTGAAGCTTCAAAACCCCGCGTTTGGAGAACACAATGAACAAGATAGCAATCTCTCTCGCGGTGGGCGCGAGCGCACTCTTCGTGACTGGCGCGAATGCTGCACCGCTCGCGATCGACCGATTGGTCGCTCGTGACGGCAATGTGCAGAACGTCCGCATGGTATGCGATGACTCCGGCCGCTGCTGGCGTCAGCGCTCTGAACGACGTGTCATCCTGCGCGAGTCTTACGGAAACGATGTCCGCCGCGACCGCTACGTCCAGCGCCGCGGCTATGAAGAGCGTGGTGGTATCGGCATCAATGCGCCCGGCGTGAGCGTGGGTATCGGCACCGGGCGCTACTGATAAGCGCGCCTTTTGCAAATGGCCGCGGAGAAATCCGCGGCCATTTTGCGTTGGTGCCCGCGATACACAAAACAAATGCCGTAGCGTCGGAACTGCCTTGTGTTCTGTTGGTTGATAATGTGACGCCCCGAGAGCGGTGGGGTTGAAGCCAACCAAGGTCACACCCCCACAATGTTCAGATCCCTGTCAGCCCTGGCGGCAGTCGCGCTCCTCGGAGCTTCAGTCATCGCCTTACCCGCACTGGCTCCGAAGGTTGAAGCCAGTGAAGTAACGGTACTCGCCAAGACCGACCGCCTGCAGGTCCGGGCGGATGTGTTAAATTGTGGGACTCAGGTTTGGCCACAGATCGCAGCGGCATGTCTGCGCACGGCTGGCGAAGGTGCGAAAGTTCTGGAAGCCCGTCTCGTCACCGCCCGCCGGTGAGGTATAGCCGACATCTGTCCTGCCCTGTCGCATGGAATCTTGCATGACTTATTCCGTGCAGACGGCGCAATCGCGCGATGATCGCCGCAGCAGTTCGGCGGACCTGAGCGCATGAAGGATTTCCCGCATGCTTCCTTCCCGCCCGACATGATCGGCGTCATGACGGCAGCGATGGAGAGCGCTGTGTCCTCGCTCCCTCATCCCGTCTCGTCTGCGCACATCCAATCGCTGGCCGAAACCATTCTGCGCACCACCAAGGAAGGCGAGAGAGACCCCGCAACCCTCGCCAGGATGGCTTTGCTGGAGCTTATGATCTCACCGCGAGCCTGATCGGATATTTCTTACGGCTCGGCACGGTTTTAGCTGGCTATTTGTCTGCAATGAGCGCAGCAACGATCTGCGAAACATGAGTTCAGGCAGTCTCGCTCGGCGTATCGCCCGAATTCATTTGGCTCCCGATGTATTGCCTACCGAAGCCGGTTGCCCGCGTTGGGCAACTTGCGCCGCGCGGACGCTTATCAACTATCTCGAGGAGAAGCCGCAATGTCGACCGCAACAGGACCGATCGAGGTGCCCAAGGTGCTCGTCGTTGAGGACGAGATGGTCTTGCGCATGCGTGCCGCCGATATCGTGGAAGATGCCGGGTTTTGTCCTGTGGAAGCCGTGAATGCCGACGAGGCGATGGCCATTCTGGAAACCAGTTCGGATATTGCTCTGCTGTTCACGGATATTCAGATGCCCGGCAGCATGGACGGTCTGAAGCTGGCCCACGCCGTGCACGCGCGCTGGCCTGCCATCAAGATCGTGCTGGTTTCCGGTCAGGTGAGACCGTCCGACGCCGAAAGGCCCGTCGACAGCCACTTCTTCGGGAAGCCGCTCGGCGTCGAGCAAATGATTGCCGAATTGCAGACCATGGTGGGGGCGGGCGCGCTGAAGATCCTTCCTGGGACTCCCCTGGCGCAGTCCGGAGAGGGCGTTCATCCGGGCACGCCGATCGATCCGCCGTCCCGCTCCGCACACGAGATGGCATTGTCGGCGGAGAACGACAATCTTCGCCTGTTGCTGGAACAAGCCGAGATCGATGCCAAGGCCCTGCTTTCGCAAGCCGGGATCGACGCCGAGGAGCGGGAGGCTGCCGACAAGCTGCAAAAGCTCATTCTTGGAGAACTGCATCATCGTATCAAGAACACGCTAGCCACCGTCAGCGCCATCGCATCGCAAAGCTTCCGGGCGGCGACCAGCATCGAACATGGACAGACGGCCATGGAAGGCCGTCTGCTCGCGCTCGGACGCGCCCACGATCTGCTGATGCAGGTCAGTTGGTCCAGTGCCAGTCTCACTCATACCCTTAGCGGTGCGACCGAGCCGTATGACAGCCAGGGGATGCGGCGATTCCATTTCAACGGGCCGGATATCAGGATCACCTCAGGCGCCGTCATCGCGATCGCGATGACGCTCAACGAGCTTTGCACCAACACCACCAAATTTGGCGCGCTCTCGAAGGTTAACGGCCGCGTTGAAATCGCGTGGACGATCGACGAAGAGAAGCAGCGCATGCGCCTGACTTGGACTGAAAAGGATGGCCCGCCGGTTCAGCAGCCGGCGCGGCGCAGCTTCGGCACGCGCATGATGCAGTCGCTGGGGCAGCAATTGAATGGCAGCGTGCAGCTCACCTACGATCCATCCGGATTTGTCTATCTTCTGGATGTGCCGCTTGCTTCAATCATTGCGACTGTATGAGGAACCGCCTCCGCAATTGGGAAGAGGCGACATGGCGCAATCTCGGATTGGCGCCAGTCAACGCCAAACCCAGGCTCAGCGCTCCAGCCGCGCCATCAGGCTCGACGTGTCCCAGCGCTTGCCGCCCATCTTCTCCACTTCAGCATAGAACTGATCGACCAGCGCGGTGACGGGCAGGTTAGCGCCGTTACGGCGGGCTTCGGCGATGCAGATCGACAGATCCTTGCGCATCCACTCCACCGCGAAGCCGAAATCGTACTTGTTCTCGTTCATGGTCTTGTAGCGGTTCTCCATCTGCCAGGACTGCGCCGCGCCCTTGGAGATGGTGTCGACGACAGCGGGGATATCGAGCCCGGACTTCCGCGCAAAGTGCAGTCCCTCGGACAGGCCCTGGACGAGGCCGGCGATGCAGATCTGGTTGACCATTTTTGTCAGTTGGCCGGCGCCGGCAGGGCCGAGGCGCTTGCACATCCGCGCATAGGCGGAGTTGATGATCGGCTCGGCCGCGGCATAGGCATCCTCGTTGCCGCCGCACATCACGGTCAGCACGCCGTTCTCGGCGCCGGCCTGGCCGCCGGACACCGGCGCATCGACGAATTTGAAGCCGGCCTTGGCGGCTGCCTCGTTCAGTTCACGTGCCACTTCAGCCGAGGCCGTGGTGTGGTCGACGAAGACCGCGCCCTTCTTCATGCCGGCAAACGCGCCATCGGGGCCGATGGTCACCGCGCGCAGATCGTTGTCGTTGCCGACGCAGCACATCACGAAATCCTGGCCCTCGGCGGCAGCCTTCGGCGTTGCCGCAGTCTTGCCGCCGAACTTGTCGGCCCATTCCTTGGCCTTGGCGGCGGTGCGGTTGTAGACGGTCACCTCATGGCCGCCCTTTTTGACGAGGTGTCCCGCCATCGGGAAACCCATCACGCCGAGACCGAGAAAAGCGACTTTCGCCATCGTTTTTACCTTGGGATTTTGGGCCGGCGACCCTGGAAATGGGCCGGGCGGTTCTTGGAGGGAGGGCGCACCATAACCGCTGCGCAGGGGAGGGCAACGGCTTCGTTTGGCTGAAATGGCCGGTTATGTGCTATGATTGCCAATCAAAAACAGGATTAACAAAAACGGGAGTGTTTCGCATGGGCGTGAGCGTCGGTACCCTCGACCATTTCAATATCCGGACCCGGAATCTCGCCGATACCGTCCGCTTCTATGAGGACATCCTGGGCCTCGAAAAGGGCCCGCGGCCCAACTTCGCCTTCCCGGGCGCGTGGATGTACAGCGAGGGCAAGGCGGTGGTGCACCTCGTGGACATCTCCAAGACCGAGGAGAAACAGAAGCCGGATTCCGGCGTTGTCCATCACGTCGCCTTCGCCTCGACCGGTTTCGACGGCATGAAGAAGCGCCTGCAATCGAAGGGCATGGCATTCGACTCCCGCCAGGTTCCGGGCGGCGATCTCTGGCAGATCTTCGTCGACGATCCCAATGGCGTGATGATCGAGCTGAACTACGAGGCTGCCAAGGAAGGGGGCGCCGTTGCGCCCGTGGAGACCCGGGAAGACATCGGCGCCCGGTAGCAATTCCCGCGTAATCGCTCTATAGGCGCTTCCGGTAGTCGTTTTTGGGAGATGCGCTTGTGAGCGTGACGCAGCAGCAGGTAATGGATGCCCTTTCCAAGGTGATGTCGCCGCGTGGCGTCGCCTTGCCCAACGCCAATGTGCTGTCGGCGATCACGGTCTCCGACGGCAAGGTGTTTTTCTCCATCAATGTGGATGCCGCCGAAGCCCGCGCCTGGGAGAGCGTGCGCGGGCAGGCGGAAACCGTCGTGCGCGCCATTCCCGGCGTGAGCACGGCGATGATCGCGCTCACCGCCGAACGCAAGCCCGGTTCAGCCGCGCCGCCGCCGGTGCCGCAGCAGCCGCATCGCCATGCGCCGGGCCAGTCTTCAAGCCATTCCCATGGCGGCGGCGTGCAGCCGGTGGCCACGCACAAGCCGCCGCAGGGCGGGCAGAACCCGATGTCGAAGCAGGCGGAGATTCCCGGCATTGCCGCGATCATCGCGGTCGCCTCCGGCAAGGGCGGCGTCGGCAAGTCCACGACCGCGCTCAACCTCGCGCTGGGCCTGCGCGATCAGGGGCTTCGCGTCGGCCTTCTGGACGCCGACATTTACGGACCCTCGGTGCCGCGGCTGACCGGCATCCACGACAAGCCGCAGCTCAACGCCGATCGCAAGATGATCCCGATCAGCCGTTTCGGGCTCTCGATCATGTCGATCGGATTTTTGGTCGAGGAAGACACCGCGATGATCTGGCGCGGGCCGATGGTGATGTCCGCCATCACCCAGATGCTGCGCGACGTCGCCTGGGGCACGCTCGACGTGCTCGTCGTCGACATGCCGCCGGGCACCGGCGATGCGCAGCTCACGCTGGCGCAGAACGTGCCGCTCAAGGGCGCCGTCATCATCTCGACGCCGCAGGATCTGTCGCTGATCGACGCGCGGCGGGGACTAGCCATGTTCAAGAAGGTCAACGTGCCCGTGCTCGGGATCGTCGAGAACATGAGCTATTTCCAGTGCCCGCAATGCGGCACGCGCTCGGATATTTTCGGCCATGGCGGGGCGCGCCACGAGGCCGAAAAACTCGGGGTTCCCTTCCTCGGCGAGATCCCGCTGCACATCTCGATTCGCACCACCTCCGATGCCGGCACTCCGGTCGTCGACAGCGAGCCGGATGGACCCCATGCGGCGATCTACCGGGCCATCGGTGCCAAGGTTCGCGAGCAGCTTCAGGGCGTTATCGCCGCCGCCTGAAGGGTCCCTTCAACTTTGGTTTTATTCAGTGCTGTCATGCCTTTGTCGCGTTTCCGCGACCGAACTTCCGTGTTAAAGCGCCCCCCGCCAGAGCGTCGCCGGCCCCTGTGAATTGTGCCGCCGGTAGACCGGCTCGACGAAATCCCGGGAAACATCCCTACCCAAGGAGAGACTATGAAGCGTCGTGATTTTTTGAAGGTTTCAGCGGCCGGTGCTGCCGCAACGGCCATTGCATCGCCGGCCATTGCGCAGTCGTCGCCTGAGATCAAGTGGCGTCTGACCTCGAGCTTCCCGAAGTCGCTCGACACCATCTATGGCGGCGCCGAGCAGGTCTCGAAGTACGTCGCCGAGATGACCGACAACAAGTTCCAGATCCAGGTGTTCGCGGCTGGCGAAATCGTCCCCGCTTTGCAGGCGCTGGACGCGACCTCCAACAGCACCGTCGAAATGTGCCACACGGTGTCCTATTACTATGTCGGCAAGGACCCGACTTTCGCGATCTACGCCTCGGTGCCGTTCGGCCTCAATGCGCGCCAGCAGAACTCCTGGTGGTATCAAGGCGGCGGCGAGCAGCTCGGCAACGAGTTCTTCAAGAAGCACGGCGTGATCGGCTTCGCCACCGGAAACACCGGCACCCAGATGGGCGGTTGGTTCCGCAAGGAGATCAAGACGGTCGCGGACCTCTCCGGCCTCAAGTTCCGCATCGGCGGTATCGCCGGCCAGGTGCTGCAGAAGGTCGGCGTGGTACCGCAGCAGATCGCCGGCGGCGACATCTATCCGGCGCTGGAGAAGGGCACTATCGACGCGGCCGAGTGGGTTGGCCCCTATGACGACGAGAAGCTCGGCTTCCAGAAGGTCGCGAAGTTCTACTACTACCCGGGCTTCTGGGAAGGCGGCCCGATGGTGCACTCCTTCGTCAACCTCGATAAGTGGAATTCGCTGCCGAAGAACTACCAGGCAATCCTCTCCAACGCGACGGCGCATGCCAATACCTGGATGAACGCGCGCTACGACATGCAGAATCCGGCCGCGCTCAAGCGTCTGGTCGCCGGCGGTACGCAACTGCGCCCCTTCAGCAATGAAGTGCTGGAGGCCTGCCTCAAGGCCACCAACGAGCTGTGGGGCGAGCTGTCGGCCAAGAACGCCGACTTCAAGAAGTCGGTCGACGCCATGCAGGCCTATCGCTCCGACCAGTACCTGTGGTGGCAGGTCGCCGAATACACCTTCGACAGCTTCATGATCCGCTCGCGCACCCGCGGCTGATCTCTACTTTAGTCTGACAAGAACAGGCCCGGCCCCCTCGCGGGGGCCGGGCTTTTTTGCGTCCTGCGCCCGGTTTCGGGATGGAAATCGGGCAGGGGTTGTTCCATGCTCGACAGGCCTCGCCAAGAAGGCCGAAAGCGCTTCCCGGCAAAGCCCTTGACGCTTTGTCTGCAGATGACGCCTCAACAAGAAAAGCATCAGACACAAACACCCAAGGGCAGGTTTCAATGAAACGCAGAGATTTTCTGAAAGTCACCGGTATTGGTGCCGCCGGTGCGGCCACGCTTGCCGCACCCGCGATCGCGCAGTCGGCGCCGGAGCTGAAATGGCGCCTGACGGCCAGCTGGCCGAAATCGCTCGACACGCTATGGGGCGCCGTCGAACTGTTTGGCAAGATCGTTGGCGAAGCTACCGACAACAAGTTCCAGATCCAGACATTCGCCGGCGGCGAAATCGTCCCCGGTCTGCAGGTGCTCGACGCCGTGCAGAACGGCACCGTCGAAATGGGACATACGGCGTCCTACTACTACTTCGGCAAGGACCCGACCTTCGCCTTCGGCACCGCGGTGCCGTTCGGGCCGAACCAGCGCCTGAACCAGGCCTGGTACATGCTGGGCGGCGGCCGCGAGCTGATGAACGAGCTCTACAAGGGCTACAACTGCACCACCTTCCTCGCCGGCAACACCGGCTGCCAGATGGGCGGCTGGTTCCGCAAGGAGATCAACACGGTCGACGATCTCAAGGGACTCAAGATGCGCATCGGCGGTTTCGCCGGGAAGGTGATGCAAAAGCTGGGCGTCGTGCCGCAGCAGCTCGCTGGCGGCGACATCTATCCGGCGCTGGAAAAAGGCACGATAGACGCGGCCGAATGGGTCGGGCCGTATGACGACGAGAAGCTCGGCTTCAACAAGGTCGCGCCGCATTATTACTTCCCTGGCTGGTGGGAAGGTGGTCCGATGCTGCTCGGCCTCGTCAACATCGAGAAGTGGAACTCGCTTCCGAAGTCGTATCAATCCGTGATCGAGCAGGCAGGCCAGACGGCGAACAGCTGGATGATGGCGAAATACGACCAGGCCAATCCGGCGGCGATGAAGAAGCTGCTCGCCGGCGGCACCAAGCTGCATCCATTCTCGCCGGCGATCATGCAGGCCTGCCTGAATGCCACCAAGGAGGTCTTCGCCGAGACATCGGCATCCAATCCCGGCTTCAAGAAGGTGCTGGACTCCATCAATTCGTTCACGTCCAACGGCTACCAGTGGTGGCAGGTCGCCGAGCTCGGCTACGACAGCTTCAAGTCGCGCAACCCGCAAGTCTGATCGCGCTGTCGAAGCCGACTGACGAAACCCCGGAGCGCTGCTCCGGGGTTTCGTTTTTCTGCGAGAGGGCAGGGCAGATGCGGCTGCTATTGCTTCGGCGGCCCCTGGCCGAAATCGATCGGCGGCAACTCGATCTGCGGCACCTCGATCTTGACCTTGCTGAGGTCGACATCGACAGGCTTGTCGAGAAGGGCGGTGACGGTGATCGGGAATGCGATCACCAGCGCTACCATGATGAGCTGCAGGAAGATCCAGGGCACCGCGCCCCAGTAGATGTCGGAGCTCTTCACCTCGCGCGGCGCCACGCCGCGCAGGTAGAACAGCGCAAAGCCGAACGGCGGATGCAGGAACGAGGTCTGCATGTTGACGCAGAGCATCACGCCGAACCAGATCAGCGCCGCATCGGCTCCCACCACGGGGGCGAGGACCTTCTGCGCGATCGGCGCCACCATCGGCAGGATGATGAAGGCGATCTCGAAGAAGTCGAGGAAGAACGCCAGGAAGAAGATGAAGACGTTGATGAAGATCAGGAAGCCCCAAACGCCGCCCGGGATCGAGGTCAGATGGTGCTCGAGCCAGACGCCGCCGGAGACGCCGAGGAACACCACCGAGAAACAGGTCGAGCCGATCAGGATGAACACCACCATGGTGGAGAGGCGCATCGTCGACTCGTAGCCCTGCTTGATCAGGTCGCGCAGGTCGGGGATGCGTATGGCTTCGACACAGAGCCAGACCACGGCGATATAGACGACGGCGAAGGTAAGCTTGAACCAGATATTCTCGCTGAACAGGATTGCGATGATCGCGCCGATGCCGGCCGCAACGATGCCGACGATCATCATCTTCTGGCCGGTGCTGCTCAGGTCCTTGTGGTGAATGGCGGCAAGTACGATGGCGCCGATCGCACCCATGGCGCCGGCTTCGGTCGGCGTCGCCAGGCCCATCATCATGGTGCCGAGCACGACGAAGATCAGCACCGCTGACGGGATGATGCCCATCAGGCATTTCTTCCAGAGCGCCCAGCCGTTCAGCGTGCGGGCCTCGATCGGTACCGCCGGCACATGATCCGGCTTGATCAGGCCGAGAAAGAATGTGTAGCCGGCGAACAACGCGATCTGCAGGACCGACGGCCCCCAGGCGCCGAGATACATGTCGCCGACGGACTTGCCGAGCTGGTCGGCCATCACGATCAGCACCAGCGAGGGCGGCACCAACTGTGTGATGGTGCCGGAGGCTGCCAGCACGCCGGTGATGTAACGGATGTTGTAGCCGTAGCGGATCATCACCGGCATCGAGATCAGTGCCATGGCGATCACCTGCGCCGCCACCGTGCCGGTGATGGCGCCGAGGATGAAGCCGACGATGATGACGGAATAGCCGAGGCCGCCGCGGACCGGTCCGAACAACTGGCCCATCGAGTCCAGCATGTCTTCGGCGAGACCGCATCGCTCCAGTACCGATCCCATGAAGGTGAAGAAGGGGATCGCCAGCAGCAGCTCGTTGGACAGCACGCTGCCGAAGATGCGGCCGGGGATCGCCTGCAGGAAGTTGAGGTCGAAGAAGCCGAGATAGATCGACAGGAAGCCGAACGACAGGCCGAGCGCAGCCAGCGTGAAGGCCACCGGGAAGCCGATCAGCATGGACAGGATCAGGCCGCCGAACATCAGCGGCGGCATCATCTCCAGCGTAATCATTGCGTCGGCCTCTCGTACTTGGCGTCGATTACGACGTAGCCCTGCAGCGCGGCGATGCGCTTGATGACCTCAGAGACGCCTTGCAGTGCGAGCATGACGAAGCCGGCCGGGATCACGAACTTGATGGGCCAGCGGATCAGGCCGCCGGCATTGGAGGAAATCTCGCCGACGGCGTAGGCCTGATAGAAGAACGGCCAGGAGAGATAGGCGAGCAGCAGGCAGCTCGGAATGAGGAAGCAGAGCGTGCCGATCATGTCGAGCCAGAGCTGGCCGCGCTCCGACAGCATCAGATAGAGGATCTCGACGCGGACATGCTCGTTCTTCTTGAAAGTGTAGGACGCGCCGAACATGATGACGACGGCGAACATGTACCACTGCAGCTCGAGCCAGGCGTTGGAGCTGTAACCGAATGCGTAGCGGATCATCGCATTGGCAGCGCTGACGACACAGGCCGCGAGAATCAGGAAATTACAGATACTGCCGAGCTTCTCATTCAGCAGGTCGATCGCGCTGCTGAGACCTAGCAATGGACGCATCATTTTCTCCCCGGCGGCCGCGCCGGCACGCCGATGTTCTTTTTGAGCACTGCTACGCCACCGCGCGCAAAGCGCACGGAGCCGTTACTCACCTGCAGCAGTGATTGCAACGAAAGTCCTCCCCCTCATGCGCTTCGCCGTCTTGGCTGCCCCTAAAGGGAACAGCGGCCTATCCGGCCGTGCAGGCGTGAGCAGGCCGCACCATTTCAGCGCGCCTTGCCGCCGTCAATGGGAAAAAGGACAAATTGACGCGGGGGTTAGGCGGTGTACCGGGAATAAACGCCGCCGCCCAAAAATTCAGCCGCCGGTCACGCTCATGTGCCGGCTGACGCTCGGCCGATTGTGGCGGCGATCGATGATGAAGTCGTGGCCCTTTGGCTTCAGCCCAATGGCGCGGTCGATCGCGGCGGCAAGCAGATCGTCGTCCGCAGAACTACGGAGCGGTTTGCGCAAATCCGAGGCATCCTCATGCCCGAGGCAGGTGTGCAGCGTGCCGGTGCAGGTGATGCGCACGCGGTTGCAGGATTCGCAGAAGTTGTGCGTCATCGGCGTGATGAAGCCGAGCTTGCCGCCGGTCTCGGCGACGCGAACATAGCGGGCGGGCCCGCCGGTCGTCTCGTCGAGATCGACAAGCGTGAACTCGCGCGCGAGCCGTGCGCGCATCAGCGACAGCGGCACATACTGGTCGAGACGGCCTTCGCCGACATCGCCCATCGGCATCACCTCGATCAACGTCAGTGCCATGCCGTTGCCGTGCGCCCATCGCATCAACGAGGGAATTTCATCCTCGTTGAGATTCTTCAGCGCCACCGCATTGATCTTCACGGCAAGGCCCGCCACACGCGCCGCCTCGATGCCTGACAGCACCTTGTCGATGTCGCCCCAGCGGGTGATGGCGCGGAATTTGTCGGCATCCAGCGTGTCCAGCGACACGTTGATGCGGCGCACGCCGCAATCGGCAAGCTCACCCGCAAAGCGCGCAAGCTGTGAGCCGTTGGTGGTGAGCGTCAGTTCGTCGAGCGCGCCGGTCGAAAGGTGGCGCGACAGCGAGCGCACCAGCGACATCACGTTGCGACGGACCAGCGGCTCGCCGCCGGTGAGGCGCAGCTTGCGCACGCCCTTGGCGATGAACGCCGAGCAGAGCCGGTCGAGTTCTTCCAGCGTCAGCAGGTCTGCCTTGGGCAGGAAGGTCATGTCCTCGGACATGCAATAGAAGCAGCGTAGGTCGCAGCGGTCGGTGACCGAGACGCGCAGATAGCGGATGGTGCGGCCGAACGGATCGACCATCGGACCAGGCAACGCCTGTTCGGAACTAACAACTCCGCTCATTCACCTGTACCGGCTTGACGCGTTTGCGGGGCATTTGCCCCGTCGCCCCCGTAACACAATCTAGGCAGGTTGCAACGCACTCACAATCGGGGCGGTCCCGGAAGCGCGGCTCAGCGCGCGGGCGGGGCGCTGGGATTGGGGAACGGCGACGCTGATGGGGCTGGGGTCGTGGCCGGCTTCGGTGTCGGTCGTTTGGGCTTGGCGCGGACCGGCTTGGGCGGCGGGCCCGCCGGCTTCAGTTCCGCAATGACGGGATTGGGATCGATGGTGGTGGAGGCCGGTGTACTGAAATCGCCGGGATTCTGGATCACCTGCACCGGCACGGTGGCGGGCTGGAACTTGTCCATCGTGAAGGTCACGGAGAAGCCGGCCTCGCCTGGGGGGATACTGATGGAGCAGGGGGTCTTGCAGCTCCGTCCGGTCGACGTGCGGGCTTCCGCGCCCGACGGGATGGAGTCGAGGTTCACCTGCACCGGCGGCGGCGTGGACTTGAAGGTGTCGAACGAAAACGAGGAGCAGCCGGCGAGGCTCACTCCCGCGAGGGCGATAACGAAGACACGACGCATGACCGTCACTCAAATTGCGGCGAACTGCCACAATCCCCGCGGCCACCTTAGGAGCGCCGATAAATACCGGCAAAGCTATAGTTAATTGATGGTTAACGGCCAAAGCTCACAGGGAGCCTAGGAAAATCTGCCTATCCGGTTGATTTGAGCAGACTTTCGACCGCCCGCGGCAGGTCCCTCATATGGTCGATCAGCCGGTCCGGATTTAGCTCGGCGATGGGTGTGTCGGTATAGCCGAACGAGACCCCCACCACGGAAATCCCGGCCCGGCGGGCCGCGCCGATGTCGGTTCCGGAATCCCCGACCATGACTGAGGCTGACGACTGCCCGCCGGCGCGGGCGATGGTCTGATGCAGGATGGCGGGATCGGGCTTGGCCACGCCGAACGTATCGGCGCCGCAGATCGCCGCGAACCGCCGGCTCATGTCGAGACGGTCGAGCAGCAGCTTCGACAGCCATTCGAGCTTGTTGGTGCAGACCGCAAAGCGGTAGCCACGGCTCTGGAGATCATCGAGCGCGGCGTCGAGGCCTTCGAACGGGCGCGACTCGTCGGCGATGTGCTCGGCGTAATAATCGATGAAATCGCGCGTCAGGCGGTTGAGCTCCTCGACGCTGACATTGCGGCCTTCCACTTCGAGGCCGCGCTCGATCAGCTTGCGCGCACCGGCGCCGATCATGTTGCGCGCCGAAGCGAGCGGGACGGGCGGCAGGCCCTCGCGGTCGAGCACGTAGTTGAGGGCGTTGATCAGGTCCGGCGCGGTGTCGACCAGTGTGCCGTCGAGATCGAATACGACAATGCGGGGATAGGCCATGGGTGCAGTCGCTATCGGTCCGAGGCGGGTCCTGCAAGTGGGGAGGCGTGAAATCGCTGTAAAACCTGCCTTTTTGCTCCGGATAGGGCGTTTTCGGCGCTGTTCCCCGGGCGAAAACGACGCTAGATATCCCGCCCAGCAGGGGCCGGGAGCATTGCCAACGTGGACATGGAAGCACTTAAGCGGCAGGCCGCGGCACGCGCGCTGGAGCAGGTCCAGGGCGGCATGAAGCTTGGGCTTGGTACCGGCTCGACGGCGCGGCACTTCGTCGACCTCCTGGGCGAGAAGGTCCGCGCTGGCATGAAGGTGGTGGGCGTGCCGACCTCGGAAGCGACCCGTCTGCAGGCCGAGCAATGCGGCATTGCCCTGACCACGCTCGACGAGGTCGACCGGCTGGACCTCACCGTCGATGGCGCCGATGAAGTCGATCCGGCGCTCGACCTGATCAAGGGCGGGGGTGGGGCGCTGCTCCGGGAAAAGATTGTCGCCGCCGCATCGGATCGCATGATCGTGATCGCCGACGAGACCAAATGGGTCGATGCGCTCGGCCGCTTCCCCCTACCTGTAGAGGTGGTGCCATTTGGGCTTGGCGCCACGAAACGGGCCATCGAACGGGCATTTGCGGCGGCCGGCGTTTCCGGGCAAATGGTGCTCCGGAAGGGCAAGGATGGCCACGTTTTTGTCACCGATAGTGGCCACTGGATCATCGACGGCCATCTCGGCCGGATCGCTGACGTGCCGCGCCTGGCCGGTCTGTTGAATGCGATCCCGGGCGTGGTGGAGAGCGGACTTTTTGTCGGTCTCGCCAGCACGGTGATCCTGGCAGGTGCAAACGGAATTCGCGTTGTTGAGCGGCGGTAACGCCTGATATCGAGGAGAACTGGAATGAAGCGTTTCACGGGAATCTTGTCGGCGGCAGGTCTTGCAGCCACGTTCGCGCTGGTTGGCGCTCCCGCCGTGGCACAGGCACCGAAGCAGGGCGCTGCGCCCGCAGCGCCGCAGACACAGCCGCTCAAGCCGGCTTCGCCCGCCGCACTCGCGGCGGCCAGGGAAATACTGGCGATGAAGAACGCCTCGGCGATGTATCAGTCGGCCGTTCCCAACATCGTGGAGCAGACCAAGAACGCGCTGATCCAGCAGAACCTCAACTACCAGAAGGACCTCAACGAGGTTGCGCCTGCGGTCGCCAAGAATCTCGCCGGCCGCGAGAAGGAGATTGGCGAAGGCATGGCGCAGGTCTATGCCAACGAATTCTCCGAGCAGGAGCTCAAGGATCTCGTCACCTTCTACAAGACCCCGCTGGGACAGAAGCTGCTGATCGCCGAGCCGCGTGCGATCCAGTTCAGCATGGGGTACATGAACCAGTGGGCGCTGCAGTTTGCGGGCACCGTGAACGAGGAATTCCGCAAAGAGATGAAGAACCGCAACAAGCCGATCTGACGCCGGCTGACGGAAGAAGGGGCGGAGCGGCCATGGCTGAGTACGACGTCGATCTCTTCGTGATCGGAGGCGGCTCGGGCGGGGTGCGCGCCGCCCGCATCGCGGCGGGCTACGGCGCCAGGGTGATGGTCGCCGAAGAGTACCGGATGGGCGGCACCTGCGTGATCCGCGGCTGCGTGCCGAAGAAGCTGTTCGTGATCGGCTCGCATGTCCATCAGGAGATCGAGGACGCCGCTGGCTTCGGCTGGACCATTCCGCCGGCGACGTTCGACTGGCCGACGCTGATCCGCAACAAGGACAAGGAGATCGCACGGCTGGAAGCGGCCTACACCGCCAATGTCGAAAAGTCCGGCGCGCAGATCGTCAAGAGCCGCGCGGTGTTCGAGGGCCCGCACACACTGCTTCTTGCCGACGGCAAGAAGGTGACCGCGAAATACGTGCTGATCGCCACCGGCGGCCGGCCCAATCACGGCGCGGAAATTCCAGGGATCGAGCACGTCATCTCCTCCGACGAGGCGTTCCATCTGGCGCAATTGCCGAAGCGCGTGGTGGTGCAGGGCGGCGGCTATATCGCGCTCGAATTCGCCGGCATCTTCGCAGGCTATGGCAGCGACGTGACGCTGGTCTACCGCGGCGAGAACATCCTGCGCGGCTTTGACGACGACGTCCGCGCCCATGTGCGCAAGGAGATGGAGAAGCGCGGCATCACCATCATCACCGGCTGCACCATTGATCGCGTCGAAAAGCACGGCAAGGAATTCACGACGCATCTGTCTGGTGGATCGAGCCTTGCCTCCGACCAGGTGATGTTCGCGATCGGCCGTCACCCCAACGTCGCCAATCTCGGCCTCGAGAAAGCGGGCGTTGCCATCAATCCGAAGAACGGCGGCATCGCCACCGACGAGTGGTCGAAGACCTCGGTGCCGCACATCTACGCCATCGGCGACGTCACCCATCGCATCAACCTGACGCCGGTCGCGATCCGCGAGGGCCATGCCTTTGCCGACACCGTGTTCGGCAAGCGGCCGGTCGAGGTCGACCACGCCAACATCCCGACTGCGGTGTTCTCGCAGCCGGAGGTCGGCACGGTGGGCCTCAGCGAGGCCGAGGCGCGCGCCAAATACAGCCACGTCGACATCTACAAGGCCGACTTCCGGCCGATCAAGGCGACGATGTCGGGCCGAGACACCCGCGTCCTGATGAAGCTCGTGGTCGACGGCACCAGCGATCGCGTGCTCGGCTGTCACATCGTCGGCGATGCCGCCGCCGAGATCATCCAGGCGGTCGCCATCGCGGTGAAGATGAAGGCGACCAAGGCCGATTTCGACGCCACCATGGCGTTGCATCCGACTGCGGCCGAAGAGCTCGTCACCATGCGCACGCCGACGGCGCGCCACGTCCGCCAGGCGGCGGAATAAAGGCGGCCGGTCGGGTGGCGGGAGCTTTGATGGTCGACGACGACGAGCCGAGCGAAGAGGTCGACCCCAGCGCGGAGATCGCGATGATCGAGGCCCGGCTCGAGCACCTTGCCGAGGTGTCCGAGCGTTGCCGCAAGATCATTCTGTTCTCCAAGGCGGCGATTGCGGGCGGCGCTGCGCTGCTGCTGGTGATGCTGTTCGGCGTGTTCGGCTCCGACCAGGTCGTCGCCATCGGATCGATCGCCGCCGTGCTGGGCGGCATCGTCTCGCTCGGCTCCAATTTCAGCACGCTGCAACAGACCACGGAAGCGATCGGCAAGGCCGAGGCGCTGCGCAGGGAGTTGATCGGCCGGATCGAGCTCCGCCTCGTCGGCGGCAGCACGCTGCACTGAGCCGATGGTTCGCCGCAATTTCGCGGCTCCCGGTTAATCAATTAGACAGATCAAGGTGATACCTCGGACCTCTGAGGCATCGCATGCACGGGACCATCAAGCTCGCGGACACGCCGTCGCGCACCACAAGCCATTTGTGGGTGGCGCTGCTGCTCTGCGTCGCCGGCGCCCTGGTGCTCGCCGTTCCCGCCTTGCGCACCGGCGTGTTCGACCAGATGTCGACGGACGATGCGATGCGGCTGGTGGAGGTTCGCGATCTCCTGGCCGGACAATCCTGGTTCGACCTCACCCAATATCGGCTTGACCCGCCGCATGGCGGCTCGATGCACTGGTCGCGGCTGATCGACGTGCCGATCGCCGGCCTGATCCTGCTGCTGCGTCCGCTGCTCGGCATGGCGGGCGCCGAACAGGCCGCGCTCGTGCTGTGGCCGACCGCGATGCTGGCGGCGGCGCTGGTGCTGGTCGGGATGATCGCCGTGCGCATGGCCGGCGGCGCGCGTCGGCAGGAGTTGGCGCTCGCCGCCATGGTTGCGGCGGCACTGGCAGCGCCCGCGCTGATTCATTTCCGCTCCGGCGCGATCGATCACCACAATGTCCAGATCGTGTTGCTGCTGTGTTTCCTGTTCTTTGCGGCCGACATCGAGAACCGCGCGCGTTCGGCATTGTTGGCCGGATTGTCGGTGACCACATCGCTGGCTGTTGGTGTCGAGATGCTGCCGGCGTTTGCGGCCGGATGCGTGGCGGTGCTCGGCCTTGCGATCTGGCGCGGCACCGCAGTCGCCTCGAATGTTGCGGTGTTCGGCGCAACACTGGCCGGTTCATCCGTGCTGCTTGCCGCACTGTTGTTGCTGCCGCAGTCCTGGACGGCGCCCGTGTTCGACGCGTTCGGCGGGCCCGTGTTGCTGCTGCTGACCGGCGGCGGCGTCAGCCTGATGATCGTGAGCGCGGTTGCCGCGCGCTGGCCGGGCCTCCCGTCGCGCCTTGCAGCCGCCGGCGTCAGCGGGTCGTTGCTGCTGGCGGCATTCTTCGCGGCCTTTCCGCGGTCCATCGCCTCGCCCTATGCTGCCGTCGACCCGCTGGTGACCTCGCTGTGGCTCGACCACGTCGCCGAGGTGATGTCGCTGAAGACGCTGCTGGCGCTGCAGCCCGAGCGGATTGCAGGCACCTATGCGCCGCCGCTCGCCACGCTCGTCCTGGCCGCCATGGTGATCTCGCGCGCGCCGCGCAAATTCCGCTTTCGCTGGGCGCTCGCTGCGAGCGTGATCGCCGCGTCGCTTGCGATCAGCCTTTGGCAGATCCGCGGCGCTGCGGGGGCGACGATGGCGGCAGCGCCCGTGTTCGTGGCGAGCCTTGCCATGCTGTGGCCGTTGATGGAGCGCCGCCGGCTGCTGCTTGCTGTCGTGTTCGCTTCATCAGCGGTTCTCGGCGCCGCCGGCATGGCCGCACGGCCGCTGCTCGACATGATCGCGCCGCCCGCGAAGATCATTGCCAAACAGGACGGCGTGTCGACCTGCCGCGGCTATTCCAGTGTCGTGCCGCTCGCCGCATTGCCGCGCGGGCGCATCGTCGCGCCGATCGATCTTGGTCCGGGCATCCTCGCCGCAACCGAGCATTCCGTCTTTGCCGGTCCGTATCATCGCA
>JAKFVP010000101.1 GCA_021732175.1 Bradyrhizobium sp.
CCCATATGATCCCCCTGTCGGCGGTTTGGGCGGGCGAGGTGAGGGACCATCACCTCAAGGCGCCCCCGCTGTTCTTCGCCAGGACGGAAGGATCCACGCCGTTTCGGTTCTCGCTCCACGTTGGCGATGTCGGGCATACCCTGGTTGTTGGTCCGACCGGGGCGGGCAAGTCGGTGCTCCTGGCGTTGATGGCCCTGCAGTTCCGCCGCTATCCGGACGGACAGGTCTTCGCCTTCGATTTCGGCCGCTCGATGCGCGCGGCGGCGTTGGCCATGGACGGCGACTGGCATGACCTCGGTGGCGCGGTAGCGGGCGAAACGGATGGATTTATGTCCCTGCAGCCGCTGGCTGACATCGATGATGTCTCCGAGCGCGGCTGGGCGGCGCAATGGATCGCCTCGATCTTGTCGCGAGAAAAGATCGACGTCACCCCAGAGACCAAGGATCATGTCTGGACTGCGCTGACCTCGCTGGCGTCGGCTCCGCACGAGGAGCGCACCCTCACTGGCCTCTCGGTTCTCCTCCAATCGAATATCCTGAAGCGGGCGCTCCAGCCCTATTGCCTCGGTGGTCCCTATGACCGGCTGCTCGATGCGGAGAACGAGCACCTCGGTAGCTCATCGGTCCAGGTCTTTGAGACCGATGGATTGATTGGAACCGCCGTTGCGCCGGCAGTGCTGGCTTATCTATTCCATCGGATCGAAGGCCGCTTCGACGGGCGTCCAACGCTGCTCATCATCGACGAAGGCTGGCTCGCGCTTGATGATGCGGACTTTGCCGGCAAGCTCCGGGAGTGGCTAAAAACCCTTCGCAAGAAGAATGCGTCGGTGGTGTTTGCGACCCAATCGCTTGCGGACATCGATGGCTCGGCAATCGCGCCGGCCATCATAGAAAGTTGTCCGACCCGGATTCTGCTGCCCAACGATCGCGCGATCGAGCCGCAGATCATGACGATCTACCGGCGATTTGGGCTCAATGACCGGCAAATCGAAATCCTGGCGCGGGCGATTCCCAAGCGAGACTACTACTGCCAGTCACGCCGGGGCGATCGCCTGTTCGAACTCGGACTTGGCGAGGTAGCGCTTGCCCTCACCGCCGCTTCCTCCAAAGCCGACCAGGCTTTGATCGAGCAGGTGTTGGCTGAACATGGCCGCGAAAACTTCGTGAGTGGATGGCTGAAGGCCCGTGATGTCGCTTGGGCGACCGATCTCATCCCACACCTCGCTGAACTGGGGGCTTCCAAATGAACCGCTTCCGCCGTGTTGCTGCCGCTGGCGTGGTGGCACTTGCCGTGCTTGTCGGTTCCAAACCGGCCTTCGCGCAGTTGGTTGTGTTTGATCCCAACAACTATGCCCAGAACGTTCTGACCGCCGCTCGAGCCCTGCAGCAGATCAACAACCAGATCACATCGCTGCAAAATCAGGCGCAGATGCTGGTCAATCAGGCCAGGAATCTCGCGAGCTTGCCCTATTCGTCACTGCAGCAGTTGGAGCAGTCAATCCAGCGTACGCAGCAACTGCTCGCCCAAGCCCAGCGCATCTCTTTCGACATCCAGCAAATCGATCGCGCGTTCTCCACCACGTACGCGCCGGCATCTCCCGACGCCACGGACCAGGCGCTGATCGCGAATGCGCAGGTCCGTTGGCAAAACTCGGTTGCAGGCTTTCAAGATGCCATGCGGGTGCAGGCTACGGTGGTCAGTAATCTCGACACCAATCGCGCCCAGATGTCGACGCTCGTCACCGCCAGCCAGGGCGCGACCGGCGCCCTGCAAGCGAGCCAGGCTGCCAATCAGCTTCTTGCGCTGCAGGCACAACAGCTTGCCGATCTCACGGCAACAGTCGCCGCTCAAGGACGCGCCCAAAACCTGGAATCTGCCCAGCGAACGGCCGCTCAGGACCAGGGCAGGGAGCAACTCCGGCGCTTCCTGACGCAGAGCCGAGGTTACCAGCCCACAATAGTGCAGATGTTCCACCAATGAGTGATTTCAGGGCGTTCAAGGCGCTGTCTCTCGGCGTGACAATCTTTGTCGTCGTGCTCGCTGCTGCTTGCACCATCCACCTGCGTGACGACGACAATCAGCCTCAGCCTGCCTCTTCGGTCGTCCGAGAAGGCGATCCCCAGACAGCCGAGCTCGAGCGATGTCGTTCAGTTGGATACGAGCAAAAAGACAGACTTGCCGAATGCCGAAAGGTTTGGGCGGAACAGCGCCGCCACTTCCTAAGGCAGAACATCGACACTCCGCGCAATCCCGCCCGGCCCGATCCAGACGCCACACCGCCTGCGTCCGTCAAGGATCAGAGCCGTTTGCCGCCCGGTTTGTTTCCGGCACCTCAGCCGACGGAGCGATAGATGGGTGGTACAGGCATCATCGACCAGTTTCTGGAAACATTCACCCGCTATATCGACTCTGGCTTCGGCCTGGTGGGAAATGAGGTCGGACATCTCGCGTCCACGCTTGTTGCCATCGACATCACGCTGGCGGGATTGTTCTGGGTCTGGAGCTCCGATGAGGACATGATCGCTCGGCTGGTCAAGAAGACCTTGTTTGTCGGCGTCTTCGCTTTCCTCATCGGGAACTGGAATGGCCTGGCCCGCATCGTCTTCGAGAGCTTTGCCAGTCTGGGGTTGAGGGCCTCTGGCACGGGCTTGTCGTCCGCAGATTTCTTGAGGCCAGGACGGATCGCCCAGGTCGGCCTGGATGCCGGACGGCCGATCCTTGAATCGATTTCGGGGCTGATGGGCTACGTCAGCTTCTTCGAGAATTTTGTACAGATCGTGGTGCTGCTGTTTGCCTGGATCGTCGTGCTGCTGACGTTCTTCATCCTCGCCATCCAGCTCTTTATCACCTTGATCGAGTTCAAGCTGACGACCCTGGCCGGTTTCGTGCTGATTCCGTTCGGCCTGTTTGGGAAGACCGCCTTCGCAGCCGAGCGCGTACTCGGAAACGTCATCTCGTCCGGCGTCAAGGTATTGGTGCTTGCCGTCATCGTTGGGATCGGATCGACCCTGTTCTCCCAGTTCACCTCGGGGTCCGGCGGTAACCAGCCGACTATCGAAAATGCGATGGCACTGGTGCTCGCGGCCCTCTCGTTGCTTGGCCTCGGTATCTTCGGGCCGGGAATTGCCAACGGCATTGTATCTGGCGGTCCGCAACTTGGGGCCGGTGCGGCCGTCGGAACCACGATGGCCGCAGGTGGTGTGGTTGCCGCCGGAGCAGCACTCGCAGCAGGCGGGGCTGCTCTCACCGGCAGCATGGTTGGAGGCGCGGCGAGGGGAGGCAGCGCGCTCATAGGCGGCGCGGCATCCGCCTTTCGGACGGGCGCGCAGACCGGGGAGGCGGGCGCCACTTCGGCAGCGAGTCCCCTGCGATCGCTGGCCGCCCGCTTTGGCAGATCAAATGCCGCGGGCGATGAAGCCGGCGGCGCGGATGCGTCATCTGGAGGCGCACCCGCCTGGGTTCGCCGCATGAAACGTGGACAGGCTGTCAGTCATGGTGTCTCGGCGACGACGCAGGCGCTGCGGTCCGGGGATCGCGGCGGAGGTGGGGCCTCCGTCGATCTCAAGGATTCAGAGCGCTGAGGTCAGCACCGTCGGAGCACCTCTCAGAACTCTTCAAACGTACCAAACGCTACTCACGCCCGATTTCTCGTACGTCGAGGTCAACATGTTCAAACGATCGGCCGTTCATTATGGCCGCACACCTCAGCCGGTTACGCCTTACCAAAAAGCCGCGCAGGTTTGGGATGACCGGATCGGCTCGGCGCGTGTCCAGGCCAGGAATTGGCGCTTGATGGCCTTTGGTTGTCTGTTCCTCTCTGCCGGCTTCGCCGCTGCTCTCGTCTGGCAGTCAGCACAGGGGTCCATTACGCCTTGGGTCGTTGAAGTCGATCGCCTCGGCGAAGCAAAGGCGGTCGCGCCAGCAAATTCGACCTACAAGGCAACCGACCCGCAAATTGGCTTCCATCTCGCCCGCTTCATCGAACATGTCCGCGGCCTCCCGATGGACGCCATCGTGCTACGCGAGGATTGGCTTCGGGCGTATGATTTCACGACCGATCGCGGTGCCGCCGCGCTGAACGACTACGCCCGCAACAACGATCCCTTCACAAAAGTCGGGAAGATCCAGGTCGCCGTCGAAGTATCCAGTGTCATCAGAGCTTCGCCCGACAGCTTCCGTATCGCCTGGATCGAACGCCGCTACGAGAATGGTCAGCTTGCCGCGACCGAGCGGTGGAGCGCCATCGTCAGCGTTGTCGTGGAACCGCCGCGCGACATCGATCGGCTGCGCAAGAACCCTCTCGGCATCTACGTCAACGCCATCAACTGGTCCAAGGAGTTTTGACAGTGATGCCGACAAATCAACGTTCACTGCGAATGAAAACGGGGAGTGGATTTCCGGCTCTCCTGATTTGCGCCTGTGCCCTTGCTGGGTGCACGACATTCAAGCCGCCGCAGATCAGCTATGACGACGAAATCCCGCCGCTGCCCAGTCAACCGGCGCTTGCAGACGATCGGCCGCGCTCCCTTCACGTCCCACCCGCTTGGACGCCGGCACGGGGCGGCAAGGAGAAGGAAGCCGAAGCCCCCGTTGAACGGATCGAAAGCGCCAACGATGCGGCCCGCGTACAGCCTCGGAAGGCGGGGTATTTCAACGCTGTGCAGGTGTTTCCATATAGCCCAGGCGCGCTCTATCAAATCTATGCGGCGCCAGGACAGATCACGGACATTGCCTTGGAGCCAGGTGAGAAATTGATCGGCTCCGGACCCATCTCCGCGGGCGACACGGTGCGCTGGGTGGTCGGAGATACCGAGAGCGGCAGCGGTGACATCCGGCGGGTCCATATCATGGTCAAGCCGACACGAGCGGCCATCGAAACCAACCTCGTTCTCAACACCGATCGGCGGACGTATCTGATCGAGCTGCGCTCGCGTGAAAAATCATACATGCCATCGGTCTCCTGGTTCTATCCTGAAGACCGAGCCGCGCGCGGTCGTGCGCTTCCGCCAAAACCCTTCATTCCGGATCCTGCCCAACGGCGCTATCGATACACCTTCGAGGGCGACAATCCTCCCTGGCGCCCCGTCAGCGCCTTTGACGATGGCCGCAAGGTCTACATCGAGTTCTCGCCGGGCATCGGGCAGGGCGAAATGCCTCCGCTGTTCGTCATTAACTCCGACGGCAAGCCGGGTCTCGTCAACTACCGGGCATTCGGCAACGTCCTGATTGTCGACCGGTTGTTCGCGGCCGCCGAACTGCGGCTGGGGGGCGAGGAACAGCAAAAGGTCCGCATCATCAGAACCGATGGGAGATCTTGATGAGCAACACCGAACAGGAGGCCACAAACCGGACGGGTGCTCCGCCGGCGCTCGAGACAGAAACGAGTTCTTTTCGGTTGCGGCCGGAGCGCCCGCACGTCACGCGGCTCTCGCGCAAAGCACTGATCGGGGGCACGGCGCTGGTGCTGATCCTCTTGACCGCTGCCGTTTTCCTGGCGCTGCAAACACGCGAGAAGCGGGCTCCCGCCCCGGACGAACTCTACTCAACCGATCACCACAATGTGGCGGACAAGCTTGCGAGCTTGCCAAAGGACTACGGTTCAATTCCCCCGGACGTGCCACGACTAGGGCCGCCTTTGCCAGGTGATCTAGGCCGTCCAATTGTCGCGGCACAGGCCCAAAACGGCCCGCTAGCGGTTGACGCCGAGCAACAACGAGCAAGCCAGGAAAGTGAAGCTGCACGAACCAGCAAAGTTTTTGCCAATACGGTGACCCGACCATCGCCTGGCCAAGCGGCGCCAGCCGAGACCTCGCCAACGGGAGCCACTTCAACTGACGACGCATTTGCCCAGAACGGTCAAGACCGTAAACTCGCGTTCGTCAATGCTTTGATCGATCGACGCACCACTAGTCCTGACCGTTTGGCCAAGCCGGCTTCGCCATTCGTAATTCAGGCCGGGACCATCATTCCGGCGGCACTCATCACTGGGATCCGCTCCGATTTGCCGGGCCAGATCATCGCGCAGGTAACCGAAAATATTTTTGACACGCCGACCGGTCGGGCTCGTCTTGTCCCGCAGGGAGCGCGCTTGATCGGTCTCTATGATAGCCGAGTATCGTTTGGACAGTCGCGCGTCCTTCTGGTCTGGACGAGGCTGATCATGCCGAATGGTCGCTCTATCGTACTCGAAAGACAGACGGGGGCAGACACCGCGGGGTATTCCGGCCTTGAGGATGAGGTCGACAACCATTGGAAGGAGTTGCTCGGAGCAGCGGCCTTATCGACATTACTCGGTGTGGGTTCAGAGCTTGGATCTGGCGCCGACGCTGGATCCAGCACGGCCGTTCTTCAGGCGCTCCGGCATGGGGCCGCCAATTCTCTCAATCAGACCGGACAGCAAGTGGTCCGACGGAACCTCAACATTCAACCGACGCTCACAATCCGGCCAGGTTTCCCTGTGCGTGTCATCGTCAACCGTGACTTGATGCTTGAGCCATACAAAGGATAGGGAGTACACATGGCGAAACTCAAGCTCGGTGCCATCGCGGACGATAAACCCGTGAAGTTGACGATCGAACTTCCGGCAGCCGTACATCGCGATCTGCTTGCTTACGCTGAAATCCTCGCGCGCGAGAGCGGCCAGTCTGCGTATGATCCGGTAAAGCTGATCGCACCAATGTTGGCGCGATTCATGGCGACGGATCGCGCTTTTGCAAGATCACGAAAGACGCCTTACGGAGCCACCGGACCGAGGGGATAGCGCTCGCCAAGCAATTTCAGGAGGTTTTGGAGAGCAGGGTTTTCGTTGTCCGCTCGCCAAACCGCTGAAAAGCCGATGCGGCTCGACCCCGTTCCGTCGCGCAACTCCCGATAAACTAGACCGGAAAAATTGGCCCCGATATCGGACTCCAGCACGAGACTGATGCCGAACCCCACGGCGATCAAGCTCTTGATGACCCCGCGGCTGACGTCATGACGTTCGATCCGCGGTCGGTCATCGGGAGAGATTAGCTTTGCGTTCAAGAGATCCTCAAGCTCGCGCCCTGGATCGTAGTGGCTGAGCAAAACAGTCTGATTCCGTAGATCCGTCCAGTAGATGACTTCGCGCGCAGCCAAAGGATGCTCACTCGGCAGAACGGCCAGAATTCGTTCACTCCAGAGTGGCGTTGTTTTGCTATCGAGGGCTTGCGGGTCGCCCGTTAGGATGCTCACGTCAATGACACTGTTGCGGAGCGCGGTTGTGAGCCGCGTTCTCGACCTCTCGACGGTTACAAGCTCAACGTGCGGAAAAAGCTTCTTGAAGTCGAGTAATGTTGCGCGCAGATTGCCTGCCGTCAGCGAAGTACAGAACCCGATGACGAGACGACCCGCTTCGCCAGACCCGTGCGCTCTTGTTGATGCAGTCAGCGCCTCGACTTGTTCAAGTATCGAGCGCGTCATGCGCAGAAAGTGACGACCTGCCGGCGTTGCTCGAACGCCACCGCTTGACCGCTCAAAGATGACAACGCCAATCGAGTGCTCAAGGAGCTGGACAGAACGACTGAGTGTCGATTGCTTGATCGACAATGCATGGGCAGCTTGCCGAAAACTCCCGTAATCTTCGGCAGCGATCGCGTGTTGGAGTTGGCTGAAGACAACGGTCAGGCGTCGGCCTCCGACAGGTGGACCGGCAAAATTCGTATCGTCCATATGAGCGACACCTTCATGCTCAAGTTGCGTCGAGTTAGATCGTGCAAAACATTAAGACAATTGTTGGTTGTAAGATGACGCGGCTTGCTCCGTGAACAACCGAGCCACGACGCTCCAAGCAAGGCAGAGTATTGCTCGAATCGGCGAATTGTGAAGCGACCGAGTCTAGAAATCCACGAGCGTTACCCGCAGACAGTTCGGAGAAAATCTCGTCCAACCGTCGTTGCTTGCACCCCGCCGCTGGATCGCTCGAAGTCGGTCATACCGAGTGAATGTTCGAGCTGGCTAATGCAACGGCTAAGCGCGGATTGCCGAAGCATCAAGACTTCGGACACGCGCCGAAAGCTACCGTGACCCGCTGCTGCCACAGCGTATCGAATACTCTGCAGATCAACGTCGGACGTTTGACTAGGACTAGGTTTTCTGTGGGATAATATTCGCTGACCATTCTTGCCGCTACTGAACATTCGTGCCATTAGAGGACGCTTCAACTCACCCACTCTTGCGCTACGGCGGCCTGGTGTCTGCAGCGCTCGGGAGCCCCGAGAAGCTGCCGGTTGAACGCAATGCGCTTGAACCAGTAATGAAGGCCGAGCAGGTCCGTAAATCCGATGCCGCCGTGAATCTCGGTCGCCAGACGGGAGATTTCGCGGCCGGCATCACCTAGATGCGCCTTTGCCTGCAGCGCGGCAACGCGAGCTTCCTCAGGAGACCCATCCTGAGCGTGAGCCGCGTACCACACCAGCGAGCGGCACGGCTCGAGCATGGTGATGATGTCGGCGAGCGTATGCTTGACGGCTTGAAACGAGCCGATCACGCGGTCGAATTGCACCCGCTCCTTGGAATAGAGCAGCGCCTTGTCAAACATGGACTGCGCCGCCCCTAGCGTGTCGGCCGCGAGCATGACGCGGCCAGCGTCGAGCACGGCGGTCGCCGCTGCCTTCGGATCGTTGGCGGCGCCAAGGATCTCAACCCCCGCATCATGCAGTACCAAAGCCGTCAACGGTCGTGTGCGATCAAGACTGCGATGCGTGCTTACGCTGACACCGGGTTCCCCGACCGCGGCGAACAGGCCGGCACGGCCGTCATCAAGGTAGACAATGAAATGCGTCGCGTTTCCGCCATCGAGCACACCCGTTACGCATCCGGACAGCATATTTCCGGCGAGGCGGACAGCCGCCTCGCCGGTCTGCCCCGACATGCCGGCGAACCCGACCCCGATCCGGACTTCGCCGCTTGCGATCCGCGGCAGCCATGCTTTCTGCTGGGCGCGGTCGCCACTGGCAATCAGGGCGAGGGGGGCCATGACCAGCGCAGCCGCGAATGGCGTCGGTGTCGCGTGATATCCAAGCGCCTCCGCGGCAACAGCCGCATCAAGCAGCGAGAGGCCCAGACCCCCAAAGTCCTCGGGGACCATGATGCCCATGATGCCCTGTTCCGTGAGGCCCGACCATAGTTCACCATCGAAGCCCAAGCCGCCCTCCGCGATCTTGCGCAACTTGCTCATGGGCAGTCTTTGGTCCAGAAATCCGCGCAAGGAATCCGCTAGCATCAATTGCTCTTCGCTGAGGCCGAACTCCATGCTTATCCTCTGACGGTTGGCGGGGCGGATTTCGGCTCGCGCGGCAGACCCAGTCCGCGCTCGCCGATGATGTTTTTCTGGATATTCGATGAGCCGCCACCGATGATGAGGCCGATGTCGTACATGTTATCTATCTGCCAGGTGGTGGCTTCGTCGTCTTCCGCCGCTTCGCCGACCGGTTCGTAAGCGAGCCCCGCCGCGCCGAGCACGTCAACGACCAGCGATGACAGCCGATACGCAATCATCGTCCCGTTCAGTTTGACGATCAGGCGTTTGACCCCCGAATCCTCTCCCTTCGCCTGCTCGGTCATTAATCGAAGACCGTGGTATTTCGAGGCCATCACCTCGCCCTGGAGTTTGAGCAATCGCTCGCGATACTCGGGGATGTCGATGAATCGGCAGCCATCGAGCGTCGTTTTTTTCATCAATTCGACAGCCCTCGCCAGACGGTAGGTCAGCTTGTTGGCGTCGCCGAGCAGCATCCGTTCGTACTTCAAGGTGACATTGGCGACATGCCAGCCGTCGCCGCGTCCCATCACAATCTGGTCGGTTGGCACGCGGACATCCGTGAAGAACGTCTCGTTGAACTCGGCGCGGCCGGTCATCGTGACCAATGGGCGCACCTCAATGCCAGGCGCATTCATGGGGACAAGAAGGTAGGACAGCCCATCGTGCTTGCTCTTGTCGAGCTCAGTACGGCAGAGGAGGAACATCATGTCGGCGTAGTGGGCAGAACTCGTCCAGATTTTCTGGCCATTGACGATGAATTGGCTATCCTCGACACGGGCGCTGGTTTTGGCGGCGGCAAGGTCGGAGCCCGAACCGGGCTCCGAATAGCCCTGGCACCAAATGATGTCACCGCGGATGGTAGGCCCGATCCATTGAATGCACTGCTCCTTCGTTCCGACCTCGAGCAATGTCGGCACCAGCATGGAAATGCCCTGGTTCATGATGCCCGGAGACACGCCCGCGTTCGAGAATTCTTCGGCGATGATCGCCAATTCCAGGATGTCGACCGGCAGGCCGAAGCCGCCATATTCGCGGGGAATGTTGCGGGCAAAATAACCGCGCTCCAGCAGAAGCTTCTGCCAATCCAGGGCTCGCGCGTCAGGCCGCTTCCGTCCGCCCCCCGTTTTCGGCGAAAGGTGGCCGTATTTCTTTACGAAGCCGCGCGCTTCCTCCTGGAGGGCGCGATGTCGGGCGCTGTAGCGGAGGTCCATAGAGACGCTCTTTCCCAGGCGCGGTTTGTGCCTGTTACTCTACACGGAAAGGACTAGCCACGGTCGATTGACCGCGCTACGGATTAAATCTAACATCTGTTCGAAATAGTCGTGCCTTGGGCGGCCGGCGTCAAGTAGAAAGCTTGAATGATTGTTCCGTCGTCACGGAAATCGTTCAGGGGTTGCGAGCCTCCGTGGGAGCTTTGCCTATGTCACTGAAAGAAAAGGCCGCCATCACTGGCGTGGGAGAGACCGAGTACACGCGCATGTCGGGCAAGAGCATACTTGCGCTTCAGCTCGAGGCTTCGTTGAATGCGATTGCGGATGCGGGGCTCAGTCCCAAGGAAATCGACGGCATTATTCCATACTCGAATTCGCCGGTCGTAGCCGAAGACTTTGTCACGAATTTCGGTATATCCGACCTGCGCTTTTCGGCCACTGCGCCGCTCGGCGGAGCCAGCTGCGTCGCGGCCATACAATGTGCGCTGCTCGCGATCAGCGGCGGCGTGTGCAGCAACGTGCTGATCCCGATCGGTCGTAACGGCTCGTCTGCGGGTCGCATCGGCACGCGCGTTCAGCAAATGCCCCAGTTCAAGGTCGTTGGTGAGCATGAGATGCCGGTCGGCGCGATCGCCCCGGCACAGCTATATGCGCCGATGGCCCGTCGCCATATGGAACTGTTCGGCACGACGAGCTCGCAGCTTGGCGAAATCGCCGTGTCTACCCGTCACAACGCAATTCTCAATGGCCATGGGATGATGACGAAGCCGCTGACCCTTGAGGATCACCAGACGTCACGCATGATCTCCGATCCTTTGAGACTTTATGATTGCAGCCTGGAAAGCGACGGCGGCGCGGCGATCGTGGTCAGTGGCGCGGACCGGGCAAATGATCTTCGCAAACCACCGGTCTACGTCATGGGGGTCGCCGAAGGCCATCCGGATTCACCGAGCGTCATCACGCAACGCCCGGATATGACGCGCCTCGGGATCGCGAAGGCTGCGCCGAAGGCGTTTGCCATGGCCGGTGTTTCGCCTGGAGATATTGACGTTGCCGAGATTTACGACTGCTTCACCTACATCGTGCTGTGTCAACTTGAAGACCTCGGCTTTTGCAAGAAAGGCGAGGGCGGTCCGTTTGTTGCGAGCGGAGCGATTCGGCTTGGAGGAAAATTGCCGATCAACACCCACGGCGGACTGCTTTCTCAGGCGCATATGGTCGGCATGAACCACATTGTTGAACTTGTGCGTCAACTCAGAGGCGAGGCCGGCAAGGCACAAGTTAGGGGAGCCGAGATCGGCCTTGTGACTGGATACGGCGATATGGGCGACGGATCCGTCGCGATCATGCGCAAAGGATGATCGCAATGACTGCGGAGACCTACCTCAAGCCCGTTCCTGAGCCGACCCATGAGTCGAAGCCCTATTGGGATGGCCTCCAAAATGGACGGCTGCTCCTTCAGAAATGCGGGCAATGCGGAAAAATCCGTCACTATCCAAGGCCGGTTTGTGACGTCTGTTATTCGTTTGAAGTGAAATGGATCGAGGCCTCGGGCCGGGGAACGGTCCACAGCTGGACCATCACCCATCACGCCTTCAATCCCGGGTTCAAGCTCGATTTACCTTACATTCTGGCCACTATCGACCTCGAGGAGGGCGTACGGATGCAAGTCCCTCTTCGCGGCGCCAGGGAGACGGACGTCAAACTTGGGCTGCCGGTTCGTGTCATTTTCGAACAGGCCAAGCCCGATCTGGTGACTCCCGCCTGTGTAACCGCGTCGTGACCATCACCACCCGGAGCGGCATCAAGATGAACGTGGACATTGACGCACTGCGCAAGCACATCGGGACGAAAATCGTCGAGCACGATGTCGCCACCCAGGCGCCGCTGCGCGGACTTGCGGTGACCTTCGATCGGCAGGACCAGATTCCAGGGCCCGGGGATCCGATCCAGCCGGGGTGGCATCTGGTGTATTTCATGCCGCTGTCGCCCAAGGCTACTCTCGGTGACGATGGGTTGCCGATCTCTGGCGGCGTTCTGCCGCCGATGCCGTTTCCACGGCGGATGTATGCGGGAACCGAACTGACCTTCCACGATCCGATCCGCCTCGGCGATGCGCTCAAGCGCGAGACGGAGTTCACCGATGTCTCGCTACGGTCGGGCGGTACCGGAGCGTTGATATTCGCGACGCAGACCCGTCGCATTTTCACGCCTCGCGGCCTTTCGATTGTAGAACAAAATCACACAGTGTTCCGCGAAGAAGTGAAGCCTGGAGAGAAGAGCGTCACACCGAAAAGGAACAAGCCGCCAGCCGATACACCGTGGCGCCGAACGATTACGACGGACCCGGTTTCCTTGTTCCGCTATTCCGCGCTGACTTTCAACCCGCACCGCATTCATTACGACCGGGACTATGCGATGCGCGTCGAAGGTTATCCCGGCCTTGTCGTGCATGGACCCTACTCGCAGCAGTGCCTGATCGACCTTGCGCGCGATCACGCTCCGGAAAAAACGCTAAAATCGTTTTCGCAGCGCGCCCGTGCACCACTGTTCGACACGGCGCCTTTCAGCGTCGTTGGCCGCGCCGTTGACGGCGAAAAAGGAGCGGAGCTGTGGGCCCTCACACCGGAGGGAACCATCGCCATGGAAGTCACAATACGATACGCGTGAGAACAATGGTTAATGAAAAAGTTGTTTTGACGGATATCAATGATTGTGGCCAATCATCGCTTCTGTGTAAGCAGTTATGCCCCGAAGCGCGCGTCAGCTTAAAGAAGCTCCGCCGCAAAGCTGATGATGTTTAAGCAGCCATGTGGGTTGACTTCACGATAGACGATCTGGCGATCCTTCAGGCTCAGCTACGGCTGCTCATGGCGCAACCCGCGAGTGTAGATCGTGCGGCCGACGAGTGGGATCAAAAGAGCGCAGGACGGGCAATTTGAGAATGATCGCTTCTAGGGTTGGCAAAATTGCGACGTTGACGTCGGACAACGTGAATAGCTGCGCTCCGCTTCTGCATTTCGCACATGCGACCGGCTTCAATGCGGAAACGTATCGACGCTTTCTGGAGCAGCTATCAGCAAGCTTCCGTGTCGTCGCGTCCGACGCGCGTGGACATGGACGCACCACATTGCCAGCAATTCCGGAAAGGCTAACAAGTTGGGAGACCTATGAATTGGATCTTGAGGAGCTTCTTGGCGTTTACAAGGAGCCTGCCTTCCTCGTGGGTCATTCGATCGGTGCAACCGTCAGTGTGATGCTGGCGGCCCGACGGCCAGACTTGGTGCTCGGGGTGGGCTTGCTCGAGCCGTCATTTGTCCCGTTCGAGAGGGCGTATCGAGTTGCGAGCGAGCGGCGGGAGGGGCGCATCGTGGACTTCGATATTGCAATCCAGGCGCGCAAGCGCCGATCGACATGGGCGTCCCTGCCGGAGATCCGCGAGTCTTATGCAAAGAAAGCAATGTTCGCCACTTGGCAAGACGGATTTCTTGAAGATTATCTTGAGGGTGGGTTGGTATTCCTAGCTAACGATCAAATCCGGCTGGCGTGTAATCCATCCTGGGAAGCTGCAACCTTCCAGGCCGCGACGACCGATTTTTGGGACATTCTTCCACGTTACAAAGGCAAGTTACTGTTGGCCTACGGCTCGCGATTTAGCACTGTAAGTGATGTCGATGCGAAGAAGATTGTCGAACTTGCACCTCAAACTCGCGTATTCAATTTTCCGGAGAATAGCCATTTTCTTCCAATGGAACGGCCAGAAGCACTATCTCGGCTGATTATGAGTGAGTTTGATAATTCCTAGCGTGGCTATCGCCGCGGATCGATTGAGCGATTTTACTGTTGCGCCGGCGCGACGATTGCCATGAGGCCGCCCAACGTGATTGCGCGCGACTGGATCGTGGCGCCAAGCATCGGTTGTTCAGCGGAAAACATGCGGCGCCATTCCATTGGAAATCACGGAGACGACCCGGGAATCAATCGCGGAAAAGTGGACATTGACGATAACTGCTTCCAACCCACATAACAGCCATGTGTTGATCACTCTTCAGACTACTGGGACACGTTTGGCGGCGACGGCGGCCGGTGAAATGACGTCGATGTCGATCGGCACCCGCCAGCGCTCGGTGTAGCGCACCTGGGGCGCCGCGTTGCTGGCCGGTGCGCCTTCCAGCACAAAGCCATCGAAGCCGGCACTCATCACCTCGTTGCATTTCTGCACATAGACCGGGAAGCCGCCGATATACGGCATGAAGACGCGCGGCCGGCCGGGGATGTTGGTGCCGACATACCAGGAGCTGCAGGTCGATCGCAGCGAAACAGTCGATACGTCAGTGACGTGCTCGACCCAGGCGTCCTCGTCCTCGCGCTTCGGCTCGATGGTCGCGGCCCCGACGTCGCGCATGTGGGCCATGCAGTCGGCCAGCCAGTCGACATGCTGCTCAATCGCCTGGATCATGCTGGCGAGCACTGAGGGACTACCGGGACCGGTGATCGTGAACAAATTGGGGAAGCCGGCGGAGGCGATCCCGAGGTAGGCGCGCGGGCCGGCGCGCCACTTCTCGGCCAGCGTCAAACCTTTGCGGCCGGTGATCGCAATCTTGTCGAACGAACCCGTCATCGCGGCAAAGCCGGTGGCGCAGACGGCGGTGTCCAGTGGATACGCGACCCCGTCGACCTCGATGCCGTCAGGCGTGAAGCGTTCGATCGGCGTCTTGGACACGTCGACCAGTTTGACGTGCTCCAGATTGTAGGTCTCGAAGTAGGAAGTATCGACGCAGAGCCGCTTGCAGCCGAACACGTTGTCCGGACACAGCAGGTCGGCCGTCGCCGGGTCCTTCACGATGCCGCGAATCTTGCGGCGGGCGAAGTCGGCGATGGTGTCGTTGGCGGCCTTCTCGAACAGCAGATCGCCGAAGGCGCCGAGGAAGGGCAGGCCGCCGCGGGTCCAGGCTTCCTCGTATTGCCGTTCGCGCTCTTCGGGTGCAGCCTCCAGCGCCGGCTTCATGTTGAAAGGAAAATAGAAGCCGGTCGGGCGTCCGCGTGCCTTGGCCCGCAACGCCGGATAATCCGCCTTGGCCGCCTGCAAATATTCAGACGTCAGGCTCTCGTTGCGCGCCGGCACGGACCACGTCGCCGTGCGCTGGAATACCGTGAGGTGCGCCGCCTGCTGCGCGATGATTGGGATCGACTGAATCGCCGAGGAGCCGGTGCCGATCACGCCGACCCGCAATCCTGTAAAGTCGACGCCTTCATGCGGCCATTCGCCGGTGTGGTAGATCGGACCGCGAAAGTTCTTCATGCCCCTGAAGTTTGGCCGGTTCGGTGCCGACAGGCAGCCGACCGCCATGATGCAGAATCTGGCCAAAACCCTGTCGCCGCGGTTGGTCTCGATCAGCCAGCACCCGGCGTCTTCGTCGAACGTCGCCGCGGTGACACGCGTGTCGAACACGATATCCCGGCGCAGGTCGAAACGATCGGCAACGTGGTTGGCGTAGGAAAGGATCTCGGCCTGCGGCGCGTATTTCTCCGACCAGTTCCACTCCTGGTCCAGCTCCTCGGAGAAGGAGAATGAGTACTGCATACTCTCGACGTCGCAGCGTGCACCTGGATAGCGGTTCCAATACCAGGTGCCACCCACGCCACTGCCGGCCTCGAAGACCCGTGCCGAGAAGCTAAGCCCGCGCAGGCGATGCAGCATGTACATCCCGGCAAAGCCCGCACCCACGATAACAGCGTCGAAAACCGCTCCCATTTCGCCTGGGCGCTCTTGTCGCGTTGTGTTGTCGGCAATCATGACTCGTGTCGTCTCCTTTGCAGGTCGACTAAGCTAATCGAGATAAGTTCGTTCTCCGCAGGCGCCAGAGGGTTCGCAAATAAAGCCCGAGAAATGCATCTCGTACCCCGGCTCGCCTATTAAGTCCTGAGTCTTATATTTTGGTAGGCGGGCAGGGCAATCCACCAGTGGCCGAAGCTGGTACATGGCGGATCGAAACGCAGAGCTGGCTAGCTATATGCCGCAGGCGGACGGCATCGGAGATATTTGCAATGGAATGGAATCAGCGCCAACTTGGCCGGCAACGTCGGTAAATCGACTTCGCCGGCCAGAGACAGTTCATTTTTGCGTCTCAGATTTGGCGAAGTCCGCCGACTGTTCCTTCACTACGCTCCAAACCTCGTCTTGAAAGCCAGCGATCCAATCGGTTTGTGCAACCCATTTCTCTCCATCCCACATTTCAATGCGTGTCTTGCCGCCGCCGCCATGATCCTGTGCCGTGACTGTAATAGGTGCAATCAGCCCGTTAGCATCGTAATTTTTCAGACTCTCAAGACCAGTCTTAATTTTATCGGGTGTTAGCGGCCAGCCGCCATTCTTGATCGCAAGCCGTGCGCCTTCGAATGCGATCGAGTAGATCGCAAGACCAGTGTTGTAATAGACGTCCTCGGTAAATTTGCGATCACCGTTGCCTTTGCCCCTGTCGTAAAGCTCCTTGATAATCTGCTGAACCAACGGCTGATATGAGCCGCCGGCGACGTTGGTGCCGCGTTTCAATCCCTTAGCGACATCGGGTCCAATATTCTTGATATCGACCTCGTTGAGCCAATTAACAGCGATATACTTTTCAATCGAGATCCCATTGCGCTTCATCTCGCGCGATGCGATCACATGCATATTCGACAGGCTCCAGCTCACAATCCAGTCGGGGTTAAGACGACGGATCTGCGTCCATGCCGAGGCCTGATCGTTGCCCGGCAGCGGATACGGCACGAGCTGCAACTCGAAACCCTCCTTCTGCGCCAGCGTCTTCAGAATACCGATCGGTTCCTGTCCGAACGGATAATCGATATAAAAGAACGCGACCTTGACGCCCTTCAGATTTCCGCCGGACTTTTGTTTGATGTATTCAATGTCATTGGCGGCCTGACCCCAGTAGGTCGGCCCGATCGGAAATACCCATTTGAACACGTTGCCATCGACCGCATCCCCTCGACCGACCAGTGACTGGATCAGGATGTTGCCATCCTTCATAATGCGCGGAAGGACCGCGCGCGATACCGGCGTCGACAACATGTCGAACACCATCACGCCTTCGCGCTTCAAGCGTTCGTAGCATTCGATGCCGCGCTGCGGCTCGTTGCCGTGGTCCTGCACGATAATTTCGATCGGATGGCCTTCGAGACCTCCCTTCGCATTGAGAAGGTCGGCATAGTCGCGCACAGCTTGGGCAATCTGCGGCGTGACGAACGTATAGGCCTTGCTCAGGTCATAGCACAGCGCGAAGCGCACAGGATCGGCCGCGGCTGCCGGCACGACGTTGAGCAGCGCCAACGCTAGTCCGCCTAGTATAGATAGTAATCTCATTTTAGCGATCCTTCCTTGGTTGACTGAGCGAACTCAGGAAATTCTTAATCATCCCAGCTTTATCGAACGACGCACATCTGGTGATCGTCAGGTCAGCCAACGTTTCCGCCGGCTATAATGTTTGATGTCACGAAAATTCTTGTTTTGCGCGCCTCCCAGGTAAAATTCCTGAATGTCGGGATTTTTCTTCAATGCAGCCGCACTGTCGTGCATCACGATGCGACCGCTTTCGATCAGATAGCCGTGGGAGACAATTTCGAGCGCGGCAATGGCGTTCTGCTCAACCAGCAATATCGAAAGTCCTTCATCGCGGTTGATGCGGCCGAGGATCTGGAAGATCTCAGCCACGAGAAAAGGAGCCAGTCCCAGGCTGGGTTCGTCGAGCATCAATAGTTTTGGCTGGGTCATCAGAGCACGGCCGATTGCGAGCATTTGCTGTTCGCCGCCGGAGAGATAACCCGACGCGACGGTCCGGCGCTCGTGCAGACGTGGGAAATAACTGTAAACCCGGTCCTTGTTGCGGTTCATGTCCTGGCGGCTATGCAACGCCGAAGCCGCGATCAAGTTTTCGTCGGGCGTGAGATGTTCGAACACCCGACGCCCTTCGAGCACGTGGGCGATCCCCAGCTTGACGCGGTCCTGCGGCATCAGGCCGCCAAGGCTTTGGCCGCGGAACTGCAATTCGCCCCGCCGCACCTCGCCCCGCTCGGCCGTGAGCAAACCGCTGATCGATTTCAGCGTCGTACTCTTTCCCGCGCCATTGGCGCCGAGCAGGGCCACCATTCCGCCCTCGGGCACATCGATCGAAACACCTTTGATCGCAAGCGAAACGTGGTCGTAGACGACCTCAATATTGTTGAGGGACAGTATCTTAGCGGCAATGGGTGCATTCATGGCGTTCGTGCTTCCCGCTATTTCTTCGTGTAGCCGAAAGGCCATACCAGAAGATAGTCCCGAATGTTGTTGTAGATCTTCCCAAGCCCCAGCGGTTCAATCAGGAGAAACCCGATAATAAGCGCGCCATAGAAAGCTTGGGGTAGATGAGCCAGAGTTTCGATACCCAGCGAGAACCCGAACTTGGTTGCCGCCCAGGAGATGAAACTGTTCATAACGCCCGGCATCAGCAGAATGAACGCGGCGCCGAAATAACTGCCGATGATGCTGCCCAGCCCGCCCACGATGACCATCGCCAACGCCTGAATTGAGACGTCGACGGAAAACTGCTCGGGGGTTACGGCATGGTAAAATGTACCGATCAGGATGGCTCCGCTCACGCCACCGATGAACGAGGATGTCGCGAACGCCACCAGTTTGAAGTAGAAGCTGTTCACGCCGATGACCGCGGCTGCGTAATCTTTCTCCCGAACAGCGACCAGAGCGCGGCCGAGCGCGGTGCGCCGCAGATTGAGCATGAAGGACGTAACCAGCACGCACCAGACGAGGGCGACGTAATAGAGTCCTGCATCGGAGGTGACAGCCCAGCCCAGCAGGCGGATGTCAGGTGCCTGCAACGTGGCCTGTGTGCCGCCGCTGATCGCGGGTACGTGCGAAATCGTCCAGTCCATCACGAACTGCAAGGCGAGCGTGCTGAGCGCCAGATACAGGCCTTTCACGCGCAGTGCGGCAAAAGCGAACACACTTCCGATAACCGCTGCTGTTATTCCCGCGAGGACGATGGCAATCTCCCACGGTATGCCCGCCCTTGTGGCATGAACCGCGGCGTAGGCGCCGATTCCCATCACCGCTGCGTAGCCCAAATGAAATTGCCCCGCCCATCCGAGGATCAAATTGAGACCGAGCGCGCCCGCAGTCCAGACAAGCCAAGGCAGCAAGTAACTGCTGAGATAAAGCGTGTTCATGTAGATCGGCGCGGCCAGCGCCAGCAATAGCAGAATACCAATCATCCATCGATCGGCGGGGATCGGAAACAGTGCGCGGTCGGCGCTGTAATCCGTATGAAAAATCCCGGCTTGACGGAATAGCATGATCCTAGACCCTCTCGATGTCGTGGCGACCGAAAAGTCCGTGCGGTCGGATCAAGATGGTCAGGATCAGCATTGCCGCATCGACAAGATCGCGACTCGCGCCACCCAACAGGGGATCGAGAACGCTGGATGCAATTCCCTCGACGACGCCGAGCAGGACGCCGGCGAGCAACGCGCCTCCTATACTGTCCAGTCCGCCCAAAACGGCTACGGTCACGCCCTTGAGCAGCAGTTGCGCGAGCGATTGATCGACGCCCTGTACCGAACTCCAGAGCACACCGGCAATCGTCGCGACCACCGCCGACATGGCCCAAGACAGCGCGACGCCGCGCTCGACCGAAATGCCGACCGACCAGGCCGCCGTATAATCATCGGAAATCGCACGCAAAACCACACCCATCCGGCTCCGGAAGAACAGCACGAAAAAACCGAACATCGCAATTGTGACCACCGCTCCAAAAGCGTAAGCACGATTGATCAATAATGGACCGAGAAAAAGCGGGGCATCGCTGATGCCCAGATTCATGGGTCGCGTGGTACCGCCCCAAATGGTCATCGAGCCGGCTCGCAGGAAAATCTCCAGGCCAAGCGTCATCATCAGGATCATGATGATGGGGCGGCCGGCGAGGCGCCGCAGCGCCACCCGTTCGATGGCCATTCCGATGATGAACATTGTTATGATCGCCAGCGAAATCGCGGCCCAGATCGGTGCGCCCGCGCTGTTGGCGAACGCGAGCAGGACATAAGCGGCCAGCATCGTCATCGAGCCCTGTGCAAGATTAGGCACCGATGACGATTTGTAGATCAGGACGATTCCCATCGCGACAAGTGAATACATCAAGCCAATAAGCGCGCCGTTGGCAGCAGATTCCATCAACGATATCGCGTCCATTCTTCAGGCCTCCTGTACCGACAGTGTGCGTTCGATGACGCCGACTTCGCCTGACTCGTAGCTGACCTTTGCCTTCATCAGCACTGTGTTTTGATGCCCGTAGATGGCGTCGATGATCGGTTTGTAGCGCTCCTCCACGACGTTACGTCGAATCTTTCGGGTTCTGGTGATTTCGCCGTCGTCGGCATCGAATTCCTTGTGCAGGCAGACGAATTTCCGCAACTGCAAGCCGTGCGGCAGTGCACTGTTAACGTGCTTCACCGCGGCGGCGATCAGGGCGATGACCTGCGGCTTCTGCGACAGGTCGGCATAGGAGATGTAGGAAATGCCGCGCAGTTCGGCCCAAAGGCCGACAGCTTCCTTGTCGATGCAAATAATGGCTGACAGCGTATCGCGGCCGCTTCCGAGTACCGCAGCATCCTTAATGTACGGACTGAACTTGAGCCGGTTCTCAATATAGTTGGGAATATAGCGCTCGCCCTTCGCGGTGTGCACGATGTCCGACAGGCGCCCCAGCACCACGAGGTGCCCGTCAGGTTCGAGGTAACCTGCATCTCCGGTGTGTAACCAGCCGTCTTCGAGGCTTTCGCGCGTGGCCTCGTCCTGCTTGAAGTATCCGCTGAACACGCTGCCCGAGCGGACCAGGATTTCGCCGGCGTCGCTTATCCGGATATCGACGCCCGGCAGGGGACGTCCGACGGTGTGGAGCCTTACCTCGTTGAGATCCTGGATGGCATTGTAGGCACTGGTTTCAGTCTGGCCATAGAGTTGGCGCAATTTGATGCCGAGCGCGCGGTAAAAGACGAACGTATCCTCGCCCATCGCTTCACCGCCGGTGAAGGCGCCACGCAGCCGGGTCAGGCCGAATTGGTCCTTGATCGGTCCATAGACCAGCCACTCGCCTATTGGGCTCAACAACCACTGCTTGAGTGTCGGCTGACCGCCTTCGAGCTTGCGTTTTTCGGCTGAAATGGCCAACGCCATAAAAAACTTGTAGACCAGCCTCTTCAGCCACGAGGAATCTTCCATGCGCACCTGGATGGTGGTCAATAGATTGTCCCAGCTGCGCGGTGCGGCCAGATAGAAAGTCGGCGCAATCTCGCGCAGGTTTTGCAGCACGGTCTCCTGCCGCTCTGGAATATTGATCGTGAAGTGCAGGGCGATTCCGGCGCCCATCGTCACCGCGAAGTCGCCAACCCAGGCCATCGGCAGATAGGCCAGAATGCTCTCGCCGAACTGGAACGCTCCGCCTCGATAGGCATTTCGAACGCCGGCCAACAGGTTACGATGCGACAGCACCACCCCCTTGGGCTTGCCGGTGCTCCCGGAGGAATGCACGAACACGGCCGGGCCCTCGGGCTGCGCGCGGGCGATCAGCTCGTTTCGGAGATTGGGGTTGCGGATGACTAGCTCCGCGCCCTTTGCCTGAAGCGTGTCCCATGAGATCAGGCCTGGATTGGCGTAAGCGGCCAGTCCACGCGGATCGTCGTAGATAATATGCTCGATCGTCGCGCCTTGCTCGCGCAGATCGAGTATTTTGTCCACTTGTTCCTGGTCTTCGGCCAGCGCGAAACGCGCGCCCGCCTCATGAACGAAGTGGCGAATTTCATCGAGGGTTGCATCGGGGAAGGCCGGCATCGCGTACCCACCGAGGGCGCCAGCGGCCAGCATCCCCGCGTAGAGCCGAGGGCGGTTGTCGCCCAGCACCAGCATGACGTCGCCCGCCTTGAAATCCAGTTCTTCGAGACCAGCGGCGCAGCAAAGCACGATCTCGAGCAGCTGCTGCCACGTCGTCTGATTCCAGATGCCCTTGTCTTTCTCGCGCATCGCGACACGATCGGGAAAGACTTCGGCATTCTGCGCCAGAACGCGGATCAGCGTGGTATCGGTTTCGAAATTCCAGGCCAAGGCCGGTTCAGCGCGCGACATGCGCACCCCCGATGTATGCCTCGATCACCCTTGGGTCGGCGACGACGTCGGCCGGCACGCCGCTGCCGATCATTTCGCCATAGTTCAACGCCAGCATGCGATCGCAAATGCCCGTGATGACGTCCATGTGGTGCTCGATCAGCAGCACGGTGACATTGCGTTCATCGCGTGCATCCAGGATGAAGCGCGCCATGTATTCCTTTTCTTCCTGGTTCATCCCCGCCATCGGCTCGTCGAGGATAAGGAAGCTGGGCTCGGCGGCCAAAGCGCGCGCCAATTCGACCCGCTTCTTCAGGCCGATCGGAATCCCGTCGACCAGTTCGTCGCGTACGCCTTCAAGCTGCAGAAAATCGATCACGTCTTCGACCGCGGCGCGGTTCAACGTCTCGTCGCTGCGGGCAAGCCACCAATAGAGCGCCGTACGTCCTACACTGGGTTTCATGTGAATGTGACGGCCCAGAAGGATGTTATCGAGTACGCTCATACCATTGAAGAGCGCCAGGTTCTGGAAGGTGCGGGCAACTCCCAACGTCGCGACATAGTGTGGCGCCAGGCCCGTGATGTCCCGGCCGTTCAGCAGAATATGTCCACGCTGTGGCGGATAAAATCCGGTGATTGCGTTGGTGAGGGTGGTCTTGCCGCATCCGTTGGGGCCGACAAGGCCGAATATCTCGCCGCGCTCGATCCGCATATCGATTCCGTTCAGCGCGACAATGCCGCTAAAGCGTCGCTCGACAGACCGGCATTCGAGTACTGGGGCGTCGCCGCCGCGATCCTTGAGGGTCAACTTGAATCCCGTTTGAAGGTCAATCTGTTAAGAACACTTTCAGTTTCCAAATCTAACGTCTGTTAGGCATTTGGGCAACTGAAGAATGGTGCGTTGCAATTGGCCAAACGACCGTACACGCCTCATTGTGCGAGATATGCGCCCCGCCCACTGGCTAAGAGAACTCGGCTGGTATCGGTCACGCGTACGTCGGCAGTGCTTATCCGGCGCCCCAGTTTGACCACCATGCCGCGAGCGAGAACTGTCCCGCGGGTGGCCGGCCGATGATAATCGACCCGAAGATCTGCCGTAGCACTTACAATACCCCCGGCTGCGCGAACGGCGTAAAGGCCCGTTAAATCGATCAGGGCTGCCAGGATTCCACCGTGAGTTGCTTCGATTGCAGTATTGGCAACAAATTCCTCGCGCCAAGGTAGAGAAATTTCGATTTGTTCACGAGCGACCATGATGGCTTTCAATCCCAGCCACCGGTGGAACGGCGAAATCATCAACGCCTTTTGAAATTCAGCAATAGTCTCTTCGTTGGGGGGGCCAGTCTCATTCACTCGTTCGCTCCTATGTATTTTCTTTCAGCAATCAAGCACTGACATGCCACCACCGGCTATCACTGGTTCATTCCTTCGACAAAGCTCTCACAAAATGGGTCGACTTCGATTGCGGGGCTAATCGTCGCGTGTATCGCCATTACGTTGTGATATCTGCGGTCCTCGAAAGAAACTGACGACGGCCTCAGTAAATGCATCATTTCGATCGCCAACGACCATATGACCCGCGCCGGCAATATCGGTGTACGCAGAGTGGGGAGCAAGTCGAAGAAACTCTTGCGCAGCATCCACGCTTACCAAATTGCTTGATCCTCCACGTATCAGGTGAATCGGCAGCTTAAGGTTTTTGGCAGCGTCGGTCAGTCGGTTTTCGGACTGGCCCACTTTGCCATTTGTCACAGAAGTTATGAAGCGCGGATCCCAGTGCCAGCGAAGACGTCCGTCATCGCATCGTCTCAAATAGCGGTCGAGGCTCTCCGAGCCTTTCCGTCGCCGTCGATTTGGCAAATAGTTGGCGATCGCCTCGGCGGCTTCATCGGGCGAAGCAAAGCCGTCCGCCAAATGTGCCCTCATGAAATCCAGGACGTGCGCAACGCCGACCGGCTCCATATTTGGTGTAATATCTACAAGCGTAAGCGAAGTGAAGGATCCTGAGCGAAGTTCACCTTCGGCTATCAAGCCCGCCAGGCCGCCGAGGGAAGCGCCGACGAGAGCTGGTTTCTCGTCTAGTTGATCAGACATCGCAAGGAGATCCATCGCAAAGTCGTCGAGTTGGTAAGAGCCCGATGGCGACCATGCACTTTCCCCGTGGCCACGCAAATCCATCGCAATTGCACTATATCCTGCCTGCATCAAGGCCCGTGCAGTTCGAGTCCACGCCAAGCGGGTCTGGCCCCCTCCGTGCGCCAGCAAAATCGGCGAACCCTCACCAAACACGTCGGCTACAATCGCGTGTCCCTGAGCCCCGCAAAAAATCTTCTGTTTTTTCACTTGCGTCCTCAACTATCGTCACACCGCGCTCAAGTTGTTCCTTATTGAAACGGCACCTCGAAATAACGCGCAACACCTGGCAATCGCCAAGTCCTCTCTAAGAGTTGTCGAATTTGACTGCGGCGCGATCGATTTCGCCCTTGGCGGTCCTCGGCAGTTGATCGACGAAAACAATGTGCTTTGGCTTCTTGTAGCGTGCGATCTTTCCGGCGACGAAGTCGATGAGCTCGTCGGCGGTGACATTCGCGCCAGTTCGGCGCACGCAGATCGCTTTGATGGCTTCGCTCCACTGGGGATCAGGCACGCCGATGACCACGACGTCGGCGATATCTGGATGTTGGAGAATCGCGTTTTCGACCTCCGCCGGGTAGACGTTCTCCCCACCCGTCTTGATCAGCTCTTTCTCGGGAGCACGGCCGGCATACCAGAGATAGCCATCGGCATCGAAATAGCCGATGTCGCCGGTGTGATGCCAGCCATTACGGAAGGTGTGGGCAGTATCGGCGTCGTTATTCCAGTAGCCTTTAAAAACGGTGGGACCACGCACCACGATCTCGCCGGTTTGTCCGGTGGGCCTTGGTTTGTCGGCGCTGTCGACGACCGTAATGGTGCGCCAGAACAGGGGGCGCCCAGCTGATCCTGGCCGGTTGCGGTAGGGCGACAGCGTTGCGAGGCCCGATGTCTCGGACTGTCCGAAGGCTGCCCAGAATACCGCGTGGGGGCACGCTTTCTCGAAGCGTTCAATCGTCGCCGGGGTATCCAGTCCGGTCACAGCACGCAACGTCTTCAATTCGTCGCCCTTGGCCTGATCCATCAGGCCCGCCAGCATCGGCGCGAACTCCGACATGACGGTCACCCTCTCGGCGGCAATGTCGCAAACCGCCTGTTGCGGGTCGAATTTCGAAGCGATGACGCTGGCGCCGCCAGCCTGCTGTACCGTCAGCATCAGGCCAAGGCCGGCGACGTGGAACAGCGGCAGCACACCAAGATTGACGTCGCGCTCGGTCAGGCTCCAGGCCTGCACCAGCGAGCTGTGCGCCGTTAGAAGGTTGGCTTGCGACAACAGCGCGCCGCGCGGCCGCCCGCCGACGGCGGCGGTGTGAATGATTACGAAGCCATCATCGGCGCTGAAGTTCACGTCAGACATCGACGCGTCCGAAGCCGCAAGATTTGCGAGCGGCGCAAACGGCGCAGTGTGCTTGCCGATGCCAAAATAGCTCCGGACCGAAGGTAGCGACGGTTTTAGAGCCGCGATAATCTCCTGGTATTCTGCCCCCGCCACAACCAGCACCGGCGCACCGTCGGCGAGGACGTAGCCGATTTCTTCGGCGTTGAGCCGGAAATTAACCGGCAGCAGGATCGCGCCGAGCCGTGCGACCGCTCCGATCACATCGATCATTTCGAGCGAGTTTTGCGAAAGGATGGCGACGCGGTCACCGGATTTTACGCCCTCGCGTGCTAGGCCCGCCGCCAGCCGCTCGACCCTTTTCAGATATTCACGATGGGTGATGCGCTGGCCTTCAAAAACGAACGCGGTGCGGTCGGGAAAAAATTCCGCATTGCGGCGGTACACGTCGAGGAAAGTAAATTCTTTCAGGGGCATCGAGTCCTCGATGTTATGCACGATCTATCTACCGCAAAGTGCTCCACTCGAAGAAGGTCTTCGAAGCCGTCGCTCGCAGCGCGCTTTGTCAACTCTCGAATTTTGGCTCACGTTTTTCGAGAAAGGCAGCGATACCTTCCTGTGCGTCTCGATGCATGAATAGGAGCGGAAAACCATCGATGGCGTGCCGTATCTCATCTCCACCGAGGCCGCGGTTGTAAAACGATTTGGCCATCTGCACCGCAAGCTTTGGTTTTGATGCAATTCGTTCGGCAAATGCCAGGGCGTCCGTGAGCAGATCGCCGTGAGGAACCACACGTAGTACGAGGCCTAGTCTGAATGCCTCATCCGCGCTGATTGGATCGCCGAGGATACTCATTTCTTTGGCCTTGGCGCGGCCGACCATATCGTGCAGGCGTACAATCGCAAAACCGGGCAGTAGTCCGAGCTTGATCTCCGGTACCGCGAAGCGTGCGCGATCCGATGCGATGATAAAGTCTGAAGCGATCGCGAGTTCAAAGCCACCGCCGAACGCAATACCATTGACGGCGGAGATTACGGGTTTGCGGCAATTTTCCGGTGCCGCTAATACCGCCAAAGCCTCGATCATAAACTTGCGTACTTTGTCCGGATCAAAGTTGAAGCCGCTAATATCGGCGCCCGCGCAAAATGCCTTGTCCCCGTTGCCGGTGATGATGGCGACGCGGACGTTGTCGTCTGCATCCACTTTCTTCAGGCCATCCAGAATACCCTCACGGATGCCTGTGCTGAGTGCGTTAAGCTTGCCCGGCTCGTCCAGCGTAAGGATGGCGATCTTCCCTTTAGTTTCATAGTTGACGCTGCCTAGTCTCATCGCAGTCTCCCTTACGTTATAGCGCCCTGTCTTTAGCGAAACGCGCTGAAATCCGGCTTGCGCTTCTCGAGGAATGCATTGGCGCCTTCCTGCTGTTCTTGTGTCGTAAAATAGGCGGGTGCGACCTCGCGGACGAGGTCATCCATGTCGCGCTCCATGATCGGCGCCATGTGATAGTAGAATGAGCGCTTCAGAATCTTCAGGCAAGTGGGGCTCAAAGCCAGGAGTTCGTCGCAATACTTCCGCACCTCGACGTCAAGTTCGGCCATCGGAACGACGGAATTGGCCAGTCCCCAGTCGAGCGCTTGTTTGGCGGTGTAGCGTCGCGCCAGCATCCAGAGCTCTCGCGCGCGCTTGTGGCCAAGCACATTGGCGCTGTGCGAGACGATGTAGCCTCCGGCCGGGGAGCCGACACGTGGACCATTCTGGCCAAAGATCGCATGCTCCGCGGCGATGGTGAAATCGCAGAAATAGGCGATGTGGTGTCCGCCGCCAATCGCGTAACCGTTGACACGCGCGATCACCGGTTTCGGGCATTCGACGATGTGGCGGTTAAAGTTGAATTTCAGTCCTTCGAGCCCGCTCTTGCCGCCGGCGTCCTTCTCCCAGTTGACGTCGCCGCCGACGCAGAACGCGCGCTCGCCGGAGCCGGTGAGGACGATGACGCCAACTGTTTTGTCTGCGGTTGCCTCGAGGATCAGCCGCTCCATCTCTACGATGTTATCGCCGGTAAAGGCGTTGAGGGTCTTTGGCCGATTGATGGTGATGGTCGCGACGTAGTCCTTGACGTCGTACAAGATCTCTTTTTCGGACACGATGGAACTCCATTTTGTTCTGGCGAAATTAACGGCCGACGTCAGCCGATCATGGTGTATCCGCCTGACACCGACAGGACCTGGCCGGTGACATGACCTGCGGCGGCGGACGAGAGGAACACTACGGCATTGGCAATATCGTTTGGGCGACCCAGCTTGCGCAGCGGCAGCGCCTTGGCGACTTTCTCGAATTGCTCCGCCGTGAACATTGAGTCTGGCTTTGTCCACATGCTGTTGGCGCCGACTTCTTCCGTATCCACGGGAACAGTGACGCCAGGACAAACGACGTTGCAGCGGATGCCATAGCGGCCGTTCTCTTTGGCAATGGTCTTCATGAAAGAATTAACGGCGGCCTTGACGCCACCATAGACCGCCTCGCGCGGCTCGCCCGAGCGGCTTGCGTCGGAACTGATCGACACGATAGCGCCGGCACCCTTCGGAATCATGATATCGAGCGCACATTTGGTGCAGTTAAGCACGCCGACGTAGTTGATCTTGATAATCTTGTCCCAGAACTCGGGCGTTGTTTGCGTAAAGAACATCAGCTGATCCCAGCCTACGTTATTGACGAGCACATCGACCGTGCCATGCTTATCGGTAGCGGCCTTGAACATGGCGTTTACCTGATCGAAATCGGTCACGTCGGTCTTGATTACCTGAATGCTGGCAGCGCCGTTCTTCCGCGCAAGTTCGGCAACTTTCTCCGCCTGCGCCTGGTCGAGATCGCCAACCGTAATGTTGGCGCCCTCGGCTGCAAACCCGAGCACAATGGCTCGGCCGATGTTGGAGCCGCCGCCAGTGACGACGACCGATTTGCCCTTCAGATTAAAATCCATACTTGCCACTCCCGGTTCTGTCATTGAATTACGGTTGCTGCTCTGGCTCCACGACCACGACAACCGCGTTGCGCTCGACGGTCTCGCCCGGCCGGCAATTGACTGCCGTGACCACGCCATCGGTTTCGCAATTGATCCGCAACTCCATCTTCATCGATTCCAGTACGGCTGCGACATCGCCCGCCTTGATCGTATCGCCGACTGCGACGTTGACCTTCAGGATCATGCCCATCATAGGCGCACGCAGCTCGCCGCTGGTTTCGGCGACAGCGCTGATGTAGGTAAGATAGGGGATTGCCGTCAGCGTGTGGACGCCGCGGCGATGGTGGACAAAGATGGTTTGGTTTTCCTGATAAATGCGCACCGTCTCACGCCGCGCGCCGACAATCGCCGTGAAGCAGTCGTCTTTGAGCGGGATGAGTCTGACCGGTAGCTTCTCGTCGTTGACGCCGACAATCATCGAGCCGTCGGCCTTGAGCGGTGCGAATCGGATCTCCGCGCTTGCGCCCGCGGTTTCGAGGTGCAGGATCGGAATCGGTGACAATCCGTCGCCACCCGCGGCCATGTGCCATCCAGTCATTTCGCGCGACTGCCACGGCCCCCTTGCGAGGGGCTGTCGTTGCCGGATCATCCAGAAGTAGGCGCCCAGCGCCAACGCCCCGGCGTCCAGATTCTTTGCCTTGTCGACCAACTGGTCGATTTGCTCGTCGATCAGGCGTGTGTAAAAGGTGGCACTGCGCGTCGCTGGCAGGCCGAGCAAGCGCTTGAGAAATCCTTGATTGGTCGTAATTCCGAAAATCGAGGTCGCGTCGAGAGCCCGCTCGAGTTTATCGAGCGCCTCATTGCGCGTTTCGGCGTGGGCAATGAGTTTTGCCAGCATCGAGTCGTAATACGGCGTGACTACCGACCCGCTTTCGACGCCCGTCTCGACGCGAACGCCGTCGGCGGGAAATTTGACGTAAGCGAGGTCTCCCGTGCAAGGGAGAAAATTATCTGCCGGATCCTCCGCACAAATGCGCACCTCGACGGCATGCCCGCTACATGTCACCGCATTTTGTGTAAACGGCAGCCCTTCTCCGGCGGCGATGCGGAGCATCACCTCGACAATATCGATGCCGGTGACCATCTCGGTCACGGGGTGCTCGACCTGGAGACGCGGGTTTACTTCCAGAAAATAGTAGGTGTCTCCGCTCAGGATGAATTCGACAGTGCCGACCCCGCGATAGTTCAGGCGCTTGCCGAGCCGCACCGCGTCGGCGGCCATTTTGTCGCGAAGCGTTGCGGCGAGATTGACGGCAGGGGCTTCCTCGATGAGCTTCTGGTGACGGCGCTGCAGGGAACATTCACGCTCGAGCAGGTGAAGCACGTTGCCTTTGCCATCGCCGGCGATCTGCACTTCGATATGGCGCCCGCGTTCGACCAGTTTTTCGACGATCAGTCCGGGATAGCCGAACGAATTCTTCGCCTCACGCATGGCCGATTCGATCTCATTGGCAAGGCCATCGAGATCGGAAACGGCACGCATACCCTTGCCGCCGCCGCCGGCCGCTGCCTTCAGCATCACCGGAAGCCCGACTTCCTGGACGATCCGGGCGATCTCGGCAGCATCCTCACTGGGCTTCTTGCTGCCGGGGACGATAGGCACGTCGGCCGCCTCAGCCTCTTTCTTGGCAGAGGCCTTGTCGCCGAGCCGTTCGATCACGTCCGGCGTCGGCCCGATAAAAACCAGACCTGCCGCCTCGACGGCGCGGGCGAACGTGGCGTTCTCGGCCAGAAATCCGAAGCCGGGATGGATGGCCTGGGCGCCGGTCGCTTTCGCTGCGGCAATCACCGCATCGATCCGCAGGTAGCTGTCGGACGCGGCGGCGCCTCCAATCTCTATGGATTCGCCGATCATCTTCACATGCAAGGCGTCGGCGTCGGCTGTGGAGTGAATGCCGGCAACCGCGACCCCGAGCCGATGGCAGGTTCGCGCGATCCGGCAGGCGATCTCGCCGCGATTGGCAATCAGGATTTTCTTGAACACGGAACGATATCCTCTGTCATCACATCCTGAACACGCCGAAGTCTGTTTCCTGCTGTGGCAGACGGCCGGCGAGATCAAGCAAGAGGGCCATCACGTGGCGGGTCTCGAGCGGATCGATCACCATGTCACACCAGGTGTTGCGCGCGAAGTTGTAGGCGTTCGCAAAATCCTCAAAAGTCTTGCGAACCGGAGCGCGATAAGCCTCGCGCTCTTCGTCGGTCCAGCTCGTGCCATCGCGCTTGTGGATATCGTCCTTGACCATCGCGAGCGTGTTGGCGGCCTGATCCGGCCCCATGATCGCGGAGCGCCCGTGCGGCCACATCATCATCGCATGAGGTTTGAAGGCACGGCCGCACATCGCCAGATAGCCGGCTCCGTAGGAATTCCCGATGATCAGCGTGTATTTCGGCACGTTGGCGCTGGCCATTGCGGTGATCATCTTTGCGCCGTGCTTGGCGATGCCGCCTTCTTCCGCCTCGCGCCCGACCATAAAGCCGGTGACGTCGGCCATGAACAGCAGCGGGATATTGCGCTTGCAGCAGAGGTCGATGAAGTGAGTCGCCTTCAGCGCGCATTCGGAAAACAGCACCCCGTTGTTACAGAGAATCCCGATCTCGAAGCCCATTATGCGGCCAAAGCCGGTGATCAGCGTCTCGCCATATAGCGGCTTGAATTCGTGAAACTCACTGCCATCGACCAACCGCGCAACAATCTCTCGATTGTTGGTGGGGATACGCGGGTCCGTGCTGATCAGCCCATAAATATCCTTGGGGTCGAAGCGCGGCTCTCGCGGTGGCGCCACGTTCCACCGTTGCATGGGAATGTCACCGAGATTGGCGACGATATCGCGGGTAATCGCGATCGCGTGGCTGTCGCTTTCCGCCAGATGGTCGGTGACGCCGCTGACGCGGCTATGCATTTCACCGCCGCCGAGCGCTTCGACGCCGACTTCTTCCTTGGTCGCGGCATAGACCAGTTGTGGTCCGCCCAGGAACATGGCGCCCTGATTGCGGATGATGACGGTCTCGTCGCAGAGCGCCGGCATGTAAGCGCCGCCGGCGGTCGAGGGCCCATGGACGATTGCGATCTGCGCGATACCCTCGCTCGACATCCGGATCTGGTTGTAAAAGATCGATCCGAACTGTCCGTCGTCGGGAAAAATGTTGGGCTGGTCCGGCAGGTTGGCGCCGCCGGATTGCACCATGGTGACGCAGGGGAGGCGGTGTTGCCAGGCGAATTTCTGTGCGCGGACGTGCTTCTTGCAGGTGATCCCGTAGTAGGTGCCGCCTTTGACCGTGGCGTCGTTGGCGATCAGCATGCAGGCGCGGCCCGACACCATTCCAACGCCGGTGACGATGCTGCCGCCGGGCGGCACGCCGTCATACATGCCTTCGCCCGCGAACTGGCAAAATTCGAGGAACGGCGAGCCGGGATCAATTAGCGCAGCGATCCGTTCGCGAGGCAGTAATTGCTTGCGCTCCTTGTGCAGCAGCCGCGCCCGTTCCGGACCGCCGACCATTGCAGCTGCCCGGCGCTCATGCAGATCGGCGATTCTCAAGCCGTAAGCGTCCCGGTTACGGCGATACTCTTCGCTCGCAGCGGACACATCGGACTTCATGAGAGCCATTGCAGACAACCTCGTTCTTTGGGGGGATCTCTGAACAATTGAAGACGAATCGCCGGTAGAATCGCGCCTCACCGTTCCGGGTCTTGCTCTAATAACTGCGAGGCAAGCCCATCACGTGCTCGCCGATGTAGTTGAGAATCATTTCGCGATTGAGCGGCGCGGTCTTCAACAGCCGCACCAGCGGATAGATATCGAAGATGCCGTACTCCTTGGTGAACCCGTTGCCGCCGAAGCATTGCAGCGCGGTGTCCACCGCCTTGATGCCGGCGTCGGCTGCGGCAAGTTTTGCCATGTTGGAGAATTCGCCGGCTTCGCGGCCCTGATCGAAGATCCAGGCGGCTTTTAGTGTCATCAGCGATGCCAATTCGACATCGGTGCGGGCGCTGGCCAGGGGATGCTGCAAGCCCTGATAAGATCCGATCGGCACGTTGTTGAAAACCCGCCGCTCCTTGGCGTATTCGACTGCCCGGTTCAGGGCATAGCGGCCGAGACCGCAGGAAATCGAACCGACAAGAATGCGTTCGGGATTAAGGCTTTTGAACAAAATGCCGAATCCCTTGTCGACTTCGCCAACAATGTCCTCCGGCCCAAGATCGACTTCGTCGAAAAACAGCTGCCATTGTGTTTCCGGGGCCGGAATGCTCACTGGAATGTATTGCTTCTGCACGCCCTTGGCTTTCAGGTCGACCACAAACAGGGTGAAGCCATCGGTTTTCTTCTGAACCTCGGTATGCGCTGTCGTTCGCGTCACCACCAGCGCGTAGTCCGCGCCATCGGCGTCGGTGATAAATGTCTTCTGACCGCTCAGCGCGAAGCGATTGCCACGCTTCTTTGCTATCGTGGAAGTACGAATCGTGTTGGTTCCCGCGTCAGGCTCGGTGATCGCGAAGCAAAAGCGCGTCTTGCCGCCACACGCATCGGGCAGATAGCGCAATTTCTGCGCTTCGCTGCCGTATTTGGCTATGAATCCCAAGCTCATTGCCGCGCCGACGACGAGGTTTAGCAGTGGAATGCCATTGTTTGACAAGCCCTCAAGGAACAGGTGCATCTCGACCATGCCTTGTCCCGAGCCGCCGTATTCCTCAGGCACCATCGTTCCGACGAAGCCATCCTCCGCAACCTTGCTGTAAAGGGCTTGGGGGAATACGTGCTTGTCGGCGCATTCCATCCAGTATTTGCGATCGAATTGCTTCGCAACCATATCGCCGTATTCGTAGATTTGCCGCTGCTCGTGCGTAAGATCAAAGTCCATGTGGGAACTCCGCCGCCGGCCGAAACCGCGTTGTTCTAAGTTGAGAATTCGAAACCCTCTCGGGAACACCGTCGAGTTTATTGTTTGCGAGGCGGCCGGCTGTCGGTCGGCAGCATCAATTGCTTGCTATCTTTAGGCAGAAGCGGCTAGGATTTCAACCTAACAATCGTTCGAAAACGAACGAATGTTAGAAAATAATGAAGACCGTCGAGCCCGCATTTCCTGGCTTGTGATCAGTTTTGGGGAATAGCCAATTGACCGCGATGAAATCCGCTGTCGCGACCGGGTCGGACGAGTTCAAGCTCAATCGCGCTCATTATCTGGCGCGGATCGCCGATCTCCAAAGGCGTCGGGCCGAGGCCAATCAGGGCGGCTCCGCCAAGGCTCGCGCCTTGCATAAATCGCGCGGCCAGCTGCTGCCGCGCGAACGCATCGCGGCGCTGATCGATCCCGGTTCGCCGTTTCTCGAGTTCGGCCACCTGGCGGGCGAGGGGATGTACGACGGCGTGCCGCCGGGCGCGACAATTATCACGGGCGTCGGACAGGTCTGCGGGCGCGGTTGCATGCTTATCGCCAACGATGCCACAGTGAAGGGCGGGACGCTGTTCGGCATGACAACGAAGAAGCATACCCGCGCCCAGTTGTTTGCGTGGCAACACCGGCTGCCCTGCATCACCTTGGTGCAATCAGGTGGCGGCTTCCTGCCGGACATCGCCAATATCTTTCCGGACGAAGGGCAGGCCGGATCGATCATGTACAATCAGGTAAAGATGTCGGCCGAGAATATCGCGCAGATCGCCGTCGTTCACGGCCCTTCGACCGCGGGCGGCGCTTACATTCCGGCGCTGTGCGACGAGGTGGTGATCGTACGCGACCAGGGCGCGATGTTTCTCGGCAGCCCGCAACTGGTATTTGCCGCGACCGGCGAGACCATCGAGATCGAACCGCTCGGCGGCGCGGAGATGCACAGCCGGATCAGCGGCGTCACCGACCATATCGCCGAGAATGACAGCCACGCGCTGGCGATCGTGCGTAATATCGTCGCCAACCTGGGAGAGCCGCCGCGATTGCGCTGGACGGTCGAGCAGGGCGAACCGCCTTGCCATGCGGTCGAGGAAATCTATGGAATCGTCAGCGCTAACCGGCGCATCCCAACGGACAACCGGGAGATCCTGGCGCGCCTCATCGACGGCAGCCGCTTTCAAGACTTCAAGCATCTTCACGGCGAAACCATGCTATGCGGATTTGCCCGCATCCACGGTTTCGAGGTCGGCATCCTGGCCAATAACGGCGTGCTGTTTTCGGAAAGCGCGGTCAAGGGGGCGCACTTCATCGAACTTTGCTGCAAGCGCGACATTCCGTTGCTGTTCCTGGTCGATGTCTCCGGCTTTATGGTCGGGTCCGCAGTCGAGCGTCAGGGCATTGCCAAGCATGGAGCCAAGTTCATGACCGCGATGGCCTGCGCCGATGTGCCGAAATACACTATCATTACCGGCGGCTCTTATGCCGCGGCTTATTTCGCAATGCTAGGCCGCGCGTTCAAACCAAACGCTACCCTGATGTGGCCAAGCGCCCACGCCGCCTTGATGGGACCGGAGCAGGCGGCGACAACGCTAACGATGGTGCGCGACAATATCCATCAGCGCGAAGGCAGTTCTTGGACCGACGAAGAACGTGAAGAGTTCAAGCGGCCGATCCTGAGGGACTTCGAGGCGTTCGCCGATCCCTATAACTACGCCCGCCATTTGTGGTGCGATATGGTGATCGAACCTGCGGAGACCCGCGAGGTGATGGCGCTGCTGCTCGACCTCGCCGGCCGGACGCCTGCCAAGCCGACGAGATTCGGGGTGTTCCGGATGTAGCTGCTCGCCTGTCAGGCTAAGCCCGCCGGAAGCGCGGCAGCGTCACTTCCTCGCTGATTTTTTCGCAGACGAGCATGACGTCCATGTCGAACGTGACCTCTTCGGGCTTGCCGCCGGTATAGGTGCTGATCATCCGCGGGCCCTCCTCCAGATCGATCAACAAAACAGCGTAGGGCAGATCGGTTTTGAAAGCGGGTCCCGGTGCGCGCTGTACCACGCTGAAGGAATGTACCTTGCCGCGCCCGCTTGCCGGTCGATGGGCAAGATTTTCGCCGCCGCACTGCCGGCACATCGCCTGCTGGTAATATTGCACGTGGCCGCAATCGGCGCAGTGCTGCAGCAGCAGCACGCCGTCGTGCAGGCCGCGCCAGAGGGCGGCGGAATCCGCGTCGGGCGTCGGCACCGGCTTCTTCATGGCGTCTTCGGACGAGATCACAGCGTGTTCTCCGTGCCCAGAATGGTGGTGGCATTGGTTGCGAAACCCGCGCCGAGGCTGTGCACCAGCCCGAGTTCCGCGCCCGGCACCTGGCGTTCGCCGCATTGGCCGCGCAACTGCGCGATGACCTCATGAAAATGGAACAGCGATCCCGGCATTCCCGAATGGGCGAACGACAACAATCCGCCATGGGTGTTCGATGGAATCTGGCCGCCATAGGTCATATGGCCGTCCGCGACGAAACGGCCGCCTTCGCCCTTCGGGCAAAAACCGAGATCTTCCAGCATCATGATGACGGTGCCGGTGAAGCAGTCATAGACGCCGGCGACGTCCATGTCCTTGGGGCCATAGCCGGCCATTTCGTAAGCCTTTCGGCTCGACGCGACCGCGCCGGTTTCGGTCAGCGAGGGCATCAGGAAAATATGTTCGTGGGTGTAGCATTCGCCGCCGCCCAGAATGTAGATCGGGCTTTTGATGCCGAGCGCCTTGGCATGTTCGGCCGATGTCAGAATGAATGCCGCGCCGCCATCCGATATCAGCGAGCAATCGAGCTTGTGGTAGGGCGTCGTCACCATAGCTGAGCTTAGCACGTCGTCCACCGTGATCGGGCTGGTCTGCTGCGCACCGGGCGTGCGCATAGCATGACGCCGCTGGACCACGGCGACTTCCGCCAACTGTTCCGGTGTGGTGCCGAAATCCTTCATATGCCGGTGTGCCGTCATGGCAAAGGTATTCGCGACAGGAATGCCGAACGGCATCTCGTATTGCTGATCACGGCTTTCCGTCATCGAGCGCAGCGCCAGATCCGGCGTCAGGCCGGTCAGCAGGCTGTCGCCGCCGACCACGAGTACGACCTCGGCGAGGCCGCCATGAATGGCAGCGGCGCCAATATTGAACATCGTCGCCGCCGTCGCGCCGGATACCTGAAGCGTGTTCGAAAAGGTCGGCTGAATACCTAAATACTCGCTGAACGCAACGC
>JAKFVP010000553.1 GCA_021732175.1 Bradyrhizobium sp.
TCCTGGTCAATGCGGTGACCCCCGCGGCGGCCAAGACCGCGATCTTCGACCAGATGACGCAACAGCACATCGACTTCATGCTGTCGAAGATCCCGAAGAATCGCTTCGTGCTGGTGGAGGAACTGGCCTCGATGGTGGCGTGGCTGTCGTCGGAGGATTGTGCGTTCTCGACCGGCGCCGTGTTCGACATCTCCGGCGGGCGGGCGACGTATTGAGCCGTCATTGCGAGCGAAGCGAAGCAATCCAGCTTTGCCGCAACAAGAAAGCTGGATTGCTTCCGCCTTCGCTCTCCGAGCTTCGGCGGACTCCAAGCCCGGCGTAGTTTGCGCAGCAAGCGCAGACGGGTCGTCGCTTCGCTCCTCGCAATGACGAGAGGGAATCTGCATGGTCCGGGAAGGCGGGTGTCTCTGCGGCGCGGTTCGTTTCAAGACCGAGGGCGAGCCGCTCAACGTGCGCATCTGCCATTGCCGCAATTGCCAGAAGGCGATGGGCTCGCCCTTCTTTGCCCGGGCGCTGTTCGACCAGCGCGCGCTGAAAGTCGAGGGTGAAACGGCGCACTACCCCTCCTCCGACGCGCTGGAGCGCGTGTTCTGCAAGAAGTGCGGCACGCGGATGTTCTCGCGCCGGACCAACGGCACCGTGGTCGGCGTGGCGCTGGCCACGTTCGACGACCGCAACGCCTTCCAGCCGACCGAGCACATCTGGCTGTCCGAGAAGATGGACTGGGTACGGATCGATGACGGGCTGAAACAGTATGAGGAGTCGGTTCCGCAATAACGGCCCGGTAACCGGATTTCGTGCTAACTTGCCCGCTCAACGCGGCAGCCGGGGCATCCCATTTTGAACTTCTCGCTCTACGACCTCTCCGTCTGGGTGCTCCCGCTGCTGATCGCCATCACCTTTCACGAGGCCGCGCACGGTTTCGTCGCCTGGCGGCTTGGCGACGACACCGCCAAGCAGCTCGGCCGCGTCACCTTCAATCCGCTGAAGCACATCGATCCCTTCGGTACCGTGATCCTGCCAGGCGTGCTGCTGCTGGCGCATTCGCCGTTCCTGTTCGGCTATGCCAAGCCGGTGCCGGTGAACTTTCGCAACCTCAACCACCCCCGGCTCGACATGGTCTGGGTGGCGCTGGCCGGCCCCGCGACCAACATCCTGCTGGCACTGGCGGCGGCGGCCACCTTCCACGCCATGCCCTTTGTGCCCGCGGACTATGCCAAATGGGTCGCGGACAATCTGAAAAACTCGCTTATCATCAATGCGGTACTGGCGGTTTTTAACATGATGCCGATACCGCCGCTGGACGGCGGACGGGTCGCGGTCGGGCTGTTGCCGCGGTTCCTAGCCTTCCCGCTGGCCCGGCTTGAGCCCTATGGCATGCTGATTTTGATCGGGGCCCTCATTCTTCTGCCATTGCTCGGCGCGCAACTCGGTCTAAATCTTGATGTTATCTCGACGATACTGCGGACGCTGACTGGTTACGTGCTGAGCGCCGTTCTATTCCTGACGGGCAACACGTAAGTTCGCCGGCCACCGGGTTGAGGGCAAGATTGGTCAAAGCCGCCGACATGTTGATCGCACGACGCGCCGACACGCGGGCGCGGGCCGATTTTGCGACCTGGAAAATGCTCGCCAAGCTGAACGGAACCTCGGCACTGCCGCAGGAGGCGCAGGATTTCCTCGTCGCCTACCAGAAATTCCTCAAACAGATGACGGATGCGGACGCCAGCGAAGCGACGATCGCGCTGATGTATCGCAGCTATTACTCCGAAATGGGCGGCGGCGGTGCTCCGCCCGATATTCCCGCCCGCCAGCAGGAAGCGCCTGCCGACAATGTCACGGCCTTCCGCCGCCCTGCGCCCAAGCCGAAGCAGGCCGCGGCGTATCCGTCGGGGTCCGGCGCCAAGCCAAGACTGCCGGTGGCGCTGATCTTCATCTGCCTCGTCGTGGTCTATGTCGGCATTCGCTATTTCTGGAAGTAAGTCTCTTCTGCAAGCAAGTCTTGCGCTCACTTCCGGAACGCCTGCAGATCCTCGCGCCGGCTCAGCACCCCCGCAATCATGTTGGCCCAGATGATGTTTGCAACTTCGTTCGGATGGCCTTCCCAGCGCGAGATGTAAAGTGATTGGCCGTTGTAGCGCCGATAAAAGTCTTCGGTCGGAATGACGGCGGCTCCCGCCTGCCGCAACGCCGCTTCGGCGACCATCGTGATCTGATAGCCGCGCGAGCCATACGCCGGGAACTGGTCGAGCACGATGCCGACCAGCGGCGGCAGTCCGGCCGCCTGAACGCTCGTGTTTATCTCCTGGACATCGCGGGCAAAGCGTTTCTGATAGCCCCCGAAGTCCGCAAGGATATCGTCGTAGAAGTCTGCGCGAAGATGGAAACGACGAAGCGCGGTATCGTAGGTCTCGTCCAGAAATGCCCCCGTCCGCGTGTTCCGGATCAGGAAGCTCTTGATGCCGTCCGGCAGCGGAAACGGATAGGCCGCCTGCGTCGCGTACTGACCTACTCCCGTCGGCAGAAAGTCATTGTGGCACACGGCATAGATGACGAGATTCGGCTGCAGTACCGGAAGATACTTCCTGACGAAGAGCAGCATGTCCTCGGATTGCGCGCCGGCAACGCCGAGATTGAGGAATTCGATCCTGAACTGCCGGCCGAGCGATTGCTCGGCCAGGCTGCTGAATCGCCACTGTTCGGCCAGGCCAAAGCCATAGGTCAGACTGTCTCCGACGACCATGACCCGATAGGTGTCGCTGCGCCTTTGCGGAAACGGCCCCGCCAAGCGCATGCTCTCGGCGTTTCGGACGTGGAGCGCGCCATGCCAATAATACGCCTCGGCTGCGCCGGCGGGGACCGGCGCGGGCGCGCGTTTCCATTCGTCCGGAAGGGTCAGAAGCTTGTATCTGCTTTCAGCGAGGGCCCGAACGTCCGGTGGGATCGGAATGTCGGAATCGGGACTCGCGGGCGCAGGCGCCGCAACCGCGCGCGGCGCCGGCTGAGCGGCGTGCGTGCCGCCCCACGCCCACAGAAACAATTCAAGTGCCGCGAATGACAGCCCGAGCGAGCAGAGGATCAGCAGCAGGTTTATCAGAAGCGATTTCAGCCGATTTGCGCTCGACGGCTTTTCATCTTGCACTGTCTCACCTTCAAATGACTTGTTCCCTAATGGCTTGTTCCTACCACTTTAAATTGCCATCGATCAAGCAAGCGCGCCTGCCCGCGACAACGGACAGGGAAACGGCTGGTTCCGCCCGCGACGCCTGTCTTCGCTCCCGGCAAACGCGAGAACCCCGGAACGGGGTTAATAATCCGCTCGGTGAAATTCCAGGGGCCGGCCCCATCGACGCGGCGGCTAGGCGGCTGCAGCAAAGCCAGCCATAATGCGCCAACAAACCTCGCCCAAAATTCGAAAAACATTTGGAGGATAAATGAAACGATCCCTTGCAGCGCTCGCGATGACCACCAGCCTGGTCTTTGCCGGCGGAGCCCTGGCGCAGACCATGGACAAGAACGTCAAGGTCGGCAGCCTCGGCGACCAGTCCGGCCTGTACGCCGATATCGGCGGCCCCGGCTCCGTCATTGCCGCGCAAATGGCGATCGAAGACTCCGGCCTGAAGGAAAAGGGGTGGAAGCTCGAGCTGATCTCGGCGGACCATCAGAACAAGCCCGACGTCGGCAGCAACATCGGCAAGCAGTGGATCGATGTCGAGAAGGTCGACGTGTTCGTCGATCTCGGAAGCTCCGGCGTCGGCCTTGCGATCTCCAATCTCGCCAGGGAGAAGAACGTCGTCAACCTGAACTCGGGGTCGGCCTCCTCCGACCTCACGGGATCGCAGTGCTCGCCCAACACGGTTCACTGGGTCTACGACACCTACATGCTCGCCAACGGCACCGGCAAAGCGCTGGTGAAATCCGGCGGCGACACCTGGTTCTTCCTCACCGTCGATTACGCCTTCGGCCATGCGCTGGAGCGCGACACGGCTGCGGCCGTGACGGCAAATGGCGGCAAGGTCATCGGCAACGTCAAGCATCCGCTCAACAACGCCGACTTCTCCTCCTTCCTGCTGCAGGCCCAGGCATCGAAGGCCAAGGTCATCGGCATGGCCAATGCCGGCGGCGATACCACCAACACCATCAAGCAGGCGGCGGAGTTCGGCATCGTCGCGGGCGGGCAGAAGCTTGCGGGCCTCCTGATGTTCCTGACCGACGTGCAGGCGCTCGGCCTGAAGGTGTCGGAAGGCCTCAACTTCACCGAGACGTTCTACTGGGACATGAACGACGGCACCCGCGCCTTCTCCAAGCGCTTCATGGAACGCTACAAGAAGAGCCCGCCCACCATGGTTCATGCCGGCGTCTATTCCTCGCTGCGGCATTACTTCAAGGCGCTGGAAGCGCTCGGCGGCAACCCGCATGACGGCCGCGCCATCGTCGCCAAGATGAAGGAAATGCCGACCGACGATCCCTTGTTCGGCAAGGGCTCGATCCGCGCCGACGGCCGCAAGATCCATCCGGCCTATCTGTTCGAGGTGAAGAAGCCGTCGGAGTCGAAATATCCGTTCGACTTCTACAAGCTGGTGGCGACGATCCCGGCGGACGAAGCCTTCCTGCCGCTGGACAAGAGCGTCTGCTCGCTGGTGAAGAAGAGCTGAGGCAATACGAATACGTAGGGCGGATTAGCGCAAGCGTAATCCGCCTTACCTCCGCGTGCGAGATGGCGGATTGCGCCTTCGGCTAATCCACCCAACTCGATTCGCTTGCCCTCATTGAAACGCGACCTCGGCAAAGCTGCGCAGCTTGCGCGAATGCAACCGCTCCGATTCCTGCAGCTTGAGCCGCTCCAGCGCCCGCAGCCCGATCTCCAGATGCTGGCCGACGCGCTGGCGATAGAACTCGCTGGCCATACCGGCCAGCTTGATCTCGCCATGCAGCGGCTTGTCGGAGACGCAGAGCAGCGTGCCGTAGGGAACGCGGAAACGATAGCCGTTGGCGGCAATCGCCGCCGATTCCATGTCGAGCGCCACCGCGCGCGATTGCGACAGCCGCTGGATGACCGAGGGGCCGCTGATTTCCCAATTGCGGTTGTCGACGCTCGCCACCGTGCCGGTGCGCATCAACCGCTTCAGCTCGAAGCCGGTCAGCCCGGTGATTTCCCCGACCGCCTGTTCGAGCGCGACCTGGATCTCGGCAAGCGCCGGAACGGGCACGAACAGCGGCAGCTCGCGGTCGAGCACGTGATCCTCGCGAACATAGCCATGCGCCAGGACGTAATCGCCGAGCCGCTGCGTGTTGCGCAAGCCAGCGCAATGGCCGACCATCAGCCAGGCATGCGGCCGCAGCACGGCGACGTGGTCGGTGATGTTGCGCGCGTTGGACGGGCCGGTGCCGATGTTGATCAGGGTGATGCCGCGATCGCGCGGCTCGACGAGATGCAGCGCCGGCATCTGCGGCATGCGCGCGGGCGCGGTCCCGGTCGTGCCGCCACCGGCCCGCGCGTTGCGGGTGATCACATTGCCGGGCTCGACAAAGGCTTCCGGGCCGATCTCGCCCGCGGCCAGCCGCTGCCGGCACATTTGCGCAAAGGCATCGACGTAGAACTGGTAGTTCGTGAAGATCACGAAATTCTGGAAGTGGTCCGGATCGGTGCCGGTGTAGTGGTAGAGCCGGCGCAGCGAATAGTCGACGCGCTGCGCCCGGAACAGAGCGAGCGGCTCGGGGCTATCCGGCGGCAGCACCAGCGTCCCGTCGGCGATCGCGTCGTCCATCGCGGCAAGGTCGGGCGTATCGAACACGTCGCGCAGCAACCGCGTCATCACCTGGTCGTCGTTGGTTCCGAGCGAGGCGTCGATGTTGATGTCGCGCCGGTAGGCGAAATGAATCGGGATCGGCTCGCTGGACTCGCCGATCTCGACGGGGATGCCGTGGTTGTCGATCAACAGCCGGATCTGCTCGGTGTAATAGTTGCGGAACAGGTCCGGCCGCGTCACGCTGGTCTCGTGCACCCCCGGCCGCGCGACGAAGCCGTAGGCGAGACGGGAATCCAGCCGCGCATGGCTTGATGTCGTGATCCGCACAAAGGGATAGCAGGCGCGCACCCGGCCCGGGATCGCCCCGCCATGGGTATAGGCCTCGAAGCGATCGCGCAGGAATTTGGTGTTGCGCTGGTAGATCTGCTCCAGCCGATCGACCGCGGCGGCCGCATCGGTGAACGCCTGCGTCGCGATGAGCGGTGGAGTTTCGAGCGTCATTGCCGGCACATTCGGGGCTGAGAGAGACTCAAGGGTGGACCGGCGGCAGCGTAATCCGCCTTTCGTTCCGCGGCCAGATGGCGGATGGTCCTTCGGCTAATCCGCGGCATTTGAGCAATTGCATTCTCCGTCATGGCCGGGCTTGCCCCGGCCATCCACGCCTTGGCGACTGCAACAAGAAAGGCGTGGATGCCCGGGACACCTAGCGCGATGACGCCTTCGCGCTTTTGCCCGGGCATCACGAGACCGCGTGGAACGCCGTCACTTCTTCTCGTTGAAATTCACGTTCAGGCTGTAACTGAAGGTATCGTCGGTCAGTTCGGCCGGCGGACGCGGCACGGGATCGGAGCGGCGGATCATGTCGATCGCGGCCTCGTCGAACGCGGTATCGCCGGAGGATTGCAGCACGCCGACCTGCACGACATTGCCGAGACGGTTGAGCGTCAGGTGAACCTTGACCGTGGCGGTCTTGTTCTTCTTCACCTTCGGATAGCGCTTGTGCAGCTCGAAATAGGCGCTGATCTGCCTGCCCCAGTCGGCGGCGAGCTTGCCCTTGTCCTTGCCGATACCGAGGTTCGGCGCCCTCGCCTTGTCGGCTTCCGGCGCGTTCTCGTCGAGCGTCTGCCGCGAGGTCGCTTCCTGCGCCACCGATTCCGTGGAAGCCGCGGTAGCGACGGCCGCGATCTTCGGCTCGTCTTCCTTCGGCTTGTTGCTCTCGTTCTGCGTCACCATCCGGTCGGGATCATCAGCTTCCGTCGGCTTGTCCTTGGGAAGGTCGGTCTGCTTCACTTCCGCCTTCTGCTCGTTGAGCTGCGGGGAAGCGGCGGACGGATCGGTGTCGGGCCCGGGCGGCAGGTCGTTCTGCTCGACATGGGGGGAAGCAAGAAGACCGATCTCGATCGCATTGGCGCCGAGGGAGTCGTCGAGCCCGTCGGCGCGCAGATGCGCGATCGCCAACGCCACGCCGCCGAGATGCAGCGCGAGCGCGCCGGCGGCGGCGCACATCCACAGCCGCATCGATGGCTTCGGCTCGTTCTCGAGATCGGACATCGCGTCAGCCCCTTCAGGGCTTGGCAGGTTGAGCGGGCGCGACCACTTCCAGCGCCACCAGCTTGAGCTTGGTGTAGCCGCCGGCGCGCAGGATTTCGAGCACGTCCATCAGGTCGCCGTAAGGGACGGCCTTGTCGGCGCGAAGGAAGATGAAGCGGTCCTTGTTGCTGTCGGGCGCAGCGTCGAGGGTCGAGACCAGCTCCGCGCGCTTGACCGCGTTCTCGCCGATCGCAACCGTCAGGTCCGGCTTGATGCTGACATAGGTCGGCTTGTCCGGCTTCTTCTGCGCCACCGCAGAGGAGGTCGGCAGGTCGATCGGAAGATCGACGGTGGCGAGCGGCGCCGCCACCATGAAGATGATCAAGAGCACCAGCATCACGTCGATGAACGGAGTGACGTTGATCTCGTGAGTCTCGGCGAAATCGCCCTCGTCGTCGAACTCGCTGCCTGCGATCGAGACTGCCATTGGCCTACTCCGCGGCTGCGCGCGCACCGCCGACATGGGTGCGGTCGAGGTCGCGCGACAGCAGCCGCGCAGCCGCGCCCGAGGCGCGGTTGACCAGCTCGAGATAGCCCTTCGTCACGCGGGCGAAGTGATTGTAGATGATGACGGCGGGGATCGCGGCGACGAGGCCGATCGCGGTCGCCAGCAGCGCCTCGGCGATGCCGGGGGCTACGACCGCAAGGTTGGTGGTCTGCGCCTTCGAGATGCCGATGAAGGAATTCATGATGCCCCACACCGTGCCGAACAGGCCGACAAAGGGCGAGGTCGCGCCGATGGTGGCGAGCAGGCCCATGCCGAGCCGGACGCGGCGGGCTTCGGCGCGCACGATCTCGGCGCAGCTCGATGCCGCGCGTTCCTTGATGCCGGCGTCGCTGGAGATGCCGGCCGACAGGCGCGCCTCGCGCATGCAGGCGGCCAGCAGCGAGGGCAATACGCCCTCCTTCGAGCCGAGCGCGAACTGGGCTTCCGCCAGCGAGCGCGCATCCGAAATCTTCTTCAGGGCCGAGCGCACCTTCTGCTGCACGACCGACAGCTCGATCATTTTCGCAATGAAGATCGTCCAGGTGATCAGCGAGGCCAAGGCAAGGCCGATCATCACGGCCTTCACCACCACGTCGGCCGACATGAACATCGACCACGGCGACAATTCGCGGGGCACGCTGATCGTGAGCTGGGTGGACGCTCCGGCGGCAGGCGAAACCGCCGCGCCCGGTGCGCTTGCGGCCGGCGCAGCTTGCGCGGCGGCCGGCGTGGCCTGTGCCGGGGCCTGCTGGGCCGCCGGGGGCTGGAGCAGCGTCGGTTGCTGCTGGGCCAGTGCCGGCGAAGCCAGCACGATCGCAGCCATTGCCGCCAATTTCAGAACGGTTCTAAACATACGACCTCAATCCATCCCCCGCGTAACACGCTCCGGGCTTGCGAAAAAGCGCTAATAGCGCGGCTCACCTCATCGGCATTGACAGAGAATAAACTCTCTCCTTTTCCCGCTCCTGCGCCGGAATGCTTGCCATTCCGGCACGGGATTTTTTCCCGATTCCCGCATCGCGCGAAGGGCGCTCTATACCTCGGCCCAGTAGCGGATCAGGTTGTGATAGATGCCGGTCAATTTGACGGTTTCAGGGTCATCCCGCCCCAGTCGCTCCACCAGGGCCTGGATCGCCGTATCCAGATCGAAAATCAGGCTGCGGGCATGGGCATCCCGTATCATGCTCTGCAGCCAGAAGAACGACGCCACGCGCATGCCTCGTGTGACCGGCGTAACCATATGAAGGCTGGAGGCCGGATAAAGCACCAGATGTCCGGCCGGCAGCTTGATTTCGTGGGAACCGTAGAAGTCTTCGATAATGAGTTCGCCGCCGTCATATTCCTCAGGCTCCGACAGAAACAGGGTCACCGACAAGTCGGTGCGGATTCGCAGGCCCGTCAGGCGGTCGCCCCGCACGGCATTGTCGACATGGATGCCGAAATGGTGGCCGTTTGAGGCGGCATAGCGGTTGAACAGCGGCGGAAAGATCTGCTGCGGGATCGCCGCCGAGATGAAGCGCGAATTTGCCGTCAGCGCCGAAATGATGCGGTTGCCGAGCATGCGCGCCGCCTCGCCGTCCGGCGGCAATTGCTCGTTCTTCTTGACCATCGCCGACTGCGCCCCCGCGGTGGAGCGGCCGTCCTCCCAGTCGCAAGCATCCATGATGCGGCGGAAGTCCGCCACATCGGTCTTGCTCAGGACATCGGGGACGCAGATCAGCATCGCATCAGGTCTCCAGCCTCGCCTCAGTAACGCGCCGAGAGGACCAGATAGGCCGCGCGTCCTGGCGCCTCGAGCACAAACGGCACCGGGCTCTGATAGAGCGCGTCGTAGTAGGTCTTGTTGAAGATGTTGTTCACGAACAGCTTCAGCTTCCAGTTCTGGTTGATCTTCGCCTCCGCGAAGGTGTCGAAGCGCCAGTAGCTCGGCAGCGACGTGCCCTGGTTGGCGGCGAGGAAAGTGCCGCCGTAGATCTTGGAGCGGTACACCGCCTGGCCGCCGATCTCCCAGACATCGGTGAGCTGATACTTGGTCAGCAGGCTGAAGGACTGGTGCGCGACGTTGGCGAGCTTCAGTCCCACGTTGGAGGCGAACAGCGTCGTATTGGCCGGCGGGACCAGCGATCGCGTTACCTCGGACTTCATCAGCACGAGGCCGCCGAAGATGCTCCACTTGTCCGTGATGTTGCCGCTGACGCCGAGATCGATGCCCTGGATGCGGTAGGCGGCGCCGGCGCTGATGCACGAGACGTTGCCGGTGGTGTTGGCCGGATACGGACAGCTCGGGGTGGCGGCTGCGGCGTTGGGAATGTTGATGGACTCGCGTGCGTTCTCCTTCTCGGTCTGGAACAGCGCCGCGGCCACCAGCAGGTGCCGGTCGAACAGCTCCCACTTGGTGCCGACCTCGGCCGAGGTGTTCTTCTCCGGCCCGAAGATCTGGTTCGGATTGCCGTTGAGCACGGGTGTAAGACCGCCATAGGCCGAACTGGTGCCGTCGAACTCCGCGCCGATGGGATTGGACGAAGTGGCGTACGCCGCATAGAGGCTGCCGAACGGAACGGGCTTCAGCACCGCGCCGAGATTGAAGTTCGGCATCGTGAACTGCGCAGCCTGCGCGCCGAACACGCTCTGGCCGGAGATCGTGGCAAAGCCGTTGGTCCTGATCTTGTAGTCGTCGAGACGGACGCCGCCGTTGAGAATGATGAAGTCGTTGTAGTTGACGGTATCGAGCGCATAGACGCTGGCGGTGTCGACGCTGATTTTGGTCGGCAATCCGCTCAGCGAGGGCTTGGTCCCGAACGGCAAGAAGGTGAATTGCGGATTCCAGACGCTGACGCCGCTCACCGCGCCGTTGCCGGTGAAGACCACGCCACTGCCTTCCGAGGTCAGGCCGGTGTAGCGGTCGATGCGCGAGGATTCTTCGGAGATTTCGACGCCTGCCAGCGCCGTGTGACGCCACTCGCCGGTCGAGAACTTGTAGGTCGCCTCGGTCTGGTTGGCGAGCACATTGGTGACCTGGTTGCGGCTTTGCGGGCTCGCGGTCAGGGTCGAGCTCGACAGCGGATTGGCCAGAACCGGGTTCTGTGGCAGCGTGCCGATATAGTCGTTCAGCGACTGCGACGCGCGCATCTTGTTGGTGAGCGTGAGGTCCGGTGTGATCTGCACTTCGGCATTGATGGTGCCGATATCCTGCTTGATCTTGAAGAAGTCGCGATTGACGAAGCCGTACCAGGCATTGCGGGGCGAGCCGAATTCCGGGAACGGACCGCCCGCCGTGCTGGTCGTGCTCGGCCGGTAGTACGGCACGCCGAAATCCGGCAGGCCGTGGATGTCGGTGTGGATGTAGCCGGCGGTGATCTTGACCGCATCGACCGGCGTCCACTTCGTGGCGACGAACGCGCCGCTGCGGTCGTCGGTGACATGGTCGCGGCCGGCGACATTGGCGTCCTGCCAGAGCCCGCCCGCGCGCACCGCCAAGGTCGGGCTGATCACCTGGTTGACGTCGAGCGTGACGCGCCTGGTGCGGTCGGTGCCAAGCGTCGTGTCCATGTTGTAGAAGCTCTTCTCGGTCGTCGCCTGCTTGGTCACGATGTTGATCGCACCGCCCGTGGTGCCGCGGCCGGCGAACGACGAGCCCGGACCGCGCAGGATCTCGACCTGCTCGGTGAAGAAGTTCTCGCGGACGCTGACGCCGGAATCGCGCACGCCATCGATGAAGATGTCGTTGCGGGCATCGAAGCCGCGGATGAAGAAGCGGTCGCCGAAGGCGTTGCCGCCCTCCCCGGTGCCGAGCGTGACGCCGGCAGTCGAGAGCAGCGCCTGCTTCAACGTGGTCGCGTTCTTGTCGGCGAGCACTTCCTTGCTCAGCACGGTCACCGTCTTCGGCGTATTGAGCAACGGCTCGGGGAATTTGCCGGAAGCCTGCAGGCGGTCGACCTTGTAGGGCGCGGCCGCATCCGCATAGGGGTTGCGATCCGCAGCGAGCTGTCCCGCATTGGGATAGGGCACGGCCGCCACTTGCGTGGGCTGATCACGGCGCGCGGCGCGGCGCAGCGCGGAGCGGGCGCGGAGCTGGTCGGCCGACGGCTTCGTGGCGGCAGGACGGGGGCGCTCAACCGGCGCATCGACATTGACCGGAGGCAGCGACTGCTGCGCTTCGGCGGCACCGCCCGAGAACGAGGCTGCCGCGATCAGGCCCGCCACCGCGGAGATCTTCTTGCCCGAGTAGTCTTCGACCGAGTTGCCTGCCACGTCGAAACGCAGCGATTTCGGTGCTCTCATTGCGCCCATTTTCTTCACGCCCCTGAATTCACGTTGGGTTCGCAACGCGGATTTTTACCCGCGACGAACCGTCCCATTGGCGTGACTATCGAGCGAGAAAATTCGGGTCAATGCGATGGGCGCAACACCGCGTGCAAATCGACCCAGTTGAAATAGATTCTAATATTCCAGTTTTAGGCGGTTCTAATCTCTGGATTATAAGCGTTCTAATAATCGTTCTAAATTGACGCGCGACGCGCGAATAATCCGTAATCAATCGCTGCTCGGCGGCTTCATCAGCGAGAACAATTCATCGATCGAGCCGGACGCGATCTGGCGCACGCGCTCGGTATTTTCCATGCCTGAAATGTTGATTCCGTTCACCACGGCTTTGATCTCGTCGCGAAAGTCGGTGAGGAAGCGCAAGGGATCGCGCTGCTCGTTGGCGACGCGCGCAACGAGACCCGTGATAAGGATCTGGCACGCGAGCATGCGTCCGTTCAGTTCTTCCATCGCTGGTCGCTCCCATCAGTCGAAAAAAATCGCGCGCCGATATGAACGAGGTTGGGGCCGGTTGCAACCGGCATATGGCGCAGCAACGCGGCCGCAGACGCAGGATGGGCGTGCATCCGCAACTTCAGGTGCGCCGGCGTCGTCGCCGCCGCCCCATTTGCTGTCATTCCGGGGCTCGCGAAGCGAGAACCCGGAATCTCGGGATTCCGTGTCTGGTCCTTCGGACCATCCCGGAATGACGGCCTGGCTTACTGCCGCGCCATCTGGGCGTTGCCGACGCCCTCGCCATCCAGCTTCTGGTCGTCATGCATGACGACGGTGACGCGCTTGAGCTTGCCGGTGAATTCGAACGGCGCGGCATAGTGCGAGACCGGGCTGCCGCGATCGCGGCCGATATCGAGGCCTGACCACGAGATCAGCGTGTTGAAGCCGAACTGGGTTTGCATGGAGCCTGCGGCCTCGCCGTCAATCAGCAGCGTGTATTCGCTGAACCCGGTGCGCGAGCCCTTTGCAGGGGCTTCCTTGCGCACCAGGCGCTCGACATGCAGGCCGAAGCGGTGCGGGCCCGAGGGTACCTTGCCCCTGGAGCGCAGGATCTCGTGGCCGCCGCCAATGTTGAGATCGTGCACGAGATGGCCGTCCTTGATGTAGAGGCTGTAGCCTGAAGTAGCGTCGCCATGGGCGATCAGTACGCCCTCGGCGCCCTCCTCGATCTCGACATGGGCTTCGATCGTGTAGCTGCGGCTGCGCACGTCGGGCGCGACGTCGGTCGGCACATGGCCCATGCCGGCATGAAAGGTGAAACGGCTGCGCTCGCCGTGGAAGCGCGTCGCATTCTCCGCAAAGCGCGGTGCGAAGCGATCGTCGAGCGGCAGCACATTGTGCTGTTCGGCCTCCGCCCACCACAGCTTGATCATCTCGGCGAGCCGTTCCGGCTCCTTCTCGGCGAGATCGTCCACTTCAGAGAAATCGCGATCGAGATGGAACAGCTCCCATTTGTCGTTCTCGAACGGCGTGCCGGACGGATGGAAGGAAACCGCCTTCCAGCCGCCCCTCCACAATCCGCGATGGCCGAACATCTCGAAATATTGCGACGTGTTCTTCGCCGGCGCGGCGGCATTCGCAATCGAGGCGGCAAAGCTCTTGCCCTCGAGCGGCATCTGCGGAACGCCGGCAATGATTGCCGGCGGCTCGATGCCAACAAGTTCGAGCAGCGTCGGCACGAGATCGCAGGCATGGACGAACTGGTGGCGCAGTTCGCCCCTCGCCTCGATGCGGCCGGGCCAGCTCATCACGAAGGGATCGCGGATGCCGCCGCCATGGGTGTTCTGCTTGTAGCGCCGCAGCGGCGTGTTCGAGGCCATCGCCCAGCCGTGCGGGAAGTTGGTGTGCGTTTCCGGGCCGCCGATGTCGTCGATGCGCCGTATTTTCTCCGGCATCGGCTCGGGGCGGAAATTGAACGGGCCCATCGCGTTGATGAAGCCGAGCGGGCCGCCTTCCTGGCTGGCGCCATTGTCGGACATCACGATGACGAGGGTGTTGTCGCGCACGCCGGCTTCCTCCAGGAAGGCGATCAGCCGGGCCAGATGCTGGTCGGCATGGTCGAGCATGCCGGCAAAGGCCGATTGCAGACGGGTGAAGACGCGGCGCTCGTCGACGGCGTGCTCCTCCCACGCCTTCACGCCGTCATTGCGCTTCGGCATCTTCGTTTCCTGCGGGACCACACCCATCGCCTTCTGCTTGGCCATGCGCAGCTCGCGCTCGACGTCCCAGCCGGATTCGAACATCGCGTCATAGCCCTTGATGAGATCCGCCGGCGCCTGGTGCGGCGCGTGACAGGCGCCGAGCGCGACCCAGGTCAACCACGGCAGATCGGGCCGGTCGGCCAGATGATCGGCGATGAAGCGGATCGACTGGTCGATCAGGTCGGACGTCAGGTGATAGCCGCTCTCATAGGTGCCGGGTGGATCAATATGAGCGTTGTCGGCGACGAGCTCGGGCGCGTACTGGTCGGTCTCGGCATCGAGGAAGCCATAGAAGCGATCAAAACCGCGGCCGAGCGGCCAGCCGTCGAACGGGCCGGTGGCGCCGCTCTCGGTCAGCGGCGTGACGTGCCACTTGCCGAGCATGTAGTTGCGATAGCCGTGCGCGCGCAGCATCTCGGCGATGGTGCCCGCCTCCTTGGCGATCTTGCCGCGGTAACCGGGATAGCCGGAATCGAAATTGGCAAGGCAGCCGACGCCGACGGAATGATGGTTGCGCCCGGTCAGCAGCGCCGCGCGCGTGGTCGAGCACATCGCCGTGGTGTGGAAGCCGGTGTAGCGCAGGCCTTCGGCGGCGAGCTTGTCGATGGTCGGTGTCTTGATGCGCGAGCCATAGCAGCCGAAATCGGAGAAGCCGACGTCGTCGAACAGCACGACCAGGATGTTGGGCGCGCCGGCCGGCGGCTTCTTCGCCGGCGGCCACCAGGGTTTTGATTCCCTGACGGTCTTGCCGATGGTGCCGCCGAAGGCCTTTGCGTTGCCGGCGCTCATGCGTTCCTCCCTGCTCTCTTATTTGCGGCCGCGTTTGCCGTGGCTCGCCCACCCGTAGCTCGCCGCCCCCGGGGCTCATCCGGGCCGGGCTTGCCTTAAATCATAATCCGAATTATGATTATGAAACGTCGGAGATGCAAGCGCCAATGCAGGGAATTGCGGAAGAACTGGATCTGCCGGGGGTCGCCCCGTCGCGGCAGAAGCGCAGCCGCGAGACCACGCGGGCGCTTTTGAAGGCCGGCGCAGAGATGCTGCGCAAGCGCAGCCTCGCCGAGCTCTCCATCGAGGCCCTGTGCGCCGAGGTCGGCGCCACCGTCGGCGCCTTCTACAGCCGCTTCGAAAGCAAGGAGGCCTATTTCAACGCGCTGATGGCGCTGGCCGCGCGCGACGGCGAACGCCGGCTCGCTGACATGGCGGCCGATCGCGCGGGCCGGGACGCCGATCTTGCGGCGCGCTGCCAGCAGTTGGTGCGCGGCGTGATCGGCTGGATGCGCGCCCATGAGGGCGTACTTCGTGCAGCGCTGCAGCACGATGATAACAGGCCGGACAAGTGGACACCGTTCAAGGCGCTCGCCCGCGGCAATACCGAACGCGCCACCCCTCTCCTGCTGCCGGCCATGGGCAAGGGCCGCCGCGCCGCCAAGAGCCGCGCCATCGCGTTCGGCTTTCAGGTCGTGCTGGGCACGCTGGTCAATGCCATCCTCAACGACCCCGGGCCGCTCTCGCTGCACGACAGGGAGCTGGAGGAGCGGCTCGGCAGGCTGCTGCTGCAGGTGCTGCAGGCGGAGATGGATTCGTAGGGCGAATCAGCGACTTGTGCGCCGCAGCCCAGGGAGCGAAGGCGGAAGCGCTATCCGCCGCTCGCCTACTGTGCATGGGGTTGAATTGGTAGTTTGGGGTTAGCCACCCCACGAACCGCTCAGTGCGTGCCGAGATAGGCCTTCTGCACCTGCGGGTCCTGCGCCAGCGCGGCCGCAGTTCCCGACAGCACGCTCTTGCCGACCTGCAGCACCGTCGCGAAGTCCGAGACTTCGAGCGCGAGCTCAATCGATTGCTCGGCGAGCAGCAAGGTCAGCCCTTCCTTGTGCAGTCGGCCGAAGGTCTCGTACATGGACTCGACGACGGCGGGCGCAAGGCCGAGCGACGGCTCGTCCAGCATCAGCAGCTTCGGGTCGCTCATCAGCGCGCGGCCGACCGCCAGCATCTGCCGCTCGCCGCCCGACATGGTGCCGGCCTGCTGGTTGCGGCGCTCCTTCAGCTTCGGGAATATCTCGTAGACGCGTTCCAGCAGCGTCGGCACCCGCGACTTGTCCGGCAGCGGCGTGGCGCCGAGCTTCAGATTGTTCTCGACACTCTGCTGCACGAACAGCCGCCAGCCCTCCGGCGACAGCGCCAGCCCCTTGCGTACGATGGCGAACGCCTTCTGCCCGGCGAGCTCCTCGCCGCGGAAATGGATTGAGCCGGAATGCACGGGAATGAGGCCGGCGATGGCATTCAATGTCGTGGTCTTGCCGCCGCCATTGGAGCCGAGCAGCGCCACGACGCTGCCTTCGGCGACTTCCAGCGACACGTCGGACACGCCGATCAGATCGCCGTAGCGCACTTCGAGGTGCTCGATCTTCAGGAGCGGGCCGGTCATGTCGCAGGTCCGCCCATCAGCTCAATCGGCGTGTGGCCGGCGGCGGCCTTGGCCGCGCGGGTGCCCAGATAAGCAGCGATCACGGCGGGGTTGGAGGTGACCTCGCGCGGGCTGCCGCGGGCGATCTCCCTGCCCTGGTGGAACACCATGACGCGGCTCGCCAGCGACATGATCACTTCCATGATGTGCTCGACGATGACGAGTGTGATGCCGGAGCGATGGATGTCGCGGACGAGGTCGATGGCGAGCTGAATCTCGCGCTGCGTGAGACCGGCCATGGCTTCATCGAGCAGCAGCACCTTCGGCTCGGTGGCGAGCGCCCGGGCAATCTCCAGCCGCTTGCGGCCGGGCGTGCCGAGCGAACGCGCCGGCGCATCGGCAAGGCGGCTCATGCCCACCCGCTCGAGCACCGCGCGGGCCTTCGCCTCTGCCTCGTGACGGCGCGGCGTGCGCAGGAAAGCGCCGATCATCACATTCTCCAGCACCGACATGCGCTCGAAGGTCTGCGGCACCTGAAAGGTGCGCGCCAGCCCAAGCTGCGCGCGCGCCTCCGGCGTCAGCAAGGTGATGTCATGACCTTCAAAGATCACCTTGCCCGCGGTTACCGGCAGATCGCCGGTGAGACAATTGAAGAAGGTGGACTTGCCGGCGCCGTTCGGGCCGATCAGGCCGAGGATGTCGCCCTGCTCCAGCGTGACGCTGGCGGAATCCACCGCCTTGAAGCTGCCGAAGGCTTTGGTGATGTCGAGCGCTTCAAGGAGCACGTTTGTCTCCCTGCGCAGCGACTTCCTCCGGCGCCTTGCGGAATTTGGCCACCAGGCGGTAGACCAGTTCGAGAAGCCCGCCGGGCTGGAATCGCGCGATCAGCACGATGATGGCGCCATAGAGCACGAAAGTGAGGCCTGCACCCTTGCCGCCGAGCCAGTTGTTGGAGATCTCCTCCAGCGGCACCAGGATCGCCGCACCTACCAGCGGGCCGAACAGGAGGCCGGCGCCACCGAGCGCGGCCATGATCAGCATCTTGACCGACAACAGGATGCCGAGCCCGGACTCGGGGTCGACGAAGCCGAACATCATGGCGTAGAGCGCGCCGGCGACGCTGGTGAATCCCGCGCTGAGCATGAAGGCATAAAGCTTGGTGCGGCTGGCAGGCGCGCCCAGCGAGCGCGCGGCCCGCTCGGAATCGCGGATGGCGCGCAGATAGAATCCCATCCGGCTCTCGGTCATCCACCAGGTGATGCCGAGCGTGATGATCAGGATGATCAGGAACAAATAGTAGTAGGGCAACGCCGATATGAAGGAGACATCGAACACGTTGCGCGGCACGGGCGGGCCGGACAGGCCGACGGCGGCGCCGAGAAATTCGATATTGATGACGATGAGGCGCGCCAGCTCCGCCACCGCGATCGTCGCCATGCTGAAATAGTGGCCGGACAACCGCAGCGTCGGTACACCGATCACGGCGGCAATGCCGACGGCAACCACGATGCCGACGGGAATGCCGACCAGCGGCGACAGTTGAAGATGGTGATAGACGGCCATCGCGGCGTAGGCGCCGCAGCCGAAGAACACGACATGGCCGACGGAGACCTGTCCGGCATAGCCGCCGACGATGTTCCAGGCCGATGCGGCAATGGCATAGAGCAGCACCAGCGCGCCGAGGCGCTGCTGGAACGGCGTCGAGAACAACAGCGGATAGGCAATCACAAGCGCCAGCGCCACCGAGAGCCAGATCGCGCGGCGCATCACATCTTGCCCATCAGGCCCTGCGGCCTGAACCAGAGGAAGCCGAGGAACATCGCATAGACCACGACGTCCTTGTAGACTGCGCTGATCAGATATCCCGAAAGGGACTCGATGACACCGATCAGAAGCCCGGCCACCAGGGCACCCGGCACGCTGCCGAAGCCGCCGAGCGACACCGTGACGAAGGCGACGATGCCGAGCGTCTCGCCGACCGTCGGTACGATATAATAGAACGTCGCGATCAGCGCGCCGGCGATCCCCGTGGCGCCCGCCGCGATCGCCCAGGCGATCGCCTGCATGGTATCGGGCCGGATTCCCATCAGCTGCGCCGCAGTGGAATCCTCCGATACCGCCAGCATCTTCGAGCCGAGCGCCGTGCGCGTCAGCAACAGATGCAGCGCTAGCGTCACTACCAGCGCCACGACGCCCGCGAGCAGCCGGGAGGCCTCGATACGGATACCGAAGAGATCGATGGTGCCGCCGACCAGGTTCGAGGGCAGCGTGTTGAAATTCGAGCCGAAATACCAGAACACGGAGTAGCGCAGCAGCAGCGCGAGCCCGAAGGTGCCGAGGATCTGCGCCAGCATCGGGCCCTTCATGATGTCGCGGATCAGCGCGAAATAGACGATGACGCCGAGCGTCGCGAGCACGAGCATGGCGAGCGGCGCGCCGATCAGCGGCCCTCCCCCGAGCACCGTGTAGACCACGAAGGCGACGTACATGCCGAGCATGACGAAATCGCCATGCGCGAAGTTGACGACGTTCATCATGCCCCAGACCAGCGTGAGGCCCGAGGAGAACAGCGCGTAGACGGCGCCCAGCAAGAGGCCGCCGACAATCACCTGAACGAGGACGAAGGACATGGGCTATGCTGCCACCATACGGACGGTCGTCACCTCTCCCCACCGGGGAGAGGTCGGCGCGCAGCGCCGGGTGAGGGCCGCTGGTCCCACGAGAGAGCGTACCCCCTCACCCGCGCCTTCGGCGCGACCTCTCCCAATGGGAGAGGTGAAACGGCGTTGGCGCGGGACCGAGTCAAGATATCACCAGCCTTTATAGGGCATGACAGGCGGCTTCTCTGCGGTTGCCTTGGGCCAGACCGCAACATAATTCTGCCCGTCCTGCAGCTGGATGATGAAGCCGGAGGCCAGGATATTCTGGCCCTTCTCGTCGAACTTCACGCCCTTGTAGCCGAGCACGAGCTGGTCGGGCTTGAGGTCGGTCGCCTTCAGTGCCGCCTGGATCTTGGCGGGATCGGTGGAGCCGGCGCGGTTGATTGCTTCCATCAGCACGAGGAAGCCGGTCATCTGCCGGCCGGCGGTGTCGTCCATCTCGTCGCCACTCTTGTCCTTGTACATCTTGGCGATGATGGCGGTGGGCGAGCCGGGCTTGCCGACGCTCCAGGACGAGCGGTTGAAGGCGCCTACCGAAATATTGCCGGCGGCCTTCAGGAAGGACGGATCGGAATAGCCGGCGTCGTCGGCGAGCAGCATCGGCGGCTTGTAGTCCTGCGCCTGCATGGTTTTCGCAAACAGGATCGCATCCGACGTGTAGGTGATCATGATCACGACGTCGGGCTTCTTCTCCTTGAGCTGCAACACCTGGCTCTGGATGTCGGTGGCATTGGCGGGATAAGCGACGTCGATGATATTGGCCATGCCCTTGGCCTTGAATGCGGCCGTGATGGTGTTGGCGACCGAGGTGCCATATTCGGTGTTGTCATGCACCAGCGCAACGCTATCGACCTTGGCGCCGGCCGCCTTCATGTCGGTGAGGAAGTCGTAATAGTCGCGCGCGAAGTCGGACGCGACCGGCGTGGTACGGAAGAACCATTTGAAACCGCGCTCGGTGAGCCCCGCCGCGACGGATTCGCCGTTGACCAAGGGGATGCCGTATTTCTCGGTAATCTGGCTGACGGTGAGCGTGACGCCGGACTGGTAGGCGCCGGTCAGTGCGACCACCTTCTCTTCCGTGATCAGGCGAAGCGCCTGGTTCTGGCCCGTGGCAGGGCTGCCCTGGTTGTCGGCGAACACGACTTCGACCTTGGCGCCGCCGAGGCCAGGAAGGCCTGCGCCCTTGGCAAGCGGGAAGTCGCCGAGCTCGGGGTGGTCGTTGTTGATGATGTCCATTGCGACTTCGATCGCCGCCTTGGCATGATTGCCGGCGCTGGCGGCATTGCCGCTGAAGGGGAAGATCGCGCCGATCTTGACCGTCTGCTGTGCGAGGGCGCCGCTCGTCAGCGCAAGCGACATCGCGGCAGCCGAAAGCAGCCCGAGCATATGCTTGAATTTCATGTGATCGTCTCCAGGTGTGCGCCCCGCGGTGCGCGGGCTTGCTGCAAAGCATGGCGCCGCGAAATACGGCGGCGGCGTCCGTTTCCTCTTCTTTTTGGTAGCGCAAGCATTGCATGCCCGCGAAGGGGCGGCAAGTTGCGACGGGGTCGCGGAATGACGCGGCGATATCGGTCATTGGTCGCAGAATGTGCGCGCAGCGCTTTCGAGAGGCAGGCGCCGGGCGATCGCGCGCGGCGCAACCACTGCCCTCAATCCGTGCGCGGCAATCGCCTTCGTTGCAGTCGCATCGGGCGATGCCCGGACGTCGCCACCCGGGCAGCGTGGCGCGCAAAATGACCGCGCTTCCGCGCTTGCCAAGGACAGGATCAAGCGAGTAGAACCACCCCGCCAGCGGGGCAGTGATTTGTCCTGAACCCGCCGTAAGCGATTTACCCGGATAGCCAACTAAGGCATTGATTATTCTGGGTATTCCGTTGGGGAATGGTGTAACGGTAGCACAACAGACTCTGACTCTGTTTGTCTTGGTTCGAATCCAGGTTCCCCAGCCAACTACACCGCCATGCAGAGCTCGGTCTCCATTTGGCGACCCGCGAATGTGCCGCTAATCCCAACTGACCATCGGCGGCATCGAACTGAGGATGGTTTCGACATTGCCGCCGGTTCGGAGCCCGAACATCGTGCCCCGGTCGTAAAGCAGGTTGAACTCCGCGTAGAGACTGCGGCAGGCGAGTTGCTGTTTCCTCTCCTGCCCGGTCCAGGCTTCCCGCATCCTGCGCCTGACAATGCCCGGATAGGCTTCCAGCAGTGCAAGCCCGACGTCGCGGGTGAACGCAAAATCTTTTGCGAAGTCGCCGCTGTTGAGGTGGTCGTAGAAGATGCCGCCGACGCCGCGGGCTTCGTTGCGGTGAGGTAGGAAGAAGTACTCATCGGCCCACGCCTTGAACTTCGGATAGTAGGATGGATCGTGGGCGTCGCAGGCGCGCTGCATCGCGCGGTGAAACACGGCGGCATCCGTGGCCTGCTGCGACCGCTGCTCAGGCAGCATGGGCGTCAGGTCGGCACCGCCTCCAAACCACCCTACCGACGTCGCCAGAAATCGCGTGTTCATGTGCACTGTAGGTACACGCGGGCTGCGCGGATGTATGATGAGGCTGATGCTGGTCGAGAGATAGTCGAGCTGCTTGTCGCCACCGGGAAGCGTTTTCGCGAGCTCCGGCGTCAGCTTCCCGTTGGCGGAGGAGGTGTGGACGGCGGCCTTCTCGAACAGGCGGCCTCCCTTAAGGAACCCGCCCGTGCCGCCGCCCTCGCCCGACTTTCTGTTCCAAGGCTTGAAGGCAAACGAGGCCGGCGTCCCCGGAAACAATTCCGGGGGCGCCTCCTGTTCGAGAATTTCAAGCGCCGCGCAGATGCGGCTGCGCAGGCTCTCGAACCAGGCACGGGCCTGCGCTCGCTGCACTTCGACCGAGCCGGCTTCGTGGTAGGTCACGGCGAGCCTCAGGCGGCCTGCGCGAGACCTACCTCCGCCCAGATTTCCGACAGCGCCGCCACCAGCGCCTCGATGTCAGCATCCGTGTGGTGCGGTGACGGCGTGATGCGCAGCCGCTCCGTGCCGCGCGGCACGGTCGGATAGTTGATCGGCTGCACATAGATGCCGTAGCGATCGAGCAGAACGTCGCTGATCTGCTTGCAGAGCACGGGGTCGCGCACCATGACCGGAACGATGTGGCTCGGGTTGTCCATGTGATTGACCCCGGCCTCGTCGAGGCGCCGGCGCAACGTCGCGACGCGATCTTGATGCCGCTCTCGCTCCGCCGAACTCGCCTTGAGGTGACGGATGCTGGTGAGGGCGCCCGCCGCGACTGCTGGCGGCAGCGCGCTGGAGAAGATGAAACCGGATGCGAAGCTGCGCACGAAATCGCAGACGGTATGTGAACCAGTGATATAGCCGCCGATCACTCCGAACGCCTTGGCGAGCGTACCCTCGATCACGGTGAGACGTTGGCTCAGCCCTTCGCGGTCGGAAATGCCGCCGCCGCGTGGTCCGTAGAGGCCGACGGCGTGGACCTCGTCCAGATAGGTCAGCGCGTTGAACTCGTCTGCAGCATCGCAAATCTCCGATATCGGCGCGATGTCGCCGTCCATCGAATACACCGACTCGAAAGCAATCAGTTTTGGCACGCTGCGATCGACGTCGGCGAGCTTGCTCCGGAGGTCGGCGACGTCATTGTGCCGGAACACCTGCGTCTCGCAACGGCTGTGCCGCATGCCTTCGATCATCGAGGCATGGTTCAGTTCGTCCGAGAAGATGATGCAGCCCGGCATGCGGGCAGCCAGCGTGCTCAGCGTGGTCCAGTTGGAGACGTAGCCCGAGTTGAACAGGAGGGCCGACTGCTTGCCGTGCAGGTCGGCGAGCTCCTGCTCCAGCAAGATGTGATAATGATTGGTGCCCGCGATGTTGCGCGTGCCGCCGGCGCCGGCGCCGCAGCGATCCAGCGCCTCATGCATCGCGGCGAGCACTTTGGGATGCTGGCCCATGCCGAGATAGTCGTTGGAGCACCAGACGGAAACCTCGCGCTGGCCGCTCGGACTATGATGCGTCGCCTTCGGGAAGGCACCTACCTTGCGTTCGAGGTCGGCAAACACGCGGTAGCGTCCCTCGCGGCGAAGACCATCGAGCTGGCGTCGGAAATAGTCTTCATAGTTCATGGTGCTCTCCCCTATGCAGGTCGGTTGGTGTTGGTTGAAACGTCCGGACGCGCGGCGCCGGTCAGGCCGGCGAGCCCGATCATGGCAGGGGCTTGCGCCTGCTGCTCCCGATAGGCCTGCCGGAACTGATCCTCCAGACGTTGGCGCGCGGAGCAGGCCGCGGCTTTCGGTAACGCTTTATTCGCATCGGCGACGCCGCCGGGAATGACGGAAAGCTGGGGACGCGCCGCCGGCTGTTGCGGCGGGGCGCTCGGCTTTTCTTGCGGTTTCGCACGAACACTCCAGCGCCAGAGGTCGGTGACCGATACTGGCAGCACCATGAACCAGTGCTCGAGCGCACCAAGGGCGACGAGCACAGCCAACAGGGCAAACGCCAGCTCCTCGAAATCGGAGCCGGCGGTCATTGCCATGACGACGAAAAGCGCTGCGGCGGAGGTGGCCGCCGTGACCGATACCGGAAACAGCCAGTTCATCGGCTTGCGGGCAAAATAGCTGCGCAGGAAATCCACCTGCGACGGCATCAACTCGTCGTTCAGAGTCCTCACGCCGAGAAACAGGTTGATCTTGGCGCTCTGGCGCAGCACCAGCAGCGCCGCGAAAGTCCACCAACCCAGTTGATTTGCCGCGCCGGTCGTCACCGCGAACGTCAGCGCGGCCGTCGCGATCAGCAGCAGCTCATGATAGGCAATCGCCTGGAGCGCGTAACCGACACGTTCGACACCACTGACGCCTTTCGGACACGGTTCCGGCCGCGGGCCCGTGATCCAGCCCGCGAGCAGCGAGATTTCGACGGCACCCCAGAGCAGGATCGCGCAGGTGAACGCGCAGTAAGCGCCGGCTGCTCCGGTGTCGCTCCTGCTGGCGACGATTCCCGCGAGCGAGGCTGCCGCCAGCGCGACGGCCGCCAGCTTGAGAAACACACCGTGGCGCGCCGAAAGCGCCACCAGCAGGAGCACGGCTCCGGTAGAGAACCACCAGACGAACAGGACATACGGGACGGCGATTGCGAGCGTGCCCATGGCGCGCCTCCCCTTACCAGGCGGGTTGCAGCCTGATCTCGTGCGGCAGTTCATTCTTCTTCGCAGGCAGCAGAAACATCCGGCCAAAGGCGGCAGCCGCCGCCAGCGGCAGGAACAGGCGTTTGAGACGCCCCCTTAGGCCGCCCTGCTCCTTTGCATCCGCGATCGCTTCCGATATCAGCCGCAGCTTTTCGAGACCGGCGAGGAAGCGCGGATCGTCAATGTCGAGCACGACGGGGAACACCTGGCGCGAAATTTCCGAGGTGATGCGGAACACCCGCATGTCGTATTCGGTCGGCTTCATGCCGAGCGCCTCATGAAACGCCGGGCGCATGTGATCGCGCACATACATCGTGGCGAACACCGCAAGCAGGAAGAATTTTATCCAGAGCTTGTTGTGGCCACGCAGCAGCTTTGGATCGGCGCGCATCAGGAGCGCGAAGGCCTCACCGTGGCGAAACTCGTCGTTGCACCAGCGTTCGAACCAGCGGAAGATCGGATGGAACTGGCGGTCCGGATTGCGCTCCATCTGACGGAAGATGGTGATGTAGCGCGCATAGCCGATCTTCTCCGACAGATACGTCGCGTAGAAGATGAACTTCGGCCGGAAATAGGTGTACTGCTTCGCCTTGGTCAGGAAGCCGAGATCGACGCCAATGCCGTGATCCTTGAGGATCTCGTTGATGAACCCGGCGTGGCGCGCCTCGTCGCGGCTCATATAAGTGAAGAGCTCGCGGATATCGGGGTTCTTGATCCGCTTCTTGATCTCGGCATAGAGCACGCAGCCGGAGAACTCGGCGGTCAGCGAGCTCACGAGGAAATCCTTGAACTCCTTGCGCAGCTCCGGCGGAAGGTCGTCGAGATCCTTGGCGAATTCGTCGGTCTTGACGAAATGCTTCTTGTTGAAGTCCGCGCGCAGGTCGGCCATCACGCTGTTCCATTCCGCGCGCACCAGATCGACGTTGAGGCGATCCATGGCGTCGAAGTCCGTGGTGTAGAAGCGCGGACTGAGGATGGTGTCCTGGCAGGCGATGTCCGTTGATGTCGTGCGGGTGCCGCCTTCGGTTGCGATCATGCTGCCCTCCCATTCGAGAAGCTGACTTCATAGAGTTCGGTTAGTTCGAGATAGCCGGCGAGGTACGTGAGCGTGCGTTTGAATGCCCCTGCTCTCACGACGGTAGCGGTGCGGCGGAGATTGACACGGTCGCCGAACGCCACCCGGATCGGCGCGCCGTGAATGGTGACCTCGTCGCCGGGCCTGATCTCGACATCGTTGTCGAGGCTGACATGGGCATGCAGGCTCTCCCCGGTCTGCTCGACCTCTATGGTGCAGCCGACATCGAAGCTGCGCGGTTCCGATCGCCAGAGCAGGTTCATGGCTTGTCACCTCCCAGCATCGTCAGCCTTGCGAATGTCTGCATGTTGCCCACGCCGAATGCGGCGAGTTCGACGCGGCGCCCGGTCGAAGGGTCGTCCAGCGTGGTCTGGCCGTTCGGCCATGTGGCTATGACAAAGGGCGGCGCGGAGCCGACGCCGCGGCGCTGGCGGTCGTAAGCAAGGCTGCGCAGCGCCGTCCTCACAAAGCCGTCGGTGCCGGCTTCGATCACGCCAACAACCGTTCCTGTTTCCGGCGCGATCACGGAAATGCCGCCATCCGGGCGGTCCTGGAACTGCAGCGCAACGGAGCTGACGGGCACGGAATATCCAGCGCGCACCGCGCCGAAGCCTGTCGCCTTGCCGACCGCGGCCGCCAGGATTGCAAAGGAGATCAGCGCGGCCGCACCAATCAGCGCGCCTCGCGGGACGTTTCGATCAGCAACAGCTTCGCTCATCTCGTCCTCCTCTATGCCGCCGACGCAATCGCCTGCACCGGGCGCACCAGACGCGGCACGGGCATCACCGCCGCTGTCGGCTCGGGCGCCGGAGACGAGGCCGCGACGAGTGCTTTGGAAAGAATATCTGCGACTCCCCGCGCGTCGGGCACACAGCGCAGCATCGGCTCGACCTGGCTCAGTCGCCACGGCCGCACATGCGGCCACAGCAGGAGGAAGGCGAGCCGCTTGTCGCTGATGACCGACAGCGGCAGATCGCCGGTTCCGTCGCTCCAGAGCTTGACATCGGCACTGCCGACCTGAGCGAAGGGAATCGTGAGTGTCATCGGCAGCACTGCGCCGAACTGGATCAGGACGCGGCGGCTGGTCAGGGTGTACCGCGTGGTGCGGCTATAGAGCCAGGCAAGCCCAGCCAGCAGCAGCATCGCGATCGCGCAGGGCACGATCAGGCGTGAGCCACCAGATAAGGCATCGAGCCAGGACTGCCGCTCCATGGCGCGCGTGACGACCCCCGCCATGAACAGCAGTCCAAACCAGGCAAGCACCAGCCGCAGATGAAACACGCGGACCGCCAGCGAGCGAGCGCACGGCCTGCCCTGCCAGAGCAGGCGCTCGTCCTTCGGAAGCACCAGTTCGTCGAAACTTCCGATTGCCCGTTTCACAGCAGCGGCTCCTGACGCGCGGGCGTGGCGTAGAGATTGCCGCCGCCGAAATAGCCGACTATCTTGTCTTCCTCGAGCTTGGTCACCTGATCGGGGTTGGCAATGCCGGGCGCATCGGCGAATTGCCGTCCCAGCACCGACTGCACCAGCACCCAACCGCGGTTCTTGTTGATCCGCGCCATGGTCATCGGCAGCAGGACATGGCGGCCCACGGCGCCTTCCACTTCGATCTCGAGATACCGGATCAGCATCTCGGCCCGATCGACCCAGACTTCGTTGACCTTGCCGCCGATTTCGCCATCGGCGCCGATCACGGCCATGCCGCGGGGATCCGGATCCTCCGCCGCAATTGAAATGGTGGTGTCGGCGCGCAACGGAACGATGGCGGGAATGTCGTCCATCGTCAGTTCCGGCACATCCTCGCGCGCGGCCCAGGAAGCGGGGCCGACGCCGTCGAGCATCGGATTGCCCGTCGGCACATAGGGCGAGCCAGGCCAGGGCGCCATCGGCTCCACCGGCGCATCGGCACGGTCGTTCTTCCAGGCCGGCGTGGTGGCGGTATGTCCCTTGCGCAGCAGATAGGTCTTCAGGCCGGGCATGGCCGGAAAGCCGATGCCGCTACGCCGGCCTGGGCCTTCATATTGCAGCGGATAGCCTTCGCGCTTGTCTTCGCGGCGCAGATAGAAGATCAGGCCTGCGAAGAAGATCCAGAAGCCGTAGAGCGTGACCTGCGCGACGTCGATTGAGCTCGTGAAGAAGGTTTGCATGACGTCCTCCCGATTGGACTAACCTGGAAACTCTGCGATGCCGAATTGCATCTTTTTGGGTAGCGGCGGCGAATGGCGCGACCGGACCAGCGGCCCGATCACCGCCAGCGTCGCAAACAACAACGCGATCTCGATGTGGTAGACGATGCTGTAGCCGGTCGCGGGCGTGGCGAGCGCCGGGCCGAGTTGACCGTGTCCTGCCATCGACGACATCACGTCGCGGATCGCGCCGCCGCCGGCGATCGCAAGACCCGCGGCGGTCGCCTGCACGGCGCCCCAGGCGCCGAGTGCGAGCCCGTTCTCACCATTCTGCGCCAGGCCCATTGCCGCCGTTAGCGTGCCGACGGCAAAGAGACCGCCGCCAAATCCGATCAGCGTGGTGCCGATCCGGAACAGCAGCGGCGACACCAGCGGCGCGGAGAAGATCACGGCCGAGAACGCGATCAGGCCGGCGAGCGCGCCGAGCGCCGCGACACGGTAGGGGTCAGCGCCCTTGCTGAGCCGGCGCGCGGAGATCGCAAAGCCTGCGAGCGTCCCCGCCGCGAACAACGCGGTAAGCGCGGTGGTTTCGCCGACGCTGAGATGCAGGATTTCCGCGCCATAGGGCTCAAGCAGGATGTCCTGCATGGTGAATCCAGCCGTACCGAGGCCGACCGCCAGCAACACGCGCGGCGATCCGCCGGACTGCCGAAAACTCTGCCAGGACTCCTTGAACCGCGGCCGCGCACGGTTTGCGGCCGTCCGCGACGGATCGCGCGCCTCCTGCTTCCACAGCGCGATGATGTTGAGCAGCATCTGCGCCACCGCTGCGCCCTGCACCACCTGAATCAGGCGTTTTTCGCTGAAATCCGCCAGCAGCGCACCGAAGCACAACGCGCTGGCCATCATGCCGAGCATCAGCATCACATAAAGGAAGGCGACGACCCGCGGCCTCGACGCATCCGGCGCAATATCGGTCGCAAGCGACAAACCGGCCGTCTGCGTCGTGTGCAGCCCGGCGCCGACCAGCAGGAATGAAAGCGCCGCGCCGATCCGGCCCGCGATGACCTGCTCGGGCCCATCGAGCGACAACACCAGCAGCGCAAACGGCATGATCGCGAGCCCGCCGAACTGCAGCAGCGTGCCCATCCAGATATAGGGCACCCGCCGCCAGCCCAGCACCGAACGATGATTGTCGGAGCGGAAGCCGATCAGGACGCGGAACGGCGCGAATACCAGCGGCAGCGCCACCATCAGCGCCACCAGCCAGCTCGGCACATTGAGCTCGACGATCATCACGCGGTTGAGCGTGCCGTTGAGCAGCACCACCGACATGCCGACCGACACCTGGAACAGCGAAAGTCGCATCAGCCGCGACAGCGGCAGCTCTTTCGTCGCCGCATCGGCAAACGGCAGGAACCGCGACGACAGCCGCATCCAGCTTTGTGCCAGCGATGGTGTGGCGCGTGTCACGACGGCAGAAGCTCCACGGCATGCGATTTGTAGAAACCACTGGAAACCCGGCGGCTCCGGCCGAAGGTCCAGCCTTCGATCTCAGGGGCATCGATCAGCAGACGGCGCAAGCGCTGCTCGGCGACCGGCTCCACCGCCGGCGCACGGTTGCCGCGCGGGAACGCCCGGCCGATGGCATGCATCACGGCGAGCGCCGGCGTCTTCGGAGCGAACGTCATCATGAGTGAATGCGACGTCCGCGCTGTCAGGTTCGCGACGATGCGGGCGACGTCATCCGGGCGGTAGTGGATGACGGAATCCATCGCGACGACGAAATCGAACCGCCCGAGCCTGGGATCGAGCATGTCGCCGGCCAGGAAGCGGATCGCCCGCGGACTGATATCGACGGGAATGCGCTTGCCCGCGATCTCGATCAGGGTCGGCGAGATATCGACGGCGACGACATCGGCGCCGCGCCGCGCTGCGTCGATCGACAGCGCACCGGTGCCGCAACCGGCATCGAGAAGCCGCGCGCCGCGCAGATCCTGCGGTAGCCACGACATCAGCGTGTTGCGCATTTCGTCGCGGCCGGCGCGGACGCTGGCGCGAATGCGTCCCACAGGTGCGTCCGACGTCAGCCGCGACCATGCGGCCACTGCGGTACGGTCGAAATAGGTTTCGATCTCGCTTCTTCGTTCCAGATAGTGCGCTGTCGTCATCAGTCGAATCCCAGCAAATCGAAAATGTCACGGTCCTTCAGTGAAATGGCGTTCAGGGGCTCCGTACCCGCGATGAGCGAGGCCGCCAGCCGCAGATATTCGTTCTGCACCGCCTCGATTTCGGGCGAAGCCTCCATCTCGAACAGGGTCGATTTCTTCAGCCGGCTCTTGCGAATGACGTCGAGATCGGGGAAATGCGCGACCGTCTTGAGGCCTGCCTTTTCGTTGTACTTGTCGATCTGGTCGGTGGCGGCGCTGCGGTTGGCGATGACGCCGCCGAGCCGCACCGGATAGTTGCGCGATTTCGCCTGGATGGCGGCGACAATCCGGTTCATCGCAAAGATGGAGTCGAAGTCGTTGGCGGCGACGATCAGCGCACGATCGGCATGCTGCAGCGGCGAGGCAAAACCGCCGCAGACGACGTCGCCGAGCACGTCGAAGATGACGATGTCGGTATCCTCGAGAAGGTGGTGCTCCTTGAGCAGCTTTACCGTCTGGCCGACGACATAGCCACCGCATCCGGTGCCGGCGGGAGGTCCGCCCGCTTCGACGCACATCACGCCGTTGTAGCCCTGATAGACGAAATCATCCGGCCGCAATTCCTCGGAATGGAAGTTCACCTGCTCGAGGATATCGATGACGGTCGGCACCAGCCGCTTGGTCAGCGTAAAGGTCGAGTCGTGCTTGGGATCGCAGCCGATCTGCAGCACGCGCTTGCCGAGCTTGGAGAAGGCGACGGAAAGATTCGACGACGTCGTGCTCTTGCCGATGCCGCCTTTGCCGTAGACCGAAAACACCTTGGCGGTGCCGATCACGATATTCGGGTCCATCTGCACCTGGACGCTGCCCGCGCCATCGGGCCGGCGTGCGGTGGCCGTCGCAACGGGTTGTCTAATAGGTATGTTCATGCGGCAACTCCCACGCCTTCAAGGCGATCTTCCAGCGCTTCGCCTGCCTTGCGCAGGACGTCGAGCATGGCTTCATCTGGCGACCAGTAGTTTCGCTCATGCGCCTCGATCAGGCGGTTCGCGATTTTTGCGGAAGCCGCTGGATTGAGCGTGGCAAGGCGCTCGCGCATGGCTTCATCGAGCACATAGGTCGTCGTGATCTGCTGATAGACCCACGGCGCGACCTGTCCTGTCGTCGCTGACCAGCCAACCGTGTTGGTGACATGCGACTCGATCTGGCGGACGCCTTCATAGCCGTGCGCGAGCAGCGCCTCGTACCATTTTGGATTAAGGGTGCGGGTACGCGTCTCCAGCGCGACCTGCTCCGACAGCGTGCGCACCACGCCGTCGCCGCGGGTCTGATCGCCGATATAGACCGGCGCCGCGGTACCACGAGCGCGCTTGACCGCGCGGCTGATGCCGCCGAGCGTATCGAAATAATGGTCGACCGTGGTGACGCCGAGCTCGACGGAGTCGACGTTCTGATAGGCGGCGTCGACGCCCGACAGGACGTGACCGAGCAGCGCGTCGCGGCGCACCGGCCGGCCGTCGGTGCCGTAGGCGAATCCCTTGCGCCGCGTATAGGCCTCGGCCAGCTCTTCCTCGTCGGTCCACGCCCCGCAATCGATGAGATGATTGACGTTGGCGCCGTAGGCACCCTCGGCGTTGCCAAACACGCGAAGCGAGGCATCCCTGAGGTCGCCGCCATGCGCGGCCTGATAGGCCAGTGCATGCTTGCGGACGAAATTCATTTCGGCGGCTTCGTCAGCGCTGGCGGCCAGCAAGGCAGCTTCCGCGAGCAGCCTCGTCTGCAGCGGCATCAGGTCGCGGAAAATTCCGGAGAGCGTGATGACGACGTCGATGCGCGGGCGCCCGAGGCGTTCGAGCGGGATAAGTTGCGCGCCGGCAAGACGGCCATAGCTGTCGTGGCGCGGCTCGGCGCCGAGCAGCCACAGCGCCTGCGCGATCGGCCCGCCTTCGGTCTTCAGATTGTCGGTGCCCCACAGCACCAGCGCGATGGTTTCCGGCAGGCCCTTGCCTTCGCCCGCATGGCGCGCCAGCAGGCGGTCGACCTGACGCGCGCCGTCCTGGATCGCGAACGCGCTCGGAATACGGAAGGGATCGAAGCCGTGCAGGTTGCGGCCGGTCGGAAGGACGTCGGTGTTGCGAAGTAAGTCGCCACCGGCGACAGGACGGATATAGCCGCCATCGAGCGCATGAAGGACAGCCGGCGTTTCGTGGTCTGTAGCCAGCAGCAAATCCAGCCTGGCGCGGCCATCGTCATCGACAATGCCGGCGACATCGAGCATTTCGGCGCGTTGCGGCGCCGATGGCGGGGAGCCTACGACATGCAGTCCATGCGGGATCAGCGAATATTCGAGTTCGAGCACGCTGTTGCCGAGTGCTGTGATCGCAGTCTCTGCCGTATCCCCCCAGGCCGGCTCCGCGGCAGCAAGATCGACCGCGACGGCCTGCGCTTGAATCAGCGCTGCGGCGTCGGTGCGAATGGCCTGCGCCGTATCGGGCGCCATGTTGCGCCAGGAGTCGAGCGAAGCCTTGAGGTCGGCGAGCCCCTTGTAGAGACCAGCGCGCGCGATCGACGGTGTGAGGTAGCTGATCAGGGTCGCGGCGGCGCGGCGCTTGGCGAGCGTGCCTTCCGACGGGTTGTTCGATGCATAGAGATAGAGATTGGGCAGATCGCCGATCAGCCGGTCCGGCCAGCAGTCGCCGGACATGCCTGCCTGCTTGCCCGGCATGAATTCCAGCGCGCCATGCGTGCCGAAATGCAGCACGGCGTGGGCGCCAAAATCCTCGCGGATCCAGCGATAGAAGGCCGAGAAGGCATGCGTCGGCGCAAAGCTGCGCTCGAACAACAGCCGCATCGGGTCGCCTTCATAACCAAAAGCCGGCTGCAGGCCGACGAAGAGATTGCCGAAATTTTCGCCGAGCACGAGAAGATGGCCGCCGTCGGTCTGGTGCCTGCCCGGCGCCGGTCCCCACTGCTTCTCGATTTCAACGAGCCAGCGCTCGCGCCGAACATGCTGGTCGACGGGGATGCGGCTTGCGACATTGGCGTCGGTGCCGAAGCGTTGCGAATTGCCCTTCAGCACGCGCGTCCGCAGGTCTTCGACCGTGGCGGGCACATCGACGCTGTAGCCTGCGGCCTTCAGCGCCGTCATCGTGTTGTGCAGCGACTCGAATACCGAGAGATAGGCGGCGGTGCCGGCGCTGCCGCCATTGGGCGGGAAATTGAACAGAACGACCGCGAGCCGGCGCTCCGCGCGGGCACTTTTCCTCAGCGCGACCAGCTTGGCGACGCGCGCGGCCAGCATGATCGCTCGCTCCGGCATCGGCGCCATGTCGCGGCCGCTGTCCGATATCGACGACCTTCCGCCGAACGTCATCGGCGCGATCGCGCCATCCAGTTCCGGAATTGCCACCATCATGGTAGCCTCGACCGGCGTCAGCCCGCGGGCGTCGTCCCGCCATTGCTCGACTGTCTGGAACTCCAATGGGTGCGCGGCGATGTAGGGAACGTCGAGCGCGGCAAGAATCGTCTCGGCGGCGCGGGCGTCGTTATAGGCGGGCCCGCCGACCAGCGAGAAGCCGGTCAGGGATACCACGGCATCGACCGTCGCAATGCCGTCCTTCATGAAGTAGCGTTCGACCGCGGGGCGCGAATCGAGGCCGCTCGCGAAGGCCGGGATCACACTGAGCCCGCGCGATTCCAGCGCTTCCAGCACGCTGTCATAATGCGCGGTGTTGCCGGCCAGCAGATAGGAACGCATCAACAGCACGCCGACACGGCCGGCCGGCTTGGGCTGGGCAGGCAGTTCCTCCGGCCGCGAGGCGAACTTTTTGCCGAGCCTCGGATGATAGAGCCCAAGTTCCGGATACTCGATCGGATCGGCCGCCTTCACCGTGCCACGCAACGCGGCGCGCGACCCGTCGGCGTAACGGCCGATGAGGAAGCGAATGAGGTTGGCAAAATTCTCTTCCGAGCCTGCAAGCCAGTATTGCAGAGTGAGGAAATAAGCGCGCAGATCCTGCGCCGTGCCGGGAATGAAGCGCAGCAGCCGCGGCATCTGCCGCAGCATCTTCATCTGGCCCTTTCCGCTGGAGGCGCCGGGTTTGCCGCCACCGCGCAGCCGGCGAAGCATCGACAACACGCCGCCGCCGGAGCCCGACATCGTCAGCCTGCCGATGCGGGTCAGCCGCACGACTTCACCCGCGGACAGGCAGCCGATCATGGCATCGCATTGATCTCGCCGTGCGGCGAGCGCCGGCAATACAGCCTGGATGTGCTCGTCGAGGAACAGCATCGTCGCGAGCACGATATCGCCGCGCCCGATGTCTTCGCGGCATCGCTCCAACGCGGCGGGATCGCAGCCCCACTCATCCGCGGCGTAGATCGCCAGATTCAGGCCGGGCAACTCCGACCGCAGCAAGGCCGTCGCGCGCGAGGCAGCCGACGCGAGATGGCTGTCCATCGTCACGATCACCACCCGGATGGGCGTCATGTCAGCGGCCGAAATGCGCCTTGGCATCGTACAGCGTCTCGATCGTTATCAGGGCAACGTCCCGCTCCTGCGCGAAACGTTCGGTATTCCGGCGCGCCTTGCCGCGCACGAAGAAAGGAATCTTGTGAAGCTCCTGCTCGGCATCCTTGGCCCAGCGAATTTCGGACGAGGCTGCCACGCTCGGCGCCACCGCCACGACCGAGGGTTCGACAGGCTTTTGTCCGAGATGGGACGGCGCGGTGTCGTTGAATTCGACGTCCTCGCGGAACATGCCGAGCAGATGCTCTTCAAGGCCCATCATCAGCGGATGAACCCAGGTGTCGAAGATCACGTTTGCGCCTTCGAAACCCATCTGCGGCGAGTAGCGCGCGGGATAGTCCTGCACATGAGTCGGCGCCGAGATCACCGCGCAGGGAATGCCGAGGCGTTTTGCGATATGGCGTTCCATCTGGGTGCCGAGCACGAGTTCTGGCTGCAGGGCGCTGACCCTCGCCTCCACCTCGAGATAATCGTCGGTGATCAGCGGCTCCACGCCATAGAGCGCCGCGGCTTCCCTGATCTCGCGCGCGAATTCGCGGCTGTAGGTGCCGAGCCCGACGACATCGAAGCCGAGTTCGCGCGAAGCGACGCGCGCAGCCGCTACGACATGCGTGGCGTCGCCGAAGATGAAGACGCGCTTGCCGGTGAGATAAGTCGAGTCGACTGACCGCGAGTACCACGGCAGGCGCGTCTCGGCCCGCGCCAGCGCGCCGGCCGGATCGACATCGGCGAGCTTCGCGACTTCGGCAATGAACTCGCGTGTCGCGGCGACGCCGATCGGAATCGTGCGAGTAAAGGGCTGATTGAACGTGCGCTGCAGCCATTGCGCGGTAGCGAGCGCGATTTCGGGATACAGCACGATATTAAAATCCGCCTCGGGCAGCCGTGCGATATCGGCTGGGGTAGCGTTCCATGGCGCGACTACATTGATATCGATTCCAAGGTCCACAACCTGCCTGGTCACTTCCGCGAGGTCATCGCGGTGACGAAACCCGAGGGCCGTCGGACCAAGCAGATTGCAGACTGGCCGCGCTCCCGTTCCCTCCTCACGGCGGGGGACGCCTCTCGGGAGGGTTTTGCAGAGCGCACGCGCAAGACGGAAGAAGGTTTCCGAAGCTCCCCAGTTTTCCTTGCGCTGATAGGAGGGAAGCTCGAGCGGGACCACGGGAATCGGCAGCTGCAGCGCTTGCGCAAGGCCGGCGGGATCGTCCTGGATCAGCTCGGCGGTGCAGGAGGCGCCGACCAGCATCGCCGACGGATTGAAGCGCTCGTAAGCCTCTGAAATCGCCGATTGCAACAACTGTGCGGTGTCGCCGCCGAGGTCGCGCGCCTGGAAGGTGGTGTAGGTGACCGGCGGACGGCGGTCGCGGCGTTCGATCATGGTGAACAGCAGATCGGCGTAGGTATCGCCCTGCGGGGCGTGCAGCACGTAGTGAACGTCGCGCATGGCGGTCGCGATACGCATGGCGCCGACATGCGGGGGTCCTTCATATGTCCAGACCGTCAGCTGCATCTAGGCCACCAGCTTCGTGCGCCGCACCAGCGGGCGCGCAAACAGTTCGGCGAGATCGCCGGCCTGCTCGTAGCCCTGGATCGGCGTGAAGACGAGCTCGATGGACCACTTTGTGGCAAGGCCCTCCGCCTCCAGCGGATTGGCGAGGCCGAGTCCGCAAACGGTCAGGTCTGGCCTGGCG